>CAZPPH010000290.1:0-2766 GCA_964588375.1 uncultured Rhodobacterales bacterium | reverse complement strand
CGCCGACACGCTGTTGCGCGGATTGATCCGACCCTCGCATTTCGTTGCCATTCCGCGCCTTGTTCATGGTACCCCCTGGTCAGGAAGATGAACGCAGCCCATCGACCGCGCATGACTAAACGCCCCGGGCGGGGTGTCGGTTCGGGCTCGGGTGTTTTCGAAAAACCCCGAGCCAGTCGTCCCGGCCCGGGCAGTCCGACGATCATCACGCGCAGAGAGCGCGTCAATCAGCATGAAGGCGGCCATGGACTTGATATGGATACGCAGATCGCGGGCCGGGAAAATGACGGGTCGGACTTTGTCGGGCGAGCACCGGGCAGCCGCTTCCGCCACGCGAGGTGACACTCTCCGGAGACCGGTCCGGCTCCTGCCGGAACAAACGCGGTCGCCCTCCCGTTTCCCGTCTGCATGTCAGGCCGGGAGCTGCTGTTGACGAGAACGCCGAAACGCTCAGTTGATCACGATCTTGTCGAAAGCAGGAGGGCATCGGACCGCAACCCGTTTCACCGGGTGGGGCGGATCGCCGGCGACGACCTGCCCCGCGCCGTGTCCGGGATGCGCCACCCTGCCGGCGACATTGGCCCGACGTGGCGCAACCCCGGAGTGCGGATGTTCCGGAGCCGGGGCGGGGCGAGCACGGGGGCGGCAACATGAGCGCTCTCGAAAGGCTCATGGAACGGATCGGAATTGAGTTGGAGTTCACCGACGCGTCGGGAAACATGCGCCCCACCGACCCCGACGTCGCCCGGCACCTTGCCGAGGCGATGGGCTTCGACGCGGAGGACGAACACAAGGCCAGGGCGACACTTGAGAGGCTTGATGAGAAGGCGGCGCTGAGGCCGCTGCCGCCGGTGGTCGTGACGACGCGTCCGGGCGAGCGAATAGACATTCCGGTGAATGCGCGGGCCCGGAGACTGAGGTGGCGGATTTTCGGAGAAACCGGAGGGTCGCGGAGCGGAGAGGCGACGGCGGTGCCGTCAGATGCGGACGGAGACCGGGCCCATCACATAGCGATCGAGGTTCCGAAGGCGTTCGGGCGATACCGCCTCCGTGTCGAGGGCAAGGGGCTCCCGCCGACGGAGACGATTCTGCTGGTCGCGCCCGAATCCTGCTGGGTTCCCGAAGCGCTGAGCGAAGAACGCAAGCTCTGGGGCATCGCCGTGCAGCTCTACCTCTTCCGCTCCGAACGGAATTGGGGAATTGGCGACTTCGGCGATCTTGCCAGTTTCGCAGGGGTCGCGGCGGACCTCGGTGCGGACATGATCGGGCTGAATCCGCTCAACGCGATGTTTCTCGACGACCCCGAGCATGCGAGTCCCTATTCGCCGGCAAGCCGGCTCTTTCTCAACATCCTCTATATCGACGTTGCAGCCGTGGCTGGCTTCGACACGGATCCTGCCGTGCGCGCGCTTGTCGAGGCACCGGAATTTCAGAAGAGGCTCGAGGCATGCCGTGCATCCGATCTCGTCGATTACACGGGCGTCACCGCGCTCAAGGTTCCGGTTCTCGAGGCGTTGCATCGAGTTTTTCGGGAGAGTGCGCCGGCCTCCGATGTCAGGGCCTTCGCTGCCTTCCGCCATGAACAGGGCGAAACGCTGGAGCGCTTCTGCCGTTTTTCGGCGCTGCGCGAACGGTTTGCCGCGGAGGCTGACGAGCTGGCGGACTGGCGACATTGGCCGGAACCGTTCCGGGACTGCCGGTCGGAAGCGGTCGCACGCTTCGCGGAAGATCATCCCGGGCGCATCGGGTTTTTCGCCTGGTTGCAGTGGGTGGCGGATTGCCAACTCGGCCGGGCGGCGGCGGAAGCCCGGGCGCGCGGCATGGCGGTCGGCCTCTACCGCGACCTCGCCGTGGGAGCCGACGCCGGCGGTGCCGAGAGCTGGTCGAACCCGGGGACAGTGCTTTCGAGACTGCAGATCGGCGCTCCGCCCGACATGCTCAACCCCGCCGGCCAGAACTGGGTCCTGCCGCCGTTCGACCCGCAGGCGCTGCGAGACGAGGCCTACGCGAGCTACACCGATCTCGTCAGGGCCAACATGCGCCATGCCGGCGGCCTGCGCATAGATCACGTCATGGCGCTGAGGCATCTCTACCTGATCCCGGAGGGACGGCCGCCCACGGAAGGCGCCTACGTCACCTATCCCATGGACGACCTCATCGCGGTCCTCGCACTTGAGAGCCACGAGCGCCGCTGCCTCGTCGTCGGCGAGGATCTCGGGACGGTGCCGGAAGGCTTTCGCGAACGCATGTCCGAGGCGAAGGTGCTGTCCTACCGCGTGATCATCTTCGAGCGCGACGAGGATGGCACCTTCATCCCGCCCGATGATTATCCGGCTCTCGCACTCGCCATGCTCGGCAGCCACGATCTCGCGACGCTCCGAGGCTGGTGGGAGGGGCGCGACATCGACCTCAAGGCGCGGCATTCGCTCTATCCCTCTGCGGAGGAAGAGACGCGGCAGCGCGCGCAGCGGCACGGGGAACGAAAGGCATTCCTGAAGGCGATGAGAAAGGCCGGCCTTCTCCGTGGCGCGAGAGTGTCGCTCAAAAGCCCCTTCGGTGAAGCGCTTGCCGGGGCGGCGCATGCGTTTCTTGGGCGGACGCGCTCCGGCCTCGCGGTCGCTCAACTCGAGGATCTTCTGGATCAGGGCGATCAGGTGAACCTTCCCGGAACGACCGGAGAGCACCCGAACTGGCGTCGCCGCTATGCGGTCGCCGTGGAGAAGATCGCGACACATTCGGGAGTGTCCACGCTCGTCGAAGCGCTCG
>CAZPPH010000289.1:0-2767 GCA_964588375.1 uncultured Rhodobacterales bacterium | reverse complement strand
GGCGACCCCGGGAGGATTCGAACCTCCGACCTACCGCTTAGGAGGCGGTTGCTCTATCCTCTGAGCTACGGGGCCGCTGCAGCTCTTCTGGCCGGATTGCGCGCCGGGATCAACCCGACACCCTTGCGCTTCAGGGCGTTAGCGTTAACCATGCAGCATGTCCGACGAGACCCTCAGACCACCCCGCCGCCCGCTTACGCTTCGCGATGTCTCCGAAGCCTCCGGCGTCTCCGAAATGACCGTGAGCCGGGTGCTCCGCAATCGCGGCGATGTCTCCGACGCCACCCGCGAAAGGGTTCTTCATGCCGCGAAATCATTGGGTTACGTTCCCAACAAGATCGCAGGGGCGCTGGCCTCGTCGCGGGTGAACCTCGTCGCCGTCATCATCCCTTCGCTGTCCAACATGGTCTTTCCCGAGGTCATGACCGGCATTACCGAGGCGCTGGAGGGCACGCCGCTCCAACCCGTCGTGGGCGTGACCGACTACTCGCCGGAGAAGGAAGAGAAGGTTCTCTTCGAGATGTTGTCATGGCGACCCTCGGGGGTGATCGTCGCCGGACTCGAGCATTCCGACGCCTCCCGCGCGATGCTGTCGAGCGCGGGCATCCCCGTCGTCGAGATCATGGACACCGACGGCACCCCGATCGACAGCGTCGTCGGCATAAGCCACCGCCGGGCAGGGCGGGAAATGGCCCGGGCGATCAGCCGGGCGGGCTACGAGCAGGTGGCCTTCCTCGGCACCAAGATGCCGCTCGACCACCGCGCGCGGAAGCGGTTCGAGGGCTTCACCGAGGCGCTCGCGAAGGAAGGAATCGAGATCGTCGACCAGGAATTCTACTCCGGCGGCTCGGCGCTTCTGAAGGGGCGTGAGATGACCCAAGCCGTCCTCGAGCGCAGTCCGGATGTCGATTTTCTTTACTATTCCAACGACCTGATCGGGGCGGGCGGGCTGCTGTACTGCCTCGAGCAGGGCATCGACGTGCCCGGCCGGATCGGCCTTGCGGGCTTCAACGGCATCGAACTCCTGCAAGGCCTGCCGCGCCGGCTCGCCACGATGGAGGCCGGGCGGCTCGAAATCGGTCGCGAGGCGGCGCGCATCATCGCCGAACGGGCCTCGGGGGCGATCACCGAAACGGGGCAGCGCGTCGAGCTCACCCCGAAACTCGACCTCGGTGACACCCTGACCCGCAAGCGCCTCTGAGCCCCCGCACCCCCATAAAGTTCGAGACAATCCGGCCCCGCGCGTTAGGCGCCCTGTAAGAAGCCGGGGCTACCCACGCCGACGAATGCGCAGCGCGTGCGCGCCCCGTTTGGGGGGCGGTACGCCCGCCGCGGCAGTTCGCGAACGGACGGGGTGAAATCAATGTGCTCGATCTGTGCCCAAAGGTATGTCTACGAGCCCGAGTGCGCCTATGAGGGCCTGGCGGTGTCCACGGGCAACGGCAGCCACGCCTCTGAAGCGCCCGTCTTCAGCCATGACGAAATCGCCTATCAACTGACCGACGGATTCTGGGCGGGCTGGAGCAGTGGCCCGAGATCCTGGGATATCGCCCCGGGCGGCACCATCAGCTACAACGTCACGGGCCTCACGATCGACCGGCAGGAACTGGCGCGCGATTCCTTCGACGCCTGGGCGATGGTCACCGGCCTCGACTTCATCGAGGTGACCGGGGCGAGCCAGATCAGGATCGACGACAATTCGTCCGGCGCGTTCACCAGCATGTCTGTCTCGGGCGGCAACATCACGAGCGCCACGATCAACGTTTCTGCGAGCTGGATCGGGGGGCAGAGCCGCCCCGATACCTATGTCTTCCAGACCTTGATCCACGAAATCGGCCATGCTCTCGGTCTCGGCCATGCCGGCAATTACAACGGCGGCGCGACCTACGGAGAGAACGAACTCTTCGCCAACGACAGCTGGCAAGCCAGTATCATGAGCTACTTCAGCCAGACCGAAAACACCACGATCGACGCAAGTTTCGCCTATGCGGTCACGCCGATGGTCGCCGACATCATCGCAATCCAGAACCTCTACGGAACGGCCGGGGGCAACCTCGGAGACACCGTCTACGGCCATGGCGGCAACACCGGCACCTACCTCGACGGCTGGCTGGGTTGGACCAATCCCGCAGCACTCACCCTCTACGACGGTGGCGGCACCGACCTCATCGACCTCTCCACGGAAACCGCGCATCAGCGCCTCGACCTCCGCGAGGAGGCCATTTCAAACGTGAACGGCCTCACCGGCAATCTCGTCATCGCCCGGGGCGCCGTGATCGAGAACGCGGCGACGGGCTCGGGTGACGACCGGGTTGAGGGAAACACTGCGAACAACATGCTGCTTCTGGGCGCCGGCAACGACGAAGCCTGGGGCCGCGCGGGCTTCGACTGGATCGAGGGCGGCGACGGAGCCGACAACCTCCGGGGCGGTGACCAGGCCGACAACCTTCTCGGGCAGGCCGGAAATGACGTGCTCCACGGAGAGGCCGGCAACGACCGGCTTTTCGGCGGCGATGGCAACGACCGGCTGGTCGGCGGAACGGGCGACGATGTGCTCTGGGGCGAGGCGGGCAACGACGTGCTCGAAGGCGGTGAGGGCACCGACCGGCTCTACGGCGGGCCGGGCGATGACATTCTCTCCGGCGGCGACGGAGACGACGAGATCTGGGGCGGCCCCCAGGAAGACGTGCTCTATGGCGGCGCGGGCGACGATATCCTGCGAGGCGATGCCGGGTTCGACACCCTCTACGGGGACGATGGCAACGAC
>CAZPPH010000288.1:0-2773 GCA_964588375.1 uncultured Rhodobacterales bacterium | reverse complement strand
AGAACGGCAGGCCCTCGATGTCGCCCACCGTGCCGCCGATCTCGCAGAGCATGAAGTCGACCTCGTCGTCGCCGATGCGGATGAAGTCCTTGATCTCGTTGGTGACGTGGGGAATGACCTGGATGGTCTTGCCGAGGTAGTCGCCGCGGCGCTCCTTCTCGAGCACGGTGGAGTAGATGCGGCCCGACGAGACGCTGTCGGTGGCCCGCGCGGCGACGCCGGTGAAGCGCTCGTAATGGCCGAGGTCGAGGTCGGTCTCGGCGCCGTCGTCGGTGACGAAGACCTCGCCGTGCTCGAACGGCGACATCGTGCCGGGGTCGACGTTGAGGTAGGGGTCGAGCTTTCTCAGCCGGACGGTGTAGCCGCGGGCCTGCAGGAGCGCGCCGAGGGCGGCGGAGGCGAGGCCCTTGCCGAGCGAGGACACGACACCGCCGGTGATGAATACGTAACGCGCCATGTGGCCGGGACCCCCGTGGTATCTCTTCTCGCGGCGCGGTCGACCATTGCGAATCTCGCGCCCTCACGGGAGTTCAGCTTATCGCGTTCACGGGCGGGGCCGCAACCGGCTCCGCGCAAGATATTGCGGAAGCGAAAGGGAAAACCCAAGGTCTAGTGGTGATGGCGGTCAGTCGGCCCGGGGCAGGGGCGCGCCGGTGCCGGTATCGCCGGTGCCGAGGGGCGGCGGCGGCAGAAGGTCGCCGGCAGGCGGGAGAAGATCGTCGGCATCGCCGTCCACGGTCGGCGTGCCGCCGAGACGGTCGAGCACCGAACTGTCGGCGGCATTCTGGGCGGCGAAGATCGTGAGGGTCAGCGAGGTCGCGATGAAGCCCACGGCGAGCGCCCAGGTGAGCTTGCCGAGCGCCGTCGCCGCGCCGCGGGAGGACACGAGGCCGCCACCCCCGCCGCCGCCACCGCCACCCATGCCGAGCCCGCCGCCCTCGGAGCGCTGCAGGAGCACCACGCCGATGAGCGCGAGGGCGAGGAGAAGGTGGATGACGAGAACGACGTTTTCCATGGAGCCTGCCTTGTGACCGGGCCTGATCTAATGCCTGAGGGACTGGGGCGCAAGCGGTTCGGCCTGGCGTGCCCTCCGCTCTTCGGCAAGCTTGCGCGGGGCCGGAGATGTGAAGGGCAGGAACGATGGAGGCCATTCTCGGCGGATGGCCCGGATTGCCCGTGGCGGTGTTCCGGCAAGGCGACCGGCCGGTGCTCGAAATCGAGCCGGCCGAAGCGGTGTTCGTGCCGATCGAGGGCACGGTGGTGATCGTCCGGAGCGGAACTGCGCTGATGAGCCTGCGCGCACCCGGGCGCGCTCATCGGCGGGATGCCGGCGCTGCTCGGCAAGCCCTGTTCGGCAGCTGTCCGGGCGCTCGGCTAGCGCGTGTCGCGGCCATTCGCAGTCACGCGGTCCGCTACAACCCCTTGATTTCGCATGTCCGAGAAGCTCGAAACCGGTTCCCACTTTCGAGCGACATGCTCTAGGCCACCGCCTGCCGGGTCGACGACCCCGGGCGCTTTCTGGCCGAGCGTCCGGTGCTTCCGCTGTCGGCGGCGCGGCTCATCGCCCGGCGACGCGACAACGCCACGGCCTGTCTCTGCGACCTCAAGCCCAGGACAGGCGACCGGGGCAGCGATGGCTTCGGCAGGATCGACGAGGTTCCGGGCTCGCTTCTCACCCAAAGCCGACCTGCGCATTCTGGAGAGAGACGGCCACCGGCCGTCTGCCGTGCACCGGCGATGCCTCCCGACGGATCGAGGGGGCGCCGGAGGCGGCGCGGCCTCAGACGTTCTCTATGCGAAGCGCGACGGGGGCGGCGAGCACGACGCCGGTCGCGGGCAGGGCGGCGATGGCCTGGTCCACCGCGTCCCGCCCGGTCTTGTGGGTGACGATGAGAACCGGGGCGGCGGTGTCCTCGTGGCCGTACTGGCGCATCCGGTCGATGGAGATGCCCGCGTCGCCGAGCACCGCCGCGACCCTGGCGAGCGCCCCGGGCCGGTCCTTGAGTTCGAGCCTGAGGTAATAGGGGGCGGGCGTGGCGGTCTGCGCCGGAGTGGCCGCGGCGAGGCCCGCGGCGGGGCGGCCGAAGGTCGAGACGCGGGTTCCGCGCGCGATGTCGATGACATCGGCCATGACCGCGCTGGCGGTCGGGCCCTCGCCCGCGCCTGCGCCCCTGAGCACGATCCGCCCCACCGCGTCGCCTTCGAGCACGACCATGTTGGTGGCCGCCTCGAGTTGACCGAGGGGCGAGGTCACCGGCACGAGGCAGGGGGTCATCCGGGTTTCGAGCCCACGCCCGGTCATCTCGGCCACGCCGAGAAGCTTCACCCGGTAGCCCATGTCGGCGGCCTGCTCGATGTCCTCGATGGTGACCCGCTCGATCCCCTCGATGGCGACCGCGTCGAAATCGACCTGCGTGCCGAAGGCGATGGCGGCGAGAAGGGCGAGCTTGTGGGCCGCGTCGATGCCGCCGACGTCGAGCGTCGGGTCGGCCTCGAGATAGCCGAGCTTGGCGGCCTCCTCGAACACCGTCTCGTAGGGCAGACGCGCGTCCTCCATCCGGGTGAGGATGTAGTTGCAGGTGCCGTTCATCACGCCGAGGACGCGGGTGATCTCGTTGCCCGCGAGCCCCTCCGTGAGGGCCTTCACGACGGGAATGCCGCCGGCGACGGCCGCCTCGAAGCGGATCACCCGGCCGCCGGCTTCGGCGGCCCCGGCGAGCGCCTGGCCGTGGACCGCGAGCATCGCCTTGTTGGCGGTGACCACGTCCTTGCC
>CAZPPH010000287.1:0-2774 GCA_964588375.1 uncultured Rhodobacterales bacterium | reverse complement strand
CGACAACGTTCGGGTGCCGGCGTTCCCGCATCCGGCCGATCCACTGACTTCTGGGGTCATCCTTGCCGTGAGCCTTGCCAAGAACGGCTCGCGCGCCGTGGATCATCAAGGTTCGCAGGTAGCGATCGCCGCGTTTGCTGATCCCAAACAACCGGGATTTTCCACCGCTGGATCTCTGCCTCGGCACCAGCCCCAGCCACGCAGCGAACTGGCGGCCGTTCCTGAAGCATGAACGGTCACCCACGGCCGCGACCAGAGCGGTTGCCGTCACCGGTCCGATCCCTTCGATCTGCCCGATGCGCTGGCACGCCTCGTTGCTGCGGAAAAGGACCCGGATGCGCCGGTTGTAGGTCGCGATACGCTGATCGAGTTCATCCAATTCTTCGCGAATGTCGCAAGCAAGGTCCCGGATCATGTCGTTGAGGCCGGTTTCGGCTCCATCCGCGATCCGCCCAAGGGCGTGGCGAAGCCGGTTGATGTCACGAGCAATCACGACGCCATGCTCTGCGAGGAGGCCCCGGATCTGGTTCACCAACCGCGTTCGTCTGACACTAGCCGCTGACGGATGCGATGCACTGCCTCAATGGTGAGTTGTTCAGGCGTCTTCGGCGGAACGAACCGCATCGACGGCCGGCCGACCGCCTCGCAGATCGCTTCCGCATCATTGCGGTCGTTCTTGTTCGACTTCACGTAGGGGGTGACGAATTGAGGGCTAATCAGCCGAACCTCGTGGCCGAGATCGGCAAGCACCTGAGCCCAGTAGTGCGCACCATTCGATGCCTCCATGCCCACAACGCACGGCGGAAGCTCGGCGAAAAAGCCCGCAACCCCCTCCCGCCTCAGCGTCTTTCGCACCACCGTCTGGTCCCCAGCATCAACGCCGTGAACTTCGAAAACATGCTTCGCCAGATCCAATCCAATGCGCACAACCGACATGACAAGTCTCCTTCGCTCCCATCGATATCCTATGCTCGCCGCTCGAAGGCGGCGGGGTCCATACCATTGGCCCCTGCGGTGCAAGAGGAGTTCGTAGATGATACGCACCCGGTCGGGTGCATCCTTGTGTTCGGCCTGTTTGTGCAGCACGACATGGCTGCTGGCCCTGATGAAGTCCGCGGATCGGGTCCCTGATCAGGTCAACGCGCTCGAAGCGCTCTGCTCCCCTGGGTTTCGCCGATCCCCGGTCTGACCGGTTCGTCATCACCACTCAGCCCTCTTCCACCATCTCGTTCCCGCGCGTCGGCGAGATCGAGTGGTGTGTCAGACCGCGTAGACTTCCTTTCTTGTCATGACGGCCCATGCGATCCGCGCAGTCTTGTTGGCGAGGCCGACGGTGGCGACCCGGACGGTCTTTCGCTCCAACAACTCGGCCAGCCAAGGCTGGCGCTTGGGGTCCTTGCGCACCATCCTTACGACAGCGGTCGCGCCGACCACGAGCAACCGCCTCAGATAGCCATCTCCCTGCTTGCTGATCCCTCCGAGGCGCTCCTTACCGCCCGAGCTGTTCGGACGCGGTGTCAGTCCAAACCAGAGCGCGAACTGGCGGCCGGTGCGAAACTGGCCCGGATCTGGAACGGCCGCAGCAATGGCGGACGCTGTGATCGGACCGATGCCAAGGATGGTCGCGAGACGGCGGCTGGTCTCGTCGGATCGCTGCCACTCGAGGATCTTCCCTTCTAGAGCATGTCGCTGCTGATCGGATTCGGGATTCCCTTGGTGAGATGGTCATGATTCCCTGCTGCTGAGGCAGATGCAGGGGATCAGAATGGGCAGACCGCATCCTATGGCACTTCGAGAGCGCGCCGTGGCTTTGGTGGAGGAGGGCTACACTCACACCTCGACCGCGCGGCAATTGCGTGTGTCGATCAAATTCGTCAACGACATGGTGCGGCTCAAGCGTGAGACCGGGGCGCTGGAGCCCAAACGGCAGGGCAACCCTGGGCGTGGCAAGCTGACGGGTGTGGCTGGCTGGGTTCGGAACCGGATCGCGGTTCGGCCCGATCTGACGCTCGACGAACTCACCGCCGAGTTGGAGGCCCAGCATGGGCTCACGGTGCATCGCTCGTCGGTCGGCCGGCTCCTGCACCGTCTCGGGCTCAGTCATAAAAAAAGACCTGCAGGCGGCTGAGCAGAAGCGCCCCGATGTCGCCCTCGCGCGACGCATCTGGATCGCCCACCGCCAGCCTTTCATGCGCGACGCCTTGGAACGGCTGGCTTTCATCGACGAGACGTCCGTGAAGACAAACATGGCCAAGACGACCGGCTGGGCACCGGTCGGGGATCGCCTGCGCGATCACGCTCCCTTCGGCCACTGGCGCACCCAGACGTTCGTCGCAGCCTTGCGCCACGACCGGCTCGACGCACCTTGGATGATCGACGGCGCGATGAACCGCGAATGGTTCGAGCAATACGTGGAGACCCAGCTCCTCCCGACCCTGCGCCGGGGCGATGTCGTGATCCTGGACAACCTCTCGAGCCACAAGAGCCCACGCGCCGCTGAAGCGCTCAGAGAGATTGGTGCCTGGTTCCTCTTCCTGCCCCCATATTCGCCGGATCTGAACCCCATCGAGATGGCGTTCTCAAAACTCAAAGCGTTGATCAGGAAGGCAGCGGCCAGAACCTATGACGAGCTATGGGCCGCAGTCGGAAGGCTCTGCGACCTCTTCACCGAGGAGGAGTGCTTCAACTACTTCCAGGCCGCAGGATACAGAACCGATTAGACGCGACGCGCTCTAGGCGGAGAATTCGTCGAGGAGTTTCGCGAAGAACGCGAG
>CAZPPH010000286.1:0-2816 GCA_964588375.1 uncultured Rhodobacterales bacterium | reverse complement strand
CCCGGCGAGACCGAGGCGGAGTTCGACTACCTCCTCGACTGGCTCCGCGAAGCCCGGCTCGACCGGGTCGGCTGCTTTCGCTACGAGAACGTGGCCGGTGCGCGCTCGAACGCGCTGCCGGGGCACGTCGCCGATGAGGTGAAGGAGGATCGCTGGCAGCGGTTCATGGAGACCGCCCAGGAGATCTCGGCCGAAAAGCTCGCCGGGAAGGTGGGCAGCCGCATCGAGGCGATCGTCGACGAGGTCGACGACGAGGCCGCGACATGCCGCACCATGGCGGATGCGCCGGAGATCGACGGAAACCTCTTCATCGACGAGAACTTCGAGGACCTCGCCCCGGGCGATATCGTCACGGTGCTCGTCGAGGAAGCCGGAGACTACGACCTCTGGGGCCGGCGGGTCTGACGCCGGCGGGGACGTTCCGGGACGCCCTCGAAAATCAGCCCGGCACTTTCAGCGCATCGAGCAACTCGGCATTGCGGCAATAGGACGGAACGGCTTCGAGGCGTTCCGCGTCCCGAAGGGCCGCTTCGCACTTGTCGGGCTCCGCGCAGCCGGTGCAGCGCAGGACGCCCTCGGCGATCTCGTCGGGCGGGATCCGGGCGCGAAGAACCGCCTCCTCGAGGTCGACCCCCTGGGCGTCGGCCATCTCGGAAAAGAGCCGCGCGTGGCGGCGAATCGTGGATGTACTCTGCATGACGAGCCTCCTTTCAGCGGAAAGGCTAGGTCCCCCACGAGGCCGCGGCTCTGATCTGGATCAAACCGGATCTCAGAGACCGGCCGCGACCCGCTCGACGGTCCGGATGCGGTCGGCGTTCGGCGGGTGCGTCCCCAGAAACCGGTCGCCGGGGTCGGGCACGCGCTGGAAGAACCGTGCGCCGATCAGCGGGTCATAGCCCGCGCGGTCCGCGATGATGGTGCCGAGAGCGTCGGCCTCGAGTTCGAAGGTCTTCGAGAACCGCCGCGACCCCACGGTCGCCCCGATATCGGTGACGGTCTGACCCGTGGACTGGTCGAGACCGAGGGCCCCCGCCAGCACCGCGCCGATCAGCGCGCCGCCAACGGCCGACCGCTGGGTCTGGGCGATGTGCCCCTCGATGTGATGCGCCGCCTCGTGGCTCAGGACGAAAGCGAGTTCGTCCTGATTGCGCGCATCTGCGATGAGCGCGGTGGTGAAGCCGATGACGGGGCGGCCATTGCGGTCGAGCGTCTGGAACGCGTTCGCCGGCAGACCGGGGCGGCTGTCGACGACGATGAGAAAATCGCAATCGAGCCCGCTGGTGCGCCTGCGGCACTCACGCTCGGCCACGGGCTCGACCCGCGAGACCACGGTGCGGAAATTCGCCTCCGACTGGGCACGGCCGACCCGTGGCGGCGCGGGCTCCTGGGGCAGCGTCGGCGCCGGGGGGCTCTCGATGATGATGTCGGCGCAGGCCGAAAGCGCCAGGAAAACCGGAAGGAGGAGGTGGAGAGGTCGCATGATGGTCCGCTGTGCAATGTGCGTTTGCCCAAAGGATAAACCTCGCCGGCCGGGGCCGCCAGCACAGGGTGCATTTGCGGCGGGTTGCCGCGGAGCATGGACGGAGCGGGGGCCGGGCATACCTCTTTCGCCATGGAACCATTGACCGTGATCTACAACGATACCTGCCCGATCTGTTCCCGCGAGGTCGGCGCCTACCGCCGCGAGGCTGAGGCGGCCGGCTGCGCGATAGGCTTCGACGGCCTCGACAATGCCGATCTCGCCGGTTTCGGGCTCGACAGGGAAGGCGCGGCGCGGCAGTTCCATGTCGTGCGCGACGGCAAGCTTCTTGCGGGCCTCGACGCGTTTCTCGCGCTCTGGGCCGCCCTGCCCCGCTGGGCCTGGCTCGCCCGCGCGATCGACCGGCCCGTGGTGCGGCCCGCAGCCCGCTTCGTCTACGACAGGCTGGCGGCACCCGCACTTTACGCGATGGACCGCAGACGCCGCCGCCGGCGGGGCTGAGCGGCTCGCCGGTTTCCGGTCGGAACGCCGCGTCGGCGCTTGCACACGGGGGCCGCCCTTGTCAGGCTCAGCGCCATGTTTACCATCGAGCACGAATTCGACGCCACCGTCGTCACCCTTCTCGACGAGGCGAAGGGGCACCGCCAGGAAGACGTGACGATCCACGCCTTCGAGGATTGCATCACCATCGAACAGCTCGACCCGCGGACCGACCGGGTCATGAAGGTGACGCTTTCGCCAGGCCAGCTCGCCGACCTCTCCGCCGCGCTCGACCTGCCCGAGGGCATCTACCGGCGCAAGGCCGCGACGTGAGCGCGGGCGCGCGCACGGGGTTTTACTTCGACGAACGGACCTTCTGGCACGGCGGCGGCAATTACGCCTCGCTCCTGCCCGTGGGAGGCTTCGTCGAGCCCCTCGTCGCGGGCGGCCTGCCGGAGGGCCCGGAAGCCAAGCGGCGGCTGAAGTCTCTTCTCGATGTCTCGGGCCTCATGGGACGGCTCGCGCCGACCGGCGCGGACCCCGCGACCGGGCAAGAGCTGCGCCGGGTCCACGACCCAGAATACCTTCGCCGGTTCAAGGCCCTGTCCGACGACGGCGGCGGCGAGATCGGCCTGCGTGCGCCGTTCGGACCGGGCGGCTACGAAATCGCGGCTCTTTCCGCCGGGCTCGCCGTGGCGGCCGTGCGCGATGTGCTCTCGGGCGGGCTCGCCAATGCCTACGCCCTCTGCCGCCCGCCCGGTCACCATTGCCTGCCGGACTGGCCCAACGGGTTCTGCCTGCTTGCCAACATCGCCATCGCCGTCGAGGCCGCCCTCGCAGAAGGCCGGGCCGGGCG
>CAZPPH010000285.1:1622-2827 GCA_964588375.1 uncultured Rhodobacterales bacterium | reverse complement strand
TCTTCGCTCTCCCCTCGACGCGTCGGGCAACTGCGCGAAAAGATCGCTGCGCAAGTCCGAGAGGAACATCTTGCGCCCGTCCAGAAGCTCGGACACCTCGTCGCAAGAGCCGGAGGCAGATCCCTTGTCCCTGGGACCACCATGGAACCCGCCGTGAGGCCACGTCCAGGAGTTGGCGCTCGCTGCAGGAGCCACGAGCACTGCGGAGATCAGGGTGACTGCCGCTGCAAGTTTCAAGCGCTTTTCGCGATATCACTCTCCCACCAAAAATTTCCGGTTCTCGTCTATCTCATCTAGCTCCTGATCCGTTGATCAAGACACGAAGTGTACGCCAGATAATCATCCACTCGAGAGAAAGGGACAGGTTCTGAACGTAAAACTTGTCAAATCGAGCCTTTCGCCGCGTCGCGTTTTGACCGTCGGCATATCCACCCACCACCTGTGCGAGGCCGGTAATCCCGGGAAGAACCTGAAAGCGGTAGCTGTATTGATCAATCGTGGCGGAATAATGTACCGCGTGGTCCCAAGCATCAGGTCGCGGTCCGATAACGCTCATCTCTCCGCGAAGAACGTTGAAGAAGTTCGGCAGCTCATCCAAACGCGACCGGCGAAGAAAGACTCCGAGGGTTCTTATGCGATATTCCTCCAGAGGCGCATTTACCTGGCGAACTGTGCGCCCTTCGGCGCAAGGCTGCATCGTCCGAAACTTCCATAGCATGAACTTTTGTCCGTGTCTGCCCATGCGCTCTTGACGGAAAAACAGTGGTCCGGGATTGAAAACCGGATTGAGGATAAGGAGCAGACACCCCAATATGAGAGCGGCGACACAACCAAAGAGCGCCGCCAGGATATCGAAAGCTTTCTTGATTACGTGGAATTTCGCAAAGGAATCTTCTCCAGCCCCTAGGGGGATTCCTTGTTCAAGCACGACCTCCTGCGAGAAATGCTGGTCAATACTCTTATTATACAATTTTACCCCCAGGATCGTAACAGCACGGTGTCGCAGCTGAATCTATTCGCAAAAAATAATCGCCTGGGCCGACGGATAGCACAGACCGGTGGTCGTTTTCTAGGCAAAATTCCGGACGCACCGACGCCCGTTGCCATGTGATCGAAAACTATGCTCTTGCGCTCAATAAATGAGCATCGATCACGCCGGCCGAGGGTGGATGCCAGGGGGCGGGTCTGGATCGCGTTCGCGCTCG
>CAZPPH010000285.1:0-1522 GCA_964588375.1 uncultured Rhodobacterales bacterium | reverse complement strand
GAACGGATACGGGTCAGGGCATCCGGCGTGTGTCGCCGGGCAGGCGCAGTCGCAGATCAGCGGAAGAATTGGACCGTGACTGCAAGAATTGGCAGCAAGAGTCCTGCGAGCGCGATCGATACGCCCATCGGAAAGGCTCGTGGCGTATCGATGGCCAGCCAGCCCGTCGGCCCGCGAGAGCCAACAGCCGCGCGCGCGACGCCGACGCCTGCTACTCCGGCCAGCAGAGCGGCGGAGAGCACCAGAGCGAAATTGCCCCAATGCTCCGGTGGAACGAAGAGAACGACGGCGGGCAGCATCTTCACGTCGCCACCGCCCATGAGCCCAAGCGCGAAGAGAACTGCCAGGGCCAGGAAGACGGCGACGCCCGCCGCAAGCCTCAAGCCAAGCTCGTCGGGAGCGAAGAGCGGAACGCTCGTCGCGAATAGAATGAGAGCGGCAAGCACGAGCCGGTTCGAAATTCTGAGCCGCGCGAGATCGCCGAATGCGACGGCGACGAGCAGGGGTGCGAGAAGGAGCATGGGAATCATGTTGCCGATCATACCGACGACCTCGCACGCTGCGGTGACGGCTTCTCGGCAGCGAGAAGCTTGTAGACCAGCTCTGCCTTGTTCTCGACACCGGCCTTGCCGTAGACGTTTCTCAGATGGGTCCTCAACGTCGCCTCGGCAATGCCGAGTTCACGCTGGATGGACTCGTTTGACAGACCCTGGCTCAGGAGAAGGCAGACGCGGTATTCGGCGCGGCTCAGCCCTGCGGGATTCGCGAAATCGAGAAGATTGATCCGGTCGTCGCCGCCAATTGTCGGCCGCGAGGCCACGAGGCGTTCGAAAAAGCTGCCCGGCGCGCGCTCGCTCCATGCGCGTTGAAGCGAGAACGCAAGCGTTTCGATCCGTGCGAGCAATTCACCCGCAACCTCGCGATCGAAGTGAACTTCGAGATAATCGTGTCCCTCCTCGCCGCAGCCCAGCGGACAGACGATGAGTTCGCGGAGCGCGCGACGCGACTGAAAGGTGGTTATCGCAGGGTCGAGGTCCGAGACCATCGACGACTGCCAGACCGTGCCCGATCTGGCCCGCCGCGCGAATTCTCCGAGCACGCAATGCGTGTAGGCGCGGCTAAGTCTTGGAACGAATGCACCCGGCGGTCTCCTGTCGTAGGAGATGAAACGAGGCGCATCGCCCACGCGTCTCCCGTACCGCGAGACTCCGGCCGCATCCGCATCAAAGGCGCTACAGATCTCGCTAAGTGCATTCGGCAGCGGTGACGTTCCATCGGTAACCGCATACCACGCAGAAATGGCAGCCATAAAACGGCGTTCGTGCCTCTCGCGCTCAATTGCGCCGAGTACCAAATTTTTCACAACAACAGCCCTTCACCCACAAAAGGCTGCCCGACCTAATAACCTCGGTCGCTTGCTCTGAGCACCATCCTAATGGAAAATCCGTCGAGAAAAAGCATTTTCCTTAGGCGCTGCGTGAATTCATCGTTCCAGTCCGGTCATCAGCGACATATCGGCGGC
>CAZPPH010000284.1:0-2846 GCA_964588375.1 uncultured Rhodobacterales bacterium | reverse complement strand
GCATGAACGAGCAGGCCGTCGAACAATCGCTCCGGGCGAACGACTGGACGGGGTCGTTTACCTCCTTCACCAAGGCATTCCGGTTCTTTCTGCAATCCGCGATGCTGGCGCTCGGCGCCTGGCTCGTGCTCCAGAACGCGATCACCGCCGGTGCGATGATCGCGGCGTCCATCCTGCTCGGCCGCGCTCTGGCGCCGGTCGAGCTCGGGATCTCGCAATGGTCGCTGGTTCAGCGGGCGCGCTTCGGCTGGCGCGATCTGAAGGCCCTCCTTGCAGAGAGCCCCGATCCTCCCGCCCTGACAGAGCTTCCGGCCCCCGTGGCGCGCCTGACTGTCAGCGGCCTCAGCGTCATCATCCGTCGGGGTGAAAAGCCGGTTCTGAATTCCGTCTCGCTCGAGCTCGCACCCGGTGAAGCGCTTGGCGTGATTGGTCGGAGCGGCTCCGGCAAGACGACGCTCGCGCGAGTGATCACGGGGCTGATCGAGCCCGTCGCAGGCGAGGTGCGTCTCGCCGGCGCAACCCTCGACCAATACGGGCCAGACCGACTTGGTCACTACCTTGGCTATCTTCCCCAGGACGTCCGTCTCTTCGACGGAACGGTGGCCGAAAACATCGCCCAGATGGAGCCCTCGCCTGATGCATCGAAGGTCGTCGCCGCGGCTCAGAAGGCCCGTGTCCACGACATCATTCTCAAGCTGACGGAAGGCTATGATACGCGGATCGGAGTGGCCGATGCGCAGCTCTCCGGCGGACAGAAGCAGCGCCTTGCGCTCGCGCGGGCGCTCTACAACGATCCCGTGCTCCTGATCCTCGACGAGCCGAACTCTGCACTCGATGCCGAGGGCTCGGAGGCGCTCAACACCGTGGTCAAGGCGATGAAGGCGGATGGCAAGGGCGTCTTGATCATGACCCATCGCCCGACCGCCATTTCCGCCTGCGACAAGCTTCTCGTCCTCGAAAACGGAAAGGTCGCGGCCTATGGTCCGCGCGACGAGATCATCCGCTCGATGATGAAGAACGCGAGCGACGTACAACGCGTCGTCGGCGGGAAGGCAGCTCAATGAGCGCGCCTCTGAAGACGTGGAGCGCGCGGTTCCCGCTGGTCGTGGGGTTTGCAGCTGTGCTCCTCCTTCTCGGTGGTTTCGGTGCCTGGAGCGTCGGCGTTCAGATTGCAGGGGCCATCGTTGCGCCTGGCACGGTGCAGGTCGAGAGCGAGCGTCAGGTGGTCCAGCATCCCGACGGGGGCGTGGTCGGCGAGATCCTCGCCCGCGACGGCGATGCGGTCGAGGCGGGGGACGTGCTCATCCGCCTCGACGGGACGTTTCTGCGCTCGGAGCTGGCCGTCGTCGAACGCCAGATCGCCGAGATCTTCGCGCGGCGGGTGCGACTGGACGCGGAGCGCGACGGGGCCGACACGCTGGATTTTGGGCGACTTCCGGAATTCTCGCTGATTGCGCCCGATGTCCTCGAGGAGCAGATCGAGGGCCAGCGCTCCCTTTTCGTGGCCCGACGCACCTCCCTGGGGCAGGAACGAAAGCAGCTTGCCGAACAGCAGCAACAGATCCGGAGACAGATCGAGGGAACGGAAGCCCAGCTCTCGGCCCTCGAACGTCAGCTGGCCCTCATCGAGCGTGAGCTTGGCGATGTTCAGACCCTTTTCGACCAGGGCCTCGTTCAGATCCAGCGGCTTCTCGAGCTGCAGCGCGAAGAGGCCAGGCTCCATGGCGAGATCGGCCGGTTGATCTCCTCAATCGCAGAGGCCGAGACCCGGATCACGGAGCTCGAAATCCAGAGCCTTCGACTGGTGGACGGTCGACGGGAGGAAGCCATCACCCGCCTGCGCGATCTGCAATACAGCGAGATCGAACTCGAAGAGCGCCGGATCAGCCTGATGGAGCGACAGGCGCGGCTCGATGTTCGTGCCCCTGTGAGTGGCCTCGTGTTCGGCAGTCGGGTCTTTGCCGTGCAGTCGGTGGTTCAGGCGGCCGAGCCGATGCTCTATATCGTTCCCGGCGATCAGCCGCTCCACGTCTCGGCGCGCATCGAGCCAAGAGACATCGAGCAGGTCTACGCAGGCCAGGATGTGACACTCATGTTCACCACCTTCAACCAGCGAACGATGCCGGAGGTCTCGGGCATCGTGCAGAGGGTCTCCGCAGACGCCGAAGCCGACGAGACCACCGGGCAGACCTTCTACGAGGCCATCCTGATCCCAGACGAGGCGTCGCTGACGGCCATGCCGAGCGTCACGCTCCTGCCGGGGATGCCGGTGGAGGCGTTTCTGAAAACCGACGACCGGACGCCTCTCTCCTATCTCACCCAGCCACTGGCGGTGTATTTCAACAGGGCGTTCCGAGAGGAATGATCGGCGTCAAAAGACCGGCAGTCGCTCCTCTTGATGCGACAGGATCGTGTGCCCGCCCTCTTCTGTTGGATTACGGAGACGGCAATCGAGGCTTCCCCTGAAACCTGCGATTTCAACGCTGTCCCGGTTGGCAATCCGAACAACCGGAAACTCCATGACCGCAAGCGATATTCTTGAGAATGGCGAAAAGGACGTGACTGGTTTTCGGCATCAATTCCGATGGGCACAGCTTCAATGCCTTCCGATTGACGGCGACGACTGCAGCGATGGACAGCGCCCGCTTTCGCCCGGTCAGCAGGGCGACGCAGAAGACACTTACGATTAGAAACGTCGGACCATGGGACGGGGCAACGGCGTCGAACAGGCTTCCGCCGGGAGGAAGCGATCTGACGACTCGTTGACGTCCGGACGTCCCGTCACATGCGCCGCCGCTTCATCCTTGGTCGTGTCGGGAACAGGCTCTCCATATGTGCGTTGAAGG
>CAZPPH010000283.1:0-2857 GCA_964588375.1 uncultured Rhodobacterales bacterium | reverse complement strand
CCGCCGAAATCGCCGAACCGGCCGTTCTCGTCGGGGCCGGTCATGAAGGAATTCAGAAGGTCGTCGGGCATCTCGGCGCTCCCCGTTGTCGGACGCGTATTGCTAGACAAAGGGGGACGGTTTCGCAACGTGTTCGCGACGCGGCGGCGTGCGGCTCCTCGCGCCTAGCCCGCCGCGCGCAGGAAGGCCCGGATGAGGCCCTCGTCCTTCACTCCCGCCACGCTCTCGACTCCCGACGAGACGTCGAGCTGGCGCGCGCCCGTCGCGCGAATCGCCTCGGCGGCGTTTTCCGGCGTCAGCCCGCCGGCGAGCATCCACGGGCCCGCCCACCGGCGGCCCGCGATCAGGCTCCAGTCGAAGGAGGCGGCGTTTCCACCCGGCCGGTCCGCGCCCTTCGGCGGTTTGGCATCCACCAGCACCTGGTCGGCGACGCCTTCGAAATCGGCGATCCGCTCGACGTCGCCGGCCGTCGAGACCCCCACCGCCTTCATCACCGGCAGCCCGTAGCGCGCCTTGACCTCGGCCACGCGCCCGGGGGTCTCGGAGCCGTGAAGCTGGAGGATGTCGAGGGGAACCTCGCCGGTCAGCCGGTCGAGAAAGGCGTTGTCGGCATTCACCGTCAGCGCCACCTTCGCCACGCCGGCGGGCACATCGAGCGCCAGCGCGCGGGCGGTGTCGGGATCGACGTTCCGGGGGGATTTGTCGAAGAACACGAAGCCCACGTAGGCCGCGCCGGCCTCGACGGCCGCCGCCACCGATTGGGGCGTCGAGAGCCCGCAGACCTTCACCCGGGCAGGCATGCTGTCAGGTGCGCTTCGGCGCGTCGAGAAGAGCGAGCACGTCGTCGCCCTTGGCCTCGTCCACCTTGAGGTCGCGCACCTCGCGCTCGAGCTTCTCGCGCTGCCGGCGCTCGCGGGCGGCCGTCGAGCGGTAACGGTGTTCTCGCAGCCATTCCCAGATGAACCCGATGAGAATGCCGGCGATGATGGCGACGAAGATGATGAGATAGAGCGGCAGCGTCGCGGTCCAGGAAACGCCCAGCAGGCCCGACAATTCCCCGGGCAGCAGCGACACCGTCACCGGTCCGCGATTTGCGAGCGCCACGGTGACGAGCACGATGGCGAGAATGGCGAGAAACCCTGCGCGCAGATAGGACATCAGGATTTCCCGTTCAGCCGGTCACGCAGCAGCTTGCCGGTCTTGAAGAACGGCACGTGCTTTTCCTCGACCTGCACGCTCTCTCCGGTGCGCGGGTTGCGCCCGACCCTCGCATCGCGCTGCTTGACCGAGAACGCCCCGAAGCCGCGAAGCTCGACCCGGTCGCCGCGCGCCATGGCATTGACGATCTCCTCGAAGATGGTCGACACGATCCGCTCGACATCCCGGTGGTAGAGGTGGGGGTTTTCATCCGCGATCTTCTGGACGAGCTCCGATCGGATCATGGCAGTTCCCCCTGACGGTTTCGTTATCGGCGGACTATAGGGCGATTCCCGGGCGCGCGGAATACGTCGCGGGCTCGGATCAGGGAGATTCTCTCGTCTAAAGTGCTGAATTTGGCCGGGTTTCCGCGCTGCAGCACGCGGTGAGGCCGCAAGTGGGCTCGTGAGCGCCACACATTTGGTATCCGATTCGCGGGGCGCGCCCGACCTGGTCGCGAGCGCTTCATCGAGCCGCGCCTTCGTGTCCCGCGTCCAAGAGGGCGAGGCGTGCGACAGCGGGTTGAGACCGCCCGAGCGGCAGGGTGCAACCGCGGCGGTGAACGGCTCGGCGAGCAGACCGCCGAGACAGCGCAACTCCAAGCCGAAGCGCCGGGGCACGAGCGGGGCTTTCCGTGCCTCGCCACCCTGTTCGGCGTGGTCAGAACCTCGTTGGCTTCCGGGCGCGGTCCCGCCCGGCGCACAGTCGTTCCGGCTGGGGTCCGGCCATCCGCCCGTTGCCTGTGTTCCGGCGGATGGTTCCGATCGCCGCCGCTGCCGCCTCGGTCCTTGGCAGGAGATTCGGGTCCGCCTTTGCGGTCCCGACGGTCTGAGAACGTCTCTGCATGAGGGCACCCGCTGACGGAATTGATGGCGGCAGGGGTTCACAGGAAAAAGCCCCGCCGAGGCGGGGCTTTCCTGTCTTGTCCGGCCGGTGAAGCCTACTTCTCGTCTTCGTCGCTCTTCAGCGCCGCGCCGAGAATGTCACCGAGCGAGGCACCGCTCGCGGACGAGCCGTACTGTTCGACCGCGTCCTTCTCTTCCGCGATCTCGCGGGCCTTGATCGAGAGGCCCAGCTTGCGGGTCTTCTGGTCGACGTTGGTCACCCTCACGTCCACCTTGTCGCCGACCTGGAACCGCTCGGGGCGCTGTTCCGCACGGTCGCGCGACAGATCGGAGCGGCGGATGAAGGACTTCATGCCCTCGTATTCCACCTCGATCCCGCCGGCCTCGATCGCCGTGACTTCCACGGTGATGATCGAGCCGCGCTTCACGCCCTCGACGGCTCCCGAGAAGCTGTCGTCCAGCGCCTTGATCGAGAGCGAGATGCGCTCCTTCTCGACATCCACCTCGGTGACGACGGCTTTCACCACATCGCCCTTGCGGTAGTCCTGGATGGCTTCCTCGCCGCGACGGTCCCACGAGATGTCCGAGAGGTGGACCATCCCGTCGATGTCGTTTTCGAGACCCACGAACAGACCGAACTCGGTGATGTTCTTGACCTCGCCCTCGACCGGCGTGTTCTCGGGGTGGGTCTCCGCGAAGACCTCCCACGGATTGCGCATGGTCTGCTTGAGGCCGAGCGAGACCCGGCGCTTGGCGCTGTCGATCTCGAGCACCATCACTTCCACTTCCTGCGAGGTGGAGACGATCTTGCCCGG
>CAZPPH010000282.1:0-2872 GCA_964588375.1 uncultured Rhodobacterales bacterium | reverse complement strand
CAGCCGATCTCCCGCGCCAGCGATCATCATGCGACGTTTCTTGGTGCGGGCGGCGAGCCGGGAACGACTGCCTCACGATGTCCCTACACGCCCTATAGGTAACAGTCTTTGTTGCCTTTTCTTAACTTTCGCGTCCCAAGGCGTCTTGCACCGACCCAGCAAATCCCATACACGATGGGGGATAATTCGGGGGATAAAATCATTGGGAACCTAACAGCACTTTTCGTGAAGACTGCCGCGCCCGGCAAGCACGAGGATGGCGATGGCCTACGCCTGGTGAAGCGCGAGGATGGGGGCGGCCAATGGGTCTTCCGCTACACCTTCTATGGGCGCCGCCGGGAGATGGGTCTCGGCGGGCTGCGAGCTCTCTCTCTGCGCGACGCCCGGGAAGTTGCGTCCGACTATCGGACTTTGGTTGCCAAAGGCAAAGACCCGATCGAACATCGGCGTCGACAACGTCAGGAATCCATCCGCGACCGACATCTGCTCAGGGATGTTGCGAGGGATGCCTTCGAGAGCCGCAAGGCCGACCTCAAGGGAGACGGCATTGCCGGACGATGGTTCAGCCCACTGGAGCTCCATGTCCTGCCGAAACTCGGCAAGGTCCCTGTGACCGAGATTACCCAAAATGACATCCGGGATGCGCTTGAGCCGATCTGGCACGGCAAGGCCGCAACGGCCAGGAAGGCGGCTGATCGCCTCAAGATCGTATTGGATCACGCAGCAGCGTTGGGTCTCGATGTCGACCTGCAGGCTGTTGCCAAGGCGAAGAAGCTCCTCGGACGGCAGCGGCACCAGGTCACGTCAATCCCGAGCATGCCGTGGCAGGATGTCCCGGCGTTTTATGCCTCCCTCGAGGAGCCCACCATCACAAATCTCGCGCTGCGCTTGCTCATACTGACGGGCCTGCGCTCGCTGCCTGTCCGCTTCGCTCGGCTTGACGAGATCGATGGCAATACCTGGACCGTACCGTCCGACAACATGAAGGGGCGCGTCGGCGCGGCCTTGGACTTCCGCGTGCCTCTTAGTGCAGAGGCCGAACGTGTCATCGGGCTCGCCCGTCCTCACGAGCGCGGAGGGTATCTCTTCCCATCGGTGCGCAAGGGGGTCATCAGCGATGCGACCATGGCACGCCTGATGGAGCGCAGAGGACTGGAGGCTCGACCGCATGGGTTCCGAACAAGCTTGCGCACGTGGCTTGCGGAGGAGACCGACGCGCCGCATGAGGTGGCAGAGACCGTCCTGGCACATCTCACAGACAGCAAGGTGGTGCGGACCTATCGCAAGACCGACTTCCTGGAGCAGCGGCGGCTGCTGATGGAACGATGGGCGCGGTTCTGTATCGGTGCGCCCAGCTGATACTGCCTGCGGCACTGCCGGCACTGGTACCGATCAAGAGTGAGAACAGGAGGAGCAGTGGGATTCCGAGGCCTCCACCTGAAACGGCGATGGGCGGAAGAACACCCGGCTTGTCCAGCACAGGCAGAGGCGGCAGGGCCTCGGGTTTTGGGGCGCGCGCAATGTGCACTCTTCTGCCGCCCAGCACGTAATCTCCGCCCGTGCTCTCGGGGCTCTCGTCGAACCCGGGGTTGTCTGGGATGCCGGAGATTGCATACCAAGCTTCGGACGTTTCATCCGTCAGCCGCAAGGCCCAGCATCGACGGACAGACACCCCGAGCACCGTCTTAACGAAGTCGATCACCTCGCGACACCGCGCCGGGGCTATAGGCTTTTTGGGATAACATCGGTCAGCAACTCTATGTCGTGGAGCTGATCGTCCGCGAAGTTTGCAGACTTTCGAGGCATGCGTCTGGGTTCTGCCAGCCCCTCAAATGTGGTCAGGGGCCGGCAGCAAAGGGCACTAGCTCAGAGCTGGATCCAGTAAACCATTTGCTCTCTTAATCTGCTCTGTACTCAACCATCTTGCCTCTAGAGCGATTGAATAGAGAAGGCCCGAGAATTCAGCGCGGTCATCGAGTCCTATGAGCGCACCACGGATGGCTGGTGCCTCGTTCTCCGCAATGTAGGCGTGCGCAGCCTGGTAGAGGCTCGCGCGCGCATCGGCGCGATCGGCTTGGTAGTCCGCGTCGGTACACCAGCCGGTGTGGTTAGTCAGCTCACGAATGGTCACTTCGCGGGCCAACGCAGATAGTTGGTCAATGTTCATGGTGTCGCTCCTTGTTTGTGCGCCTTCGCGCCGTATCGTTAAACCACCGCAGCGCTTGGAGGGTGCTCGGTTGGCGGGCGTATGATACGCCTCTCATGATACCCTTCTTACATAACACAACTGGGGTTGGTGTGAAGCCCAAAAGACAAAGAAACCTGTTGTTTCGAATAGAGAATTCTCTGCTTGTCTGTACTGCCTGCCAGTCGGCTGTCTGCTCCATTGGGCTAATGCGGATAAAGCGATCATTATTCCGCTCCTGTTACTTTTGAACGCCGGCACCTCGCCCTGTCCATCGCTGCTTTCATTCGTCGCCCCATACAGTTGCCCTCCAAGCGCTCAGAATAGTTCGTGGCGGACACAGGGTGACTCCGGAAGCGATCGCCGCTGAGAAACCGGATCCAGCCGCACTCTTGTCTGAGGATCTCGACCGGGAAGGTCAGTTGCAGGCCGCCATGGTAATCGTGAACTGCGCGCAGACCCTGTCGAGGCCGCGGTGAACGGTCTGGGCCATGCCGCCCACGGTCTTGGCCCAGCCGAAGGTTTCCTCGATCTTCTTCCGGCGCCGCTGGGACATGGCATAGCCGGTATGCTGTGTGGTGCGCCTGTCGATCGCAGAATGCCGGGCCTTCTGCGCGACATGCGGCGTCACCACCATCCGCCTGAGTTCAGCGACGAAGTCGGCGCCGTCGTATCCCTTGTCCGCCC
>CAZPPH010000281.1:0-2875 GCA_964588375.1 uncultured Rhodobacterales bacterium | reverse complement strand
CTCATCAAGATCAAGAACGAGATCGACCCGACGCTCACGTTCCGCCGGTCCTGCCGGGAGGGCATCTGCGGCTCATGCGCGATGAACATCGGAGGCAAGGGTGGCGGGGTCAATACTCTCGCCTGCATCTACGGCATCCACGAGATCCCGGGCGATATCGCGATCTATCCCCTGCCGCACATGCCGGTGGTCAAGGACCTCATTCCCGACCTCACTCATTTCTACGCCCAGCACGCCGCTGTCATGCCGTGGCTCGAGACCAAGACCAGTCGGCCCGAGAAAGAATGGCGCCAGTCCATCGACGACCGCGAAAAGCTCGACGGACTCTATGAATGCGTGATGTGCGCCTGCTGCTCGACCGCCTGCCCGTCCTACTGGTGGAACGGCGACCGCTACCTCGGGCCGGCGGCTCTTCTGCACGCCTATCGCTGGATCATCGACAGCCGCGACGAGGCGACGGGCGAGCGGCTCGACGACCTGGAAGACCCTTTCAAGCTCTACCGCTGCCATACGATCATGAACTGCGCGAAGACTTGCCCGAAGGGGTTGAACCCCGCCAAGGCGATCCAGGAAATCAAGAAACTCATGGTCGAGCGGGTGGTCTAGGCCGTCTTTTCTGTATCGTCCGGGGCGAAGGCCGCTTCGAGGGCGATCTCCACCATATCTCCGAAGGAGCGCTCCCGGTCTTCCGACGGGAGCGCTTCGCCGGTCTGGAGGTGGTCGCTGACGGTGAGCACGGCAAGCGCGCGAATTCCGTGACGCGCGGCCAGCGTGTAGAGTTCCGCCGCTTCCATCTCGACGCCGAGAACGCCGTGGCGGGTCAGCTGTTCGTTGAGATCGGGCCTTTCGTCGTAGAACACGTCGGACGAATAAATTCCGCCGACATGTACCCCGACCGATCGTTTTCGCGCTGCGATGACCGCGGCTTCGAGAAGCGGGAAACTCGCGCAGGGAGCGAAATTCAATTCACGAAAAACTCCCTTCGAGGGAGTGGAGAGTGACGAACAGGTCATCGCGATGATGACGTCACGCAGTTTCAGGCGCTCCTGCATTCCGCCGCATGAACCTATGCGAATGAGGGTTTTCGCCCCGTAGTCGCGAATGAGTTCGTTGGCGTAGATCGACAGCGACGGCATTCCCATGCCCGAGCCGTGAATCGTGACCGGATTGCCGTTCCATGTGCCTGTGAAGCCGAGCATTCCGCGCACGTCGTTCACGAGTCGCGCATTCGAGAGAAACGTTCGGGCGGCCCATTCGGCGCGGCGAGGGTCGCCGGGCATCAGCACCGTTTCCGCGATGTCGCCCGGCTTCGCTCCGATATGGACCGTCATTGTCGCCTCAGATTTCGAGCGACTGCGGTGATGCCCCGGACTGGATAGCGGCCTTGTACCAATCGGGTTGCCGACCGCGCCCGGACCAGGTCTGCGACGGGTCGTCGGGATTCTTGTACTTGGGCGGCAGCTTCGGCTTTTGCGCGGCCTTGCCGCGACCGCGCTTTTTCGGCGCTTCGCCGACAAGATCCGTCAGCTCGTAGCCATGCTCCTTCGCCGCTCGCTGAGCCGCCTTGATCGCGGCGTCCTTTTGCTTCGATGCCCTCAACTCCATTTCCTTGGCGACATTCGCCGCCAGCTTCTCGAGTTGTTTTTCGGTCATGTTCTTGAGATCGACTGCCATCATCATCCTCCAAAATGCATGATATTGATGGTATACAATCGCACGGAATGCAAATGGGATTATGAACCGGCGATTATTCCGCCGCAATGCCGCCGGGATCAGCGAGCGAAACGATGTTCGCAATGATCGTGTTCAATTCGAAATCCTTGGGCGTGTAGATTGCCGCGACCCCGAGTTTCTTCAGCTTTTCGGCGTCTGCCTCGGGAATTATTCCGCCGACCACGAGGGGCGTATCGCCAAGCCCGACCTCATCGAGCCGGGCCTTGAGGGCGGCGACAAGCGGCAGGTGGCTTCCCGAAAGGACCGACACTCCGATCACGTGCGGCCGCGTTTCGAGCGCACGGTCGGCGATTTCGGCCGGTGTCATGCGAATGCCGTCATAGGTCATTTCGATGCCGGCATCGCGGGCGCGGGCCGCGATCTGTTCTGCCCCGTTCGAATGGCCGTCGAGCCCGGGCTTGGCGACGAGAAGGCGGAGCCGCTCGCCGAGCCGTGCGGAAACGCGGTCGACCTCTTCGCGGATGGCCTCCAGGCCACGGGTGCGGTTCGACGGCGCCGCCGAGACGCCGGTTGGGGCGCGGTACTGGCCAAAGACCGATCGGATGACATCGCCCCACTCGCCGGTCGTCACCCCCGCCTTCGCCGCTTCGAGCGAGGGGGGCATGATGTTGGCGCCGCTCTTCGCCGCCTCGCGCAGGGCCGTGAGGGCGGCTTTCACGCGCGCCGCGTCGCGCCCCTCGCGCCAGGCTTCGAGCCGGGCGATCTGGTCGGCCTCGGCGCCTGCGTCGGCGGCCATGACCGCGTCCTCGCCTGTCGTGAGCGGCGAAGGCTCGGCCTCGACATACCTGTTGACGCCGACGACGACCGTTTCTCCGGTTTCGATTTCAGAGATCCGTGCCGCATTCGCCTCCACGAGGCGCGATTTCATGTATTCGATCGCGCCGACCGCGCCGCCCATGGCGTCGATCGTCTGAAGCTCCGCCCTTGCGGCCTCCTTGAGCTCTGTCGTGCGCCGTTCGACCGCCGGGTTTCCCTCGAAGAGATCGTCGTATTCGAGAAGATCGGTCTCGAAGGCGAGCACCTGCTGCATCCGGAGCGACCATTGCTGGTCCCACGGGCGCGGCAGGCCGAGCGCCTCGTTCCATGCGGGAAGCTGCACCGCGCGGGCGCGGGCGTTCTTCGAGAGCGTGACCGCGAGCAT
>CAZPPH010000280.1:0-2881 GCA_964588375.1 uncultured Rhodobacterales bacterium | reverse complement strand
CGGGGACGATCGCACGAACGCGTTCATCGCCTGGGTCGGCGAAGAGACCGAAGAGCGATACGGTGTCTCGATCGAGCACGTGCGCCTGAGCGATACCGCGGAAGCCGTCACGCGCGTGATCTCGGAACGGGCCGCCGGGCGCGATGCGGACGGCTCGGTCGATCTCATCTGGATCAACGGCCCGAACTTCCTCGCGATGAAGCGACAGGACCTCCTGTTTGGCCCCTTCGTCGCCGACCTGCCGAATGCACGCTACGTCGACCTGTCGCCGGGCGCCCCCGCCGCGCTCGATTTCACCGTGCCGGTGGAGGGCATGGAGAGCCCTTGGCGGCTGGCGAAATTCGTTTTCACCTACGACAGCGCGCGGGTGGCCTCGCCGCCGCGGACGATGGCCGGTTTCGTGGATTGGGCGGCGGAGAATCCCGGCCGGTTCACCCATCCCGATCCGTCGAACTTCATGGGCGCGACCTTCCTGAAGCAGGCGCTGCTCGAACTGGCTTCCGACCGGGAAGTCCTCCTCGAACCCGTCACCGACGCTGCCTTCGCCGATCAGACGGCGCCGCTCTGGGCGTGGTACGACGCCTTGCGGCCGAACCTCTGGCGCGGCGGAGAGGCGTTCCCCGAGAACGAGAGCGTGCAGCAGCAGATGCTGAACGACGGCGAGGTCGACATCTCGATGTCGTTCGATCCCGCATCGGCCGCCGCAGCCATCGCGCAGGGCCTTCTGCCGGAAACCGCCCGTGTCTTCGTGCCCGAAGGCGGCACCATCGGAAACGTGAGCTTCGTGGCGATTCCGTACAACGCCGCGAATGCCGAGGGCGCGCAGGTCGTCGCCAACCACCTCCTCGACCCGGCTGTGCAGGCGCGCATGCAGAACATCGAGGTCCTCGGCTCCTTCTCGGTGCTCGATCCGGCACGACTCGACGACGCGGCCCATGCCGCCTTCGACGCGCTGCCCACGGCCCCTGCCCTGCCGACACTCGACGATCTGGGCCCGACGCTGCCCGAACCGCACGCGAGCTGGATGACCCGGCTCACCGAGGAATGGGCACGGCGCTACACCCGGTGAACGCGGCAGCGAAAGACGGCCGCCTGCTGCGCGCCGCCGTGCTCGTCACGGTCGCCGCGGGTCTCGTCCTGCCCATCGCCGCCGGCTTCCTGCAGACGGCGCGGGCGGGCGTCGGTGTCATGCCCGCAATCGGTGCGGCCGACGTGTCTCTCGCTCCCTTCGTCGCACTTCTCGATCTTCCCGGGTTTTCCACGGCACTTCGCTTGACACTGTTGACGGGGTTCGGTGCGACCGCGCTGTCGGTCATGCTCGCGGTCGGCGTGTGCGCGGCGATGCATGGACGCATGTCGCCCCGAGACAGCGGGCGGCTTCTGACCCCGTTTCTCGCCGCCCCGCATGCCGCCATGGCGATCGGGCTCGCCTTCCTTCTCTCGCCCTCGGGCTGGATCGCGCGGGCGCTCGCGCCGCTTGCGGGCTGGGACCGGCCGCCGATGGTGGCCACCGTGAACGACCCCGCGGGCCTCGCGCTGATCTTCGGGCTGATGGTGAAGGAGGTGCCTTTTCTCCTGCTCGTCATCCTCTCGGCGCTCAGCCAGATCCCGGTCCGCCGGCATCTCGCGGCGGGACGGTCGCTGGGCTACGGGCGCGGCATCGTCTGGATCAAGGTGATCATGCCGCAGGTCTGGCCGCTGATCCGGCTGCCGGTGATGGTGGTGCTGGCCTATTCACTGTCGGTCGTCGACATGGCGCTGATCCTCGGGCCATCAAACCCGCCGACGCTGGCCGTGCTGCTGCTGCGGCTGTTCTCCTCGCCCGATATCGGGCTCATGATGCCCGCATCCGCCGGCGCGCTGGTGCAGGCCGCACTCGTCGCAATGGCGTTCGGGCTGCTTCTGGCGCTGGACCGGGCGGGCCGCGCGATCGGGCGCTGGTGGGTACGCAGGGGCGGCCGGGGCCTCTCGGCAGAACCGGGGCTGTGGATCGCCACCGCACTCTCCGGCATTCTGTTCGCGGCGGGCGCGCTCGCCATGCTTTCGCTCCTCGTCTGGTCGCTGGCCTGGCGCTGGCCCTGGCCGGGCCTCGCGCCGGAGAGCTGGTCGCTGAATACCTGGACGACACCCGGCAGCGGCTGGGCGGGAGCGCTCGGGAACACACTCATCCTCGCGGCGGCGGCGACGGCTCTGTGTCTCGTGCTCGCGATCGCTTGGCTCGAGGGCGAGGACCGCGCCCGTCGCGGCCGCGCAGGCTGGGCCGAGGCACTGATCTACCTGCCGCTTCTGGTGCCTCAGATCGGGTTTCTCTTCGGGCTCAACGTGCTGTTTTTGCGCCTCGGGCTGTCCGGCAGTTATCTGGCCGTGATCTGGGCACATGCGCTTTTCGTCTTTCCCTATGTCATGATCGCGCTGTCGGACCCCTGGCGCGCGCTCGACCGGCAGTTGCCGCGCGCAGCCGCGTCTCTTGGAGCCGGGCCGTGGCGCCGGCTTTTCGCCGTCAAGCTGCCGATCCTCCTGACCCCGCTTCTGACAGCCACCGCCATCGGCGTCTCTGTATCGGTCGCGCAATATCTGCCGACGCTGTTCATGGGCGCCGGCCGGGTCGCCACGCTGACGACCGAGGCCGTGACACTGTCGTCGTCCTCCGACCGGCGGATCACCGGGGTTTACGCGACGCTTCAGGCGGGCCTGCCCTTCGCCGTCTATGGTGCGGCATTCCTGATACCCGCGCTGCTGCACCGCAACCGCCGCGATCTGCTGCCCGGTGCCGCGGCATGACGTTGCATCTCGACGCCGTCGCAGTCGCGCACAGAGGGGCCGAACCGCTCTTTCCGCCGATCACCATGATCGTGCGGCCTGGAGAGATCGCGACCGTCAT
>CAZPPH010000279.1:0-2963 GCA_964588375.1 uncultured Rhodobacterales bacterium | reverse complement strand
GTCGAATGGCTCGTCATCGACGACGGGTCCACCGACAGGACGGTGGAAGTCGCGCGGGAATGCGGCGTCGATCACATTCATTCACTGCCTCACAATCAAGGCCTCGCCGCTGCATACATGTCGGGCCTCGAGACGGCGCTCTGTCTCGGCGCCGACGTGGTCGTCAACACCGATGGCGACAACCAGTACAAGGCCGCGTTTATCGAAGACCTGACGCGTCCGATCCTTTCCGGGGAAGCCCAGATCGCAATCGGTGCACGGCCGATCGGCAAGATCGCCCATTTCTCGCCGGTCAAGCGCATCCTGCAGGGGCTGGGAAGCTGGGTGGTGAGGAAAGCGAGCGGACTGGATGTGGCCGACGCGCCGAGCGGGTTCCGCGCGATTCACAGATCGGCCGCCGTGCGGCTCTTCGTTTTCAATCGCTACACCTACACGCTCGAGACCATCATCCAGGCCGGGTATCTCAACATTCCGGTCGTTTCGGTGCCGGTCGACGTCAACCCGCCGACCCGCAAGAGCCGGCTCATGCGGTCGATGCTGCATTACATCGCGCGGTCCGCGATGACGATCTTCCGGATCGCCGTCCTTTACCGCCCGTTCCGCGCGTTCTCCATCGCGTCGGTTCTGCTCTTCCTGCCCGGAACCGCGGTGTTCCTGCGCTTTCTGTATCTCTTTGCAATCGGAGAAGGCTCCGGGCACGTTCAGTCGCTCGTGATCGGCGCGACGCTGATCGCTACCGCGGCGATCCTGTTCGTCGGCGGAATCATCGCCGATCTCATCGCGGCGAACCGCACGCTTCTTACCGAGATCCGGGCGCGGCAGCTCAACGAACAGATCGCTCAGCATCGTCGTGGCATGGTCAGCGAAATTGCGCGGTTGGAACGCCAGGCGTCGTGATCGTCGAAGAGGCGATTGTTCCGGATTCACGAACATTCACCGGTTTCGGCCCAAGAATTACCATATTCAGGCAGCAATGCTCCCCTGAGGTCTAGAGCGGGCGGCGGCATGGCACGGCACAGCACGGCGGTAATACTGGCGATCGGAGCAGGTCTCCTGCTCTTCGCTGTCTTTCAGGCGCGTATCGGTTTCTTCATCATCGACGAGGCCATCTATCTCTTCGCCGCAGACACGTTCCGACTGACCGGCGGCTTCCTGCTGGACAATGGTCTGGATCTGGCGCGGTCCGACGACCTTCTTTGGACGAGCCTCCTGACACTGGGACCTGACGGTCTCACATCGCAATATCCGCCCGGCACCACGTTCGTCTGGGCGCCGCTTCTGTCGCTTTTCGGCGAGCGCAGCGTCGTCGTGCTGAACGCTGCGGCGACCGTCGGCACCCTATTCGCCATACGGGGGTTGGCACTGCGGCTGTTCGGCGACCCTGCCATCGCTGTCGGGGCCTGCCTTCTGTTCCTGTTCGCGACCTTCACCCTCGAATACGCCTTCGTCTATTGGCCGCACATGATCTCCGTCTGGACGATCGTGATGAGTTTCAACCTGTTCCTCGACGCCATGGACGACAGGCGAGGCACGCTGATGCCCGCCGTGCTTTCCGGGCTGGTTCTCGGCGCGGGCATGCTGTTTCGTCTCGACAACGTCCTTCTGCTGCCGGTCTTCGCCGTTCTGGCCGTCCTGTTCGCCGTGGCCCCGTTGCGACTTCTGGCCGGGGGCGCGGCTGGTATCCTGCCCGCCTTTCTGCTGCTTGCACTGGTCAACCAGCAGAAGTTCGGCACCTTCAATCCCTTGTCCTACGGTGGAAAATCGGGGCTGACGAATATCGAGGTCTATCTTCCCTTCGCCGGTGCCGGCATCGCGGGTCTCGCGGTCATGGCCCTTTTCCGCGCGAGGCCGGTACCCCGCAAATACTGGCCCGCTCTGGCTGGCCTCTGTGTCGCGGCATGTCTCTCGCTCATCCTGCTCCTGACCTCCGTTCGCGATCTGATCGCCAACTATGCGCTGGGCAGCTACCTTCTGATGGTCGACGCGAGGAATACTTCCAGCGGACTTTCCGGAATCGTCCCGATGCCCGACGGCACGACCCTGTTCTGGGGCCTGGCGAAGAAGGCGCTGGCGCAGAGCCTGCCCTGGCTGGGACTGCTGTTTCTGTTGACCCGGCCCGGCCTCTGGCGCGGGCGCGCCCGGTCCATCGCCATCGTCCTGATCTTCGCGGCGATCTTCAGCTTCCCGTTCGCGGCCACGGCCTGGCATGGGGGCATGAGCTCGAACATGCGGTATTTCCTGCCGCTCATGCCCTTCGCATCGGTGTTGGGGGCGGTGCTTCTCAAGGAGCTTCTCGAGGGATCGGCCAGCCGCAAGCGGGTGCTGATCGGCTCAGTCGTCGCCGGGCTGGCGGCGGCCTGCCTTTGGACCCTTCTGGCGCCAAGCGGTCTCGCAGGAGCGCATCAGATATGGTCGCTCTACCTGTTTTTCGCGACCGTGGTTGCGGCACTCGCGGCGGCGCATCTGCGATTGCCGGCCACCGCGATCGCGGCCCTCGTCGTCGGCGGTGCGGGCATTGGCACCGCAGTCTTCAATACGGCGTCCGACACCCTGATTTCCCAGCTTCGCCGCGACGGCGGGCGCGTGCTCACTGATCTGTCCGTTGGCTATACCGGCAAGGTCCTCGTCTATGACGTGGTGCTGCGCAGTGCGCTCGTAGACCCCGACCAGGTGGTCGCGCTGCGCAGAAATGCCGGTGCCGTTCCCGACGAGGTGCTGGTGCGCGCCGCGCTCGCCGGAGGTTACCGGGTCCTGATGCGCGACCGATGGGCAATGGAATTCACGGAACTTCACGACGCATATGCCTGGCGCGACGCCGAGGGTCCGCTCGACATGGCCGAAGTCTTCGAGGCCGTTCGACTGTCCTCGAGGTGAGAGCCGGATCGAAGCGCACGGGACGTTTCTGCCGCGCCTACTCCGCCGCCATCCGCTGCGCCGCGCGGTCGGCCGGATAGAGATAGTCC
>CAZPPH010000278.1:0-2981 GCA_964588375.1 uncultured Rhodobacterales bacterium | reverse complement strand
AAGGTGCGCCTGACCAACGGCTTCGAGGTGATCAGCTACATTCCCGGCGAGAGCCACAACCTTCAGGAGCACTCGGTGGTCCTGATCCGCGGTGGCCGGGTGAAGGACCTTCCGGGCGTCCGTTATCATATCCTGCGCGGCGTGCTCGATACGCAGGGCGTCAAGAACCGCAAGCAGCGCCGTTCGAAATACGGCGCCAAGCGCCCGAAGTAAGAGGAAGAGCGAGATGTCACGTCGCCACGCCGCCGAGAAGCGCGAAGTCCTGCCCGACGCCAAGTTCGGCGACCTCGTGCTCACCAAGTTCATGAACAACCTGATGGTCGACGGCAAGAAGTCGATCGCCGAGCGCATCGTCTACAACGCGTTCGACCGGGTCGAGAACAAGCTGAAGAAATCGCCCCTCGAAGTGTTCCACGAGAGCCTCGACAACATCAAGCCCGCCGTCGAGGTCCGCTCACGCCGGGTCGGCGGCGCGACCTATCAGGTGCCCGTCGAGGTGCGTCCGGAGCGCCGCGAGGCGCTGGCGATCCGCTGGCTCATCGTCGCGGCGCGCAACCGCAACGAGAACACCATGGAAGAGCGTCTCGCCGGCGAGCTTGTCGACGCCGTGCAGGGTCGCGGCACCGCCGTGAAGAAACGTGAAGACACCCACAAGATGGCCGACGCCAACAAGGCGTTCAGCCATTACCGCTGGTAACCCCTACTCCTGAGGACCTGACAAATGGCCCGCGACTATTCGCTCGAGCGCTACCGCAACTTCGGCATCATGGCCCACATCGATGCCGGCAAGACGACGACGACCGAGCGCATCCTTTTCTACACCGGCCGCTCCCACAAGATCGGCGAAGTCCATGATGGCGCCGCCACGATGGACTGGATGGAGCAGGAGCAGGAGCGTGGCATCACGATCACCTCGGCGGCCACGACGACCTTCTGGCAGCGTCAGAACGATCCGACCGCCGAAGGCACGTCGGACACGAAGTTCCGCTTCAACATCATCGACACGCCGGGGCACGTCGATTTCACCATCGAGGTCGAGCGCTCGCTCGCGGTCCTCGACGGCGCGGTCGCGCTTCTCGACGGCAACGCCGGGGTCGAGCCGCAGACCGAAACGGTCTGGCGCCAGGCCGACCGCTACAAGGTGCCGCGCATCGTCTTCGTCAACAAGATGGACAAGATCGGCGCCGATTTCTTCAACTGCGTGAAGATGATCAAGGACCGCACCGGCGCGACCCCCGCGCCGATCGCGCTGCCGATCGGGGCCGAAGACAAGCTCGAGGGCATCATCGACCTCGTCACCATGGAAGAATGGGTCTGGCTGGGCGAGGACCTCGGCGCCTCCTGGGTGCGCCAGCCGATCCGGGCCGACCTTCAGGACGTTGCCGACGAGTGGCGCGGCAACCTCGTCGAGCTTGCCGTCGAGATGGACGATACCGCGATGGAGGCCTACCTCGAGGGCGAGGAGCCCGACGAGGCGACCCTCCGCAAACTCATCCGCAAGGGCTGCCTTTCCATGGCCTTCGTGCCGGTCACGGCCGGCTCGGCGTTCAAGAACAAGGGCGTCCAGCCGCTCCTGAACGCCGTCATCGACTACCTGCCGTCTCCGCTCGACGTGCCCGCCTACATGGGCTTTTCGCCGGACGACGAGACCGAGACCCGCGACATTCCGCGTCATGCCGACGATTCCGAGCCGTTCTCCGGCCTCGCCTTCAAGATCATGAACGACCCCTTCGTCGGGACGCTGACCTTTACCCGGATCTACTCGGGCCAGGTCAGGAAGGGCGACTCGATGCTGAACTCGACGAAAGGCAAGCGCGAGCGCATCGGGCGCATGATGATGATGCACTCGAACAACCGCGAGGAGATCGAAGAGGCCTTCTCGGGCGACATCATCGCGCTTGCGGGCCTCAAGGAGACGACCACCGGCGACACGCTCTGCGATGCCCAGAAACCGGTCGTTCTCGAAACCATGACCTTCCCGGACCCGGTCATCGAGATCGCGGTCGAGCCGAAGACGAAGGCCGACCAGGAGAAGATGTCCGCCGGCCTTCAGCGGCTCGCGGCGGAAGATCCCTCGTTCCGCGTCGAGACCGACATCGAGTCGGGACAGACGATCATGAAGGGCATGGGCGAGCTGCACCTCGACATTCTGGTCGACCGCCTGAAACGCGAGTTCAAGGTCGAGGCCAACATCGGCTCGCCGCAGGTGGCCTACCGCGAGACGATTTCCCACGAGATCGAGCATACCTACACGCACAAGAAGCAGTCGGGCGGCTCGGGGCAGTTCGCCGAAGTGAAGCTGGCGATCTCGCCGACCGAGCCCGGCGAAGGGTTTTCGTTCGAAAGCCGGATCGTCGGTGGTGCCGTGCCGAAGGACTACATCCCCGGCGTCGAGAAGGGCATCAAGTCGGTCATGGATTCGGGTCCGCTCGCCGGGTTCCCGGTGATCGATTTCAAGGTCGCGCTCATCGACGGCAAGTTCCACGACGTCGACTCTTCGGTTCTCGCCTTCGAGATCGCCGGACGGATGGGCATGCGCGAAGGGCTGAAGCGGGCCGGCGCGAAGCTTCTGGAGCCGATCATGAAGGTCGAGGTCGTGACGCCCGAGGAATTCACCGGCAACATCATCGGCGACCTCACCTCCCGGCGCGGTCAGGTACAGGGTCAGGACACGCGCGGAAACGCGAACGTCATAAGTGCCATGGTGCCGCTCGCGAACATGTTCGGCTACATCAGCCACCTTCGCTCCGCCAGTTCCGGCCGGGCGCAGTTCACGATGCAGTTCGACCATTACGAGCCGGTACCGCAGAACATCTCCCAGGAGATCCAGTCGAAATACGCTTGAACCGGGATGCCGGGGTGAACCCTGGCCTACCCACCACCCGTAGGGCGGGGCTGACCCCGCCACCCGAAGAAGGAGGCCATTATGGCGAAGCAGAAATTCGAGAGAAACAAGCCGCACGTGAACATCGGCACGATCG
>CAZPPH010000277.1:0-2994 GCA_964588375.1 uncultured Rhodobacterales bacterium | reverse complement strand
CAGGTCGAATAGGCGATCACGCGCTTGATGTCGTTCTGCACGAGCCCGACCGTGGCGGCGAAGAATGCCGTCGAGGCGCCCAGAAAGACGACGAAGGTCGTCGCGTTGGGGGCGAACTCCATGATCGGCGACATCCGGCAGATCAGGAAGACGCCGGCCGTTACCATGGTCGCGGCGTGGATGAGCGCAGAGACCGGGGTCGGGCCTTCCATGGCGTCGGGCAGCCACGTGTGCAGGAACAACTGTGCGGACTTCCCCATGGCCCCGACGAACAGCAGGAACGCCACGAGTTCGGCGGCATTCCACGACTGCCAGAGGAAGGTCAGCTCGGTCGCCGCAAGGTCCGGGCCGGCCATGAAGATGTCGTCGAACCTGATCGAGTCGGTCAGAAAGAACAGCGCGAAGATACCGAGCGCGAAGCCGAAGTCGCCCACGCGGTTGACGATGAACGCCTTCATCGCGGCGGCGTTCGCCGAGGGCTTGCGATAGTAGAACCCGATCAGGAGATAGGAGGCGAGGCCCACGCCCTCCCAGCCGAAGAACATCTGCACGAGGTTGTCGGCCGTCACGAGCATGAGCATCGCGAACGTGAAGAACGACAGATACGCGAAGAAGCGCGGCCGGTAGCTCTCGTCCTCGCGGAAGTTCTCGTCATGGGCCATGTAGCCCATCGAGTAGAGGTGCACGAGGGACGACACGGTGGTGACCACGATCAGCATGATCGCTGTCAGCCGGTCGAGCCGGATCGACCAGTCCGTCGAGAGCGACCCCGACTCGATGAACCGCAGGATCTGGATCTGCTGGGTTTCACCATCGAAGCTGAGGAACACGATCCAGGACAGGAGCGCAGCGAGGAACAGAAGGCCCGTCGCGACCCAGGTCGCCGCAGTCTCGCCGAGCACCTTCCAGCCGAAGCCGCAGATCAGCGCGCCGACGAGAGGGGCGAAGAGAAGGATCGTTTCCATCGGCCGTCAGCCTTTCATCACGTTGGCGTCTTCGACGTCGATGGAGCCCCGGGTGCGGAAGAAGCAGACGAGGATCGCGAGGCCGATGGCGGCCTCGGCAGCGGCGACGGTGAGCACGAAGAGCGTGAAGACCTGCCCCGTGAGGTCACCGAGGAAGGCCGAGAAGGCAACGAGGTTGATGTTGACCGCCAGGAGGATGAGCTCGATCGACATCAGCAGGATGATGACGTTCTTGCGGTTCAGAAAGAGACCGAAGATGCCGATGACGAAGAGCGCCGCGGCGACGGTGAGGTAATGTTCGAGGCCGATCATTGTTTGCCGCGCCCCTTGCGGCGCTCCCATAGCCAGAAGACGAGAACCGGGGCCGCGATGGCGAGATGGGCCGCGATGTAGAGAAGAACGCTCATTGCGCGCCCCCGTAGGGCGCCAGATCGTCCCGCGCACCGGGATAGAGAGCTGCACAGGCGCAGGGCTCGTCGACCAGCGCGCCGCGTTCGACGGGCACGCGGATGTCACCCATAGCGTTCGCGACGCGGTCGAGGTTGATGAAGCTCATCGAGCCGTCGAGAAGCGCCATCATCGCGGTGGCGGCGCGCTCGCGGCGGTCGTAGGGAATGGGTTCGGTCATGCCCCGGGACATCAGCCGCGCCGAAAGCATCTCGCCCGCGCGGCAATCGGCGAGGTTCATGTCCTCGGCCGTGCCCTCGTTCGTCCAGCGGTAGCCCCAGAGGACGAGGCCGCCGGTGAGGTCGGTGTGGCCGTATTCCTCGCCATGGACGGCGACGGAGCGGGCGCAGTCGTCGAGGGAGAGCGCGGCGGCGGGCGCGGCGAGCACGGCCGCACCGAGGGCGAGCCACGCGCCGGACCGGGACATCGCTTCATGCCGTTCGGGGCCCGTGGCCATCATGCTCTCGGCAACAGTCACAACCCCTGCCCCGGCTTGACGTCCTTCAGCTCCATCGCCTTCGCGGGGTCGCGGTACATCTGCGCGAGCACGTCCTGACGCTTCACATCGCTCCGGTGGCGCAGCGTCAGCACGATCGCCCCGATCATCGCGACGAGCAGGATGAGGCCCGAAAGCTGGAAGAGAAGGAGGTAATCGTCGTAGATCACCTGCCCGAGAGCGGCGGTGTTGTGCACTTCGGTGCCCTCGAGTTCATTGATGTTCGCCGCGAGCGACACACCGTCGGCGGCCTGCCAGACCCCGAGGGCGAGGGCGAGTTGCATCAGAACGATGACCCCGATCAGGAGGGCCAGCGGCACGTATTTCGCCATTTCGGCCTTCAGCGCGGCAAAATCGACGTCGAGCATCATCACGACGAAGAGAAACAGCACCGCCACCGCGCCGACGTAGACGATGATGAGCAGCATCGCGACGAATTCGGCCCCGGCGAGCACGAAGAGCCCGGCCGCGGACAGAAACGACAGGATCAGCCAGAGGACCGAGTGCACCGGGTTGCGGCTGACGACGGTGAAGAGCGCGCCGGTCAGAAGGGTGATGGCGAAGAGATAGAAGGCGAGCGCTGCGGGTGTCATTCGTCCTCCTCGGTCGTCTCGCCGTCGAGCACCTCGCCGGCAAGCTCCATCGCCTTCGTCATCGCGGGGACGCCGCCGAAGAGACCGGCAAGCCCGATGGTCTCGGCAATTTCCTGGTGCGAGGCGCCGGCCTCCGTCGCGTGACGCACCGTGAGCCGGATCTGGCTTTCGGCCTGGGCGCCCATGATCGTGAGGGCATTGAGGGTCAAGAGCATCTTCGTCTTCGAATCGAGACCCTCGGGGTTGAAGGTCTTGCCCATGAAGGCTTCCATGACATCCTTGGGCATGGTCGGCCAGAGCCCCTCGAACCCTTTCGGCGTGAAATGCTCGAGCGCCGGGTTCATCGCACGCGCCCAGTCCTGGCTCGCGCGGATCATGTCCGAGAAGGGGTTCCGGGCGTCGGTCATCGGTAGGGCGCGTCGATTTCGAGGTTGCGGGCGATCTCGGCTTCCCAGCGGTCGCCGTTCTCGAGAAGCTTCTCCTTGGTGTAGAA
>CAZPPH010000276.1:0-3031 GCA_964588375.1 uncultured Rhodobacterales bacterium | reverse complement strand
CCCGGCGCTGGCGCGATATCGCCGTGCTCGCGGGACTGTTCGCGCTGGTTCTCGCAGGGCTCGCGGCCCTTGCCGCCGCCACGGGCTGGGAGGAAACGCTCGCCGGGCTCCGGAGTGTCACCGGCCCCGAACTCGGCCTGCTTCTCGCTCTCAGCCTCGTGAACTACCTATTTCGCGGCCTCCGCTGGCATCTCTTCGCCCGGCGGCTCGGCCTGCCGACCACGCTGCGCCAGGACATTCGCCATTTCCTCGGCGGCTTCGCCATGTCGGTCACGCCGGGACGGGTGGGCGAACTGGTGCGGATGCGCTGGCTCAGGCGGGAGACCGGCTGGAGCTTCGAGCGCACCGCGCCGCTCGTTCTCATCGACCGCGCTTCCGATCTCGCGGCGATGGCGCTTCTGCTCGCCCTGGCGCTGGCATTCTCGGCGACCGGCATCGCCGGGGCCCTGCCCGTGGTCGGTCTCGCCCTCGCGGCGGCCTGGGTTGCCACCCGGCCCCGGCTCCTTCGGCTGGCGGCGACGCTCGGCTACCGGGTGACCGGGGTGGCCAGGCGCCTCTTCGCCCGGGTACGGCGCGCGTCGCTGTCGCTCGAGGCGTTCCAGAGCCCGGCGTTGCTGACGCTCGCGACCGTTCTGGGCCTCATCGGCTGGGCGGCGGAAGGCGTCGCGTTCTGGTTCCTTCTCGACTGGATGGGCGCCGACGTGGGCCTGAGCGCGGCGATGGCGATCTTCATCTTCGCCACGCTCGCCGGCGGGTTGACCGGCGCTCCGGGCGGTGTCGGCGGGGCGGAGGCCGCGATGGTCGCGCTCCTCGCCCTCGAAGGTGTGCCGCTCGAGATCTCGGTGCCCGCGACCCTCATCATCCGGGTGACCACACTCTGGTTCGCGATCGGGATCGGACTTGCCGTCTTCCCCTTCGCCGAAAGACTTTCGAACAGGAAGAGCCATGCCCTGGAAAGAGGCTGAATACCGCGGATGGGGCCGCGCGCTGCGCGCGACAGGCACCCTCGCCCGCCCCGAACGCGCCCGCCATCTCGCGGCGCTCTGCGGCGACACGCCCGCTCCCGCCATCGGCGCCCGGCGCTCCTACGGCGACGCCTGCCTCAACTCCGGCGGCAAGGCGATGGACCTCACGCGGATGGACCGGATCCTCGGCTTCGACGAGGAGACGGGTCTGCTCGATGTCGAGGCGGGCATGCCCGTGGGCCAGCTTGCGGAGGTCTTCGCGCCGCGGGGATGGCTGCCGCCGGTGATGCCGGGGACGGGCTTCGCCACGGTGGGCGGATGCATCGCCAACGATGTGCACGGCAAGAACCACCACCATGACGGGACCTTCGGGACCCATGTCGAGAGCTTCACGCTTCACACCCCCGGCGGCCTGCGGGAGGTGACGGCGGAAGACCCGCTCTTTCCGGTGACGGTCGCGGGTCTCGGTCAGACCGGGGCGATCGCCTCGGCACGCCTGCGGATGAAGCGCGCGAAGGGCGACGTGATGGTCGTCACCGAACGCCGGGTGGCGGACTGGGACGAGCATCTCGCTCTCCTCGACGCCTCGACCGCGACCTATACGGTGGGCTGGATCGACGCGACCGCGCGCGGCGCCGGCCTCGGGCGCGGCATTCTCGAAGAGGGCGAAACGGGCTCGGGCCTCACGCCCCGGAAGAAAGGCGCGAAATCGGTGCCTTTCGACGCGCCGGGCTTCGCGCTGTCGCCGCCCGTGGTGCAGATGTTCAACGCGCTCTACTGGCGGCGGGTGCCGGCGCGGGGGCGCACCCTCGTCAGGCCGATCAACGACTTCTTCTTTCCGCTCGACAAGATCCACGACTGGAACCGGCTCTACGGCAAGGCGGGCTTTCATCAGTTTCAATGCGTCGTCCCGCTGGAGGCCGCTGACGCCCTGCGCGCGATGCTCGAGAAGATCGCGCGGGCGGGCCTCGCCTCGCCGCTTGCGGTGCTGAAGCGCATGGGTCCGGGGCGCGCGGGCATGATGTCGTTTCCAATGGAGGGCTACACCCTCGCCGTCGACTTTCCCAACCGCGGGCGGGCGGCCGACATCATTCGCGAGCTTGTCCGCGACACATCCCGTGCAGGCGGACGGATCTACCTCGCGAAGGACGCGCTGGCAGACGCCGAAACAGTGGCAGAGATGTATCCCGAACGCGCGGCCTGGGCGCAGGCGGTCGCGGAGACAGACCCCGAGCGGCACCTCGAAACCGACATGACCCGGCGTCTGAACCTGAGGAGCCTCTGACATGGCGGAGACCTGGATCATCCTCGGCGCGACATCGTCGATGGCGCGCGCCTTCGTCCGGGCGGTCGTCGCGAAGGGCGACGGCGTCGTGCTCGCGGGGCGCGACATGGACGACCTCGAGGCGAGTGCCGTCGACGCGCGGCTGCGCGGCGCGCCGGTGGCCGAGGCGATGCGGTTCGACGCCCGCGAACCCGAGAGCTTCGAGCCGATTCTCGACCGCGCCCGTGCCCTCGACGGCACCGTGAGCGTCGCCGTCTTCGTCGGCTCCATGCCGCCGCAGGCAGAAATCGACGCCGACCCCGCGCTCGTCGACGGCACGGTGATGGACAGCTTCACCGGCCCGGCCCGCTTCCTGCAGGCCATCGCCCCTCTCATCGAGGAGCGGGGGGCGGGCAACGTGGTGGGTGTGGGCTCGGTGGCCGGCGACCGGGGGCGGATCGGCAATTACGTCTACGGCTCGGCGAAGGCCGGGTTTCACACCTATCTCGCGGGGCTGAGAAACCGGCTCGGGCGTTCGGGCGCCCATGTGGTGACGGTGAAACCGGGTTTCGTCGATACCGCGATGACCTGGGGGATCGAGGGCATGTTCCTCGTCGCCTCCCCCGACAAGGTGGCCGCCGACATTCTCAAGGCGGTCAGGAAGAAGCGAAACGTGATCTACACGCCGTTCTTCTGGCTCGGGATCATGACGATCATCCGCCACATCCCCGAGCCCATCTTCAAGAAGATGAAGATCTAGAAAATATTCCGCTTCACAGGCCTCATGCCCCCACGCCGAGTC
>CAZPPH010000275.1:0-3060 GCA_964588375.1 uncultured Rhodobacterales bacterium | reverse complement strand
TCAGCGTGCGTCTCACTGCGGTCGAAATTCTGGGGAAAGCTCAACGAAAGGCCGATACATCAAAGCGAATATCGTAGGGAATGTAGCATTGATTGAAATGCCACGACAATTGTGTCCAGACGATGAAAACCAGGGTCAGACCCGCATAGGGGGCAAGCGACCAGATCTGGCGGTCTCGCAATGTCCTGAGATATGGGATGCGCGCAAAGATCATGATCTGGATCGGGATAAGGTAGTATCCGAAACGGTCTCCAATGACCGTCGACACGAAGAACAGGCCAAAAAAGCCGACCATGAGCCAGGATCCGATGACAGCCAGTTTGTAGTCACTGGGGAACTCTCGCTTCCAAGCCGGCTGCAGGAACCAAAGGAAGAACAGACCGGTCAGGCTCAGGATCCCAAGTCGGAAGGCGGCACCGGCGGCGTCGATCTCTCTCAGAATGTAGCGGCTCTGCGCCAGTTCCGCAGCCTCCGTCTGCAACAGACCGAAGACCCCTGGGATCGCGAGAAGACTCGAAAGAACGACGTTCCGGGACGTCAGGCGTCCGACCACAAAGGGAGCAAACAGAAGAAACGCGAGGGCGCTGGAATGAAACAGGGAACCGGCGAGGACCCACGCCACATAGACTATGAGGCGCCTGTCCATGAAGGCAACGAAAGCAAGGCACATGAAACCGATCGCGACACCCTGCCGGATGCCGGACATGGGCATGTTGATGATGAGGATCGGAAAGGCGAGGGCAAGAACGGCGAGGGGATTGGGTTGCCTGCGGGCAAGGGCGTGAAGGCCCACAAAGAAGATCGCCGACGTTGCGACGTTGAGATACGGGTAGGGAAGGCCAGTCTGACGCAAAAAGTAGATCAACGACCAATGACCGGGTTCGGACCACGTGAACGCCTCATAGTAGCCGCGGATCGGAGTGATGAAGTTGAACCAATACCCTGACCAGTCGCATCCGACTTCATATCGAAAGCCCGAAAATACAAAGAGGCCCAACAGAGAGGCCCAATAAAGAGACTGTCTTACCGTCGCACCGCTTCCCCCAAGATACGCCGTCAACAGTAGCCCGACATACGTGAGATAATAGGTCACGGCGTCTTTCCCCTCAGGCCCTCGGACGTCGAGACATGCCAATGCTGCAGCCAGGCCTGCAGCATCAAAAGTGTCCAAAGGCTCTGGCCGTAGTCTCCCCGCCGCGACAGGTGAGCCGCCCAGAGCTCGCGCACAGGGTCGACCCGCAGAACAGCAGCCTCGACGAGCGCCTCTTTCGATAACAGGCTCTCTGCCCAGTCCCGCAGCTCCCCCCTCAGCCAGCGATCTATTGGAACTGCGAACCCCTGCTTCGGGCGATCGATCATCTCGCGGGGCACATGTCGGTCGAGGATCTCCCGAAGGATGTGTTTGCCCTTGCCATCCCTTATCCTTTTGTGGAGCGGCAGGCGCCACGCAGCTTCGATCGTTCGCACGTCTAGAAAGGGCGCTCTCGTTTCGAGGGAGGCGTGCATGGCGGCACGGTCGACCTTTACAAGGATATCACTCGGCAGGTAGCCGAGCGTGTCCTGCGCCATCATCCATTCCTCGGCAGCGAAGCTGGCGAGACGTTCGTCCTCCTGCGCGGCAGCATTCGTGTGTTTCGCCCTCTCGCTTACGAGAAAATGCCCCCGTTCTCCAGCGGTCTGAGTAAGGCCACGGTAGACATCCTGCAAGGAGCGTGCATCCGCCGCGATCTCTCCGAGACGGCTTGTCTTGTCGAGGAGGCTTGCAGAAACGCCGATACGTCTCGCGACGAACCGAAGCCAGGCCGAATTGCCGCCGCCGCAACGCTGCAGGAACCGCCCCATCGGCCGCACACTGCTCCGCAGGAAGTCGGGCATGCGATCGAGCCGCGACCAGAACCTCGGCCCGAGAACGTGGCGATTGTAGCCTCCGAAAACCTCGTCTCCCCCGTCACCGGTTAGCGCGACGGTGACGTCCTGGCGGGCATTTTGACACAGGAGGGCCGTCGGGATCTGTGACGAATCCGCGAACGGCTCTCCGTAGATGCGTGGCAACTGCGGGATGATCTCGAGGGCATCGGCCTCGGTAAGCCGGTAGGATCTGTGCTCCGTACCGAGATGTTCGGCGATCCGTTCAGCATGAGCGCTCTCGTCGTAGCCAGCCTCCTCGAAGCCGATCGTGAAGGTCTTGACGGGGCGATCGGAAACCTTCTGCATGAGGGCGGTCACCAACGACGAGTCGATTCCACCGGAGAGGAAACTGCCGAGCGGCACGTCGCTGATCATCTGCGACGCAACTACTTCCTCGAGGATGGCACTCACATCGCCGATGACCTCCTCGCAGGTCTGCGGCGTGCGCCGAGAGGCCGCCGAACGCCCCCCTGCCATGAGCGCGACGAGGTCGCAGTAGGCCTCTTGCCGCATGCGCCCATCGGCCGCCGAGATGCACAGGATCGTGCCTGGCCGCACCTTTCTCGCTCCGTGCAGGACGCAGGCGCAATCCGGCACGACCGATGTCTCGAGGTAGCTCTGCAGCACCTCGGCATCGAGCCGGAACTCGCAGCCTGGAACGGCATGGAACGCCTGCAGCTCAGAGGCGAAGGCTACTCCACCCTCCCTCGTGATGAGGTAGAGCGGCTTCTCCCCCGTCCTGTCCCGCGCGAGCGACAGCGTGTTTGCGGAGCGATCCCACAGCGCGAGGGCAAACATCCCGAAGGCCTTCTCCAGCACCACGGCAAGGCCCCAGTATGCAATGGCCTCGAGAAGCGTCTCGGTATCGGAACGACCGCGCCAAGTGATGTCCACGCCGGCCTGCTCGAGTTCCTGCCTCAGCGTAAGATGATTGTAGATCTCTCCATTGAAGACGATCACATACCGCCCACTTTCCGACATCATCGGCTGAGCACCGGCAGCGGAGAGGTCGAGAACGGAGAGCCGCCTGTGCGCGAGACCGATCCCGGCATCGGTGTCGAGCCAGACATTCTCCGCGTCCGGTCCGCGGTGCGCCAGGTGACGGGCCATTGCATGCAAGGTGGAGGCGTCGAGTGGACAGGAGCCCGCTTC
>CAZPPH010000274.1:0-3069 GCA_964588375.1 uncultured Rhodobacterales bacterium | reverse complement strand
GCCTCCGGCGGAAGCATTTTTCGGGAAGATGAAGCGGGTCGGCGGCGCGACGTCTAATCCGCCTTCCCGTCTCCCGCGAAGCGATCCTCCGGCACGCCCGGGCGATCCCCGGTCGGCGTCACACCCGACCCCTCGTTCTGTCCTGTCCATTGCCGGACACCCCGGTCGATCGGGTGCACCCGGCCCTGCAAAGGGCCGACGCCGGGGCAGGTCGCGGCGGGATGAACCGTGGTGAAATGCGCAAAGCCCGGGCCGGGCGGGCTCGGCGGGAAGGTCGCGCGGCAGCCCTCGGTCTCCGGTATGCGGACCGCGACCGCGCGGCCGTACTGGAAAGTGACGATCACGTAACTGGCGCTGTCGCCGAAACGGGGTGCGATATAGCCCTCGGGGTTGGTCATGTTGCGATAGATGAACTCGGTCTGTCCGCCCTCGCGCACCCTTTGGGTCGGCGCCCCCCACCGCGTGATGAATTCGGTTTCGGTTGTCCGCCCCGGCACCACAGATGCGGCCATCGCCAGCCGCCGGTCGGCGCTGTCGGCGATGGTGGTGTTCCACGCGGTCACCTCGCAGCCCGCGAGGAGCCACGCCGCGAGCGGGAGGGCGCATCTCATGGGTGCAGGCCTAGCGGCGCGGGGTCACCAAAGCCTTACCGCCGCTTGCCAAACCGCGTGCACCCCGGCAAACCGTCGGCCATGATCCTCGGCATCGGCACCGATCTCTGCAACATCGAGCGCATCGAGAAGACCCTCGAACGCTTCGGCGACCGGTTTCGCGAGCGCGTCTTCACGGACATCGAGCGCGCGAAGGCCGAACGCAGGGCGGATACGCCGGGCACCTACGCGAAACGCTGGGCGGCGAAGGAGGCCTGCTCGAAGGCCCTCGGCACCGGTCTCCGGATGGGAATCGGCTGGAAGCAGATGAGTGTCTCCAACCTGCCTTCCGGCCAGCCGGTCATGCATGTCACCGGCTGGGCCGCCGAACGGCTCGCGGAAATGACGCCCGAAGGCTTCGAGGCGATCATCCACGTCACGCTGACCGACGATCACCCATGGGCGCAGGCCATCGTGATGATCGAGGCCCGGCCCTTCGAACGATGATTCGCACCGCGGCCGAAAGCGATCTGCCGAGGATCACGGCGATCTACGGCGAAGCCGTGCGCCACGGCACCGCCTCCTTCGAAACCGAGCCCCCGGACCTTGCCGAGATGACCCGCCGGTTCCGGGAGCTTGTCTCCCACGGCTTTCCCTACATCGTGGCCGAAGCGTCCGGAACCGTCGCCGGCTACGCCTATGCCGGGCCGTATCGGCCCCGGTACGCGTACCGCTTCACGGTCGAAAGCTCGGTCTATGTCGACCCGGCCTTCGCCGCCCGTGGCCTCGGCCGCGCGCTCATGGAGGGGGTCATCGCCCGCGCCGAGGCTGCGGGCTTCCGCCAGATGCTCGCGGTGATCGGCGACGAGACCAACACCGCCTCCCGCGCGCTCCACGCCCGGCTCGGTTTCCGCGAGGTCGGCACGTTCGGAGCGGTGGGCTACAAGCACGGCCGCTGGCTCGGCACGGTGCTGATGCAGCGCGCCCTCGGGTCGGGTGACGCGACCGAGCCAGCTTGACACCCCTCGCCCCGCCTTCCATGTAGCCCCGGGCAGATCCGGGGCAGCACAGATGGCGGACAAGGCAGAAGGCTCGAACGCGATCGTCGAGACCGTCAAGACGATCGTCTATGCGCTGCTGATCGCGGGCGTCTTCCGCACCCTGTTCTTCCAGCCGTTCTGGATTCCGTCGGGCTCGATGAAGGACACGCTTCTCATCGGCGACTTCCTCTTCGTCAACAAGATGGCCTACGGCTACTCGCGCCATTCCTGCCCGTTCTCGATCTGCCCGTTCGAGGGGCGCCTGTTCTTCTCCGAACCCGAGCGCGGCGATGTCGCGGTGTTCCGCCACCCCGTCAACGGGCAGGACTTCATCAAGCGACTCGTGGGCCTGCCGGGCGACCGCATCCAGATGCAGAGCGGCATTCTCTACATCAACGGCGAGGCCGCGCCCCAGACCCCGGTGGGCACCTTCGATGAAATCTTCGAGCGCCAGGGCCCGGCGGGATCGCTGCCGCTCTGCAAGAACGGCGCGGTGGGCGTCGGCGGCATCTGCATCAAGGACAAGGCCATCGAGACGATGCCCGGCGGCACCTCCCACGCGGTGCTCGACGTGCGCCCGTCGCGCCTCGACGACACCGGCGTCTACGCGGTGCCCGAAGGCCACTACTTCTTCATGGGCGACAACCGCGACAATTCCACCGACAGCCGGGTACGCCAGCCCGCCGGGGTGGGCTTCGTGCCCGCCGACCACCTGATCGGCCGCGCCGACCGCATCTTCTTCTCCGCCGCGGGGCGCTCGCTGTTCTTCTTCTGGGAATGGCGGGGCGACCGGTTCTTCAAGGGCATAGAGTGAAGCTCTCGGGCGAGCTCGCCGCCTTCGAGACCCGGCTCGGCCACCGGTTCGCCGACCCCGCGCTTCTCGTCCGCGCCCTGACCCACCCTTCCATCGTCAGCGACGCCCGGCCCGACAACCAGCGCCTCGAATTTCTCGGCGACCGGGTGCTCGGCCTCGTCATCGCAGAGACGCTGCTGGCGGCCGACGAGACGGCCGCCGAGGGCACGCTCGCCCCCCGCCTCAATGCGCTCGTGCGCAAGGAAACCTGCGCCGACATCGCCCGCGAGATCGACCTCGGCGCGGTGCTGCGGCTCGGGCGCTCCGAAACCATGTCCGGCGGGCGCAGGAAGACCGCCCTTCTCGGCGACGGAATGGAGGCGGTGATCGCGGCGGTCTATCTCGACGGCGGCTACACCGCCGCGCAGGCGCTGATCCGGCGCCTCTGGGGAGACCGGATCGAGACCGTCGACGCCGACGCCCGCGATGCCAAGACCGCGCTTCAGGAATGGGCGCAGGCGCGGGGAGAAGCGCCCCCGGACTATGTCGAGATCGCCCGCGAAGGGCCGGACCATGCGCCGCGCTTCACCATCGAGGCGCGCCTGACCGACGGGCGCAAGGCGGCGGCGACCGCGACGTCGAAGCG
>CAZPPH010000273.1:0-3140 GCA_964588375.1 uncultured Rhodobacterales bacterium | reverse complement strand
GCTTCGAGAAGAGCTTCGAGCGCGCCGCATCCTGCCGCCCCTTGCGGTGCTGGATATTCGCCCATTTGGAATGGCCTGCCATGCCCGTCTCCGTCGCGTTCCGAGGTGATCGCCGCTCTATATCCAACCTCCCGCCCCGGGGGCAAGGTCAGGCGCGCTCGTCCTTTGGGCTGCCCATCACGATATGGCTGGTGATCTGGCGGACATCGGGCGTTACTCCGAGCTTTTCGGTATGAAAGAGCTTGAACGCGGCGAGGTCGGCGCATTCGACGCGCAACAGATACTCGACCGAACCGGTGATGTTGTGGCACTCGCGCACCTCTGGGCAGAGCGCCATGGCCCGCTCGAAGACCTGCTGCGCCGCCTTCGAATGCTCCGACAGACCCACCATCACATAGGCGAGAAATCCCCCTCCGCGTGCGGCGGGGTCGATCACCGCGCGGTAGCCCCGGATCGCGCCTGAGCGTTCGAGCTCCTGCACCCGACGCAGGCAGGCCGAGGGCGAAAGCCCCACCCGTCCGGCAAGCTCGGTATTGGCGAGTCGTCCCTCCCGGGCAAGGCTTCGCAATATCCGCGCGTCTATGTCATCAATAGTAGTCATTCATTGCACATGTATATGACTTCTTGCGATCTTTGCAACTTCTTGCCGCGACAAATGGGCTATTGGTTGCGGCATGAACGCTGAATTGTTTCTCGCTCTCGTCGTCTTCGCTTTCGTGACATCCGTCACGCCGGGCCCCAACAACATGATGCTGCTCGCCTCCGGTGCGAATTTCGGCCTTCGTCGATCGGTGCCCCACATGCTGGGCATCACCATCGGCCACGCCGCCATGACCGTGCTCGTGGGTCTCGGTCTCGCGGGGCTGTTCGCAGCCTTTCCGGGCGCCGAAGCGGCACTGAAGACCGCTTGCCTCGGCTACCTGCTCTGGCTCGCCTGGCGCATCGCCCATGCCACGGCGCCGGAGGCCGCCGGCGGCGGCCGTCCCATGAGCTTCGTCGCGGCCGCCCTGTTCCAGTGGGTGAACCCCAAGTCCTGGGCCATGGCGCTGACGGCGGTCACCGCCTACGCACCCGGCGAAGGCGCAAGAGCGATGTTCGCCGTCGCGCTCGTCTTCGCGGCCGTCAACCTGCCCTCGGTGTCGCTCTGGGCCGCGATCGGCCTCGGGCTCCGCCGCTGGCTCGGCGACCCCGTCCGGCTTCGCCGCTTCAACCGGGCGATGGCCGTGCTGCTCGTCGGCTCCACGCTGCCCGTCGTCCTCTGACGCGAAACCGGGGGCGGTCCCGCCCCGGTGCCTCCGGCGGGCGTATTCGACAAACGAAGACGCTGGACCCCCCGCGCGGGTCGTTTAGGGTTCGGCCCCGTGACGACCGACCAGATCCTCCTTTTCTCGCTTTTTGTCGCGGTGTTCGCGCTGATGCTCTGGGGCCGGTTCCGCTTCGACATCATCGCCTTCGGGGCCCTGATGCTTGCGGTCGTCCTCGGCCTCGTGGCCCCCGACGACGCCTTCGCCGGCTTCGGCCACCCTGCGACGATCATCGTCGCGCTTGTGCTCGTGGTCTCGGCGGGTCTCATGAACTCGGGCGCGGTGACGATGATCACCCGCAGCTTCGTCGACAGCGGCCGCGGCCTCCGCGGGCACATCGCCACGCTGGGAGGTATCGGCGCGGTGCTGTCGGCCTTCATGAACAACGTCGCCGCCCTTGCCCTCCTCATGCCCATCGATGTCCAGACCGCGCGCAAGGCGGACCGTCCCCCCGGCCTCACCCTGATGCCGCTGTCCTTCGCCACGATCCTCGGCGGCCTCGTCACGCTCATCGGCACGCCGCCCAACATCATCATCGCGGGCATCCGCGAGGACGCCCTCGGCGAACCCTTCAGGATGTTCGACTTCGCCCCCGTGGGCGGCATCGCCGCCATCTCGGGCCTCACATTCGTCGCCCTTCTGGGCTGGCGGCTCATCCCGCGCCCCGGTGACGACGCCGGCTCCGAAACGCTCTCGGAGATCACCGCGTTCATCGCCGAACTCGTCGTCCCCGACGACTCGGACCTCGAGGGAAAGCTGCTCGGCGACCTTCAGGACGAGGCCGACTCCGCCGACGTCGCCCTCCTCGGGATCGTGCGGAACGGCGAGCGGGTTTACGGCACCGGACGGACGTCGCAACTGCGCGCCGGTGACGTGCTGCGCGTCGAAGCCGCGCCGGACGCGCTCGAGGAGTTCCGCACGGCGCTGAAGCTCGCGGTCGCCGACGAAGAGGGCGAGAAGCGGCTTCGTGCCGAAGGGGACGGCGTGGCCGTCGTGGAGGCCGTGGTGCCGCACGGCGCACGGATCGCGGGAAAATCCGCCCGGTCCATCGGGCTTGCCTGGCGACGGCGCACGGTCGTGCTCGGCATCTCGCGGCAGGGCAGGCGCATCACCTCCCAGGTGGCCCGGACGAAGGTGCAGCCCGGCGACATCCTCCTCCTGCTGATCCCGAAGAACCAGGAGGCGGATGTCATCGACTGGCTCGGTGTGCTGGCACTGGCCGACCGCGACCTTTCCGTGGCGGAGGACAGCAAGGCCTGGCTCGCGATCGGGCTTTTCGGGGGCGCGGTGGCGCTCGCCGCGCTTGGCGTCATCTACCTGCCCGTCGCCCTCGGCGTCGTCGCGGTGGGCTACGTGCTCACGGGCATCCTTCCACTCGACGAGCTCTACGACCGCATCGACTGGCCGGTGGTGGTTCTTCTGGGTTCGATGATCCCCCTGGGCTCCGCGCTCGAGACCTCCGGCGGCACGGCGTTGATCGCCGGAGGGCTTCTGTCGGCAACCGATGGCCTGCCGGCCTGGGCGGTGCTGACGCTTCTGATGGTGGTCACCATGACCCTGTCGGACGTGCTCAACAACGCCGCGACGACCATCGTCGCGGCACCGGTGGCGATCGGCATGGCACAGGCGCTTGGCGTCAGCCCGGATCCGTTTCTCATGGCGGTGGCGGTGGCGGCGTCCTGCGCCTTTCTCACCCCCATAGGGCACCAGAACAACACGCTGATCCTCGGCCCCGGCGGCTACCGGTTCTCCGACTACTGGCGCATGGGCCTGCCGCTCGAGGTGCTCGTGATCGCGGTCTCGGTCCCTGCGATCCTCGTCTTCTGGCCGCTCTAG
>CAZPPH010000272.1:0-3163 GCA_964588375.1 uncultured Rhodobacterales bacterium | reverse complement strand
TCCGGGCGCGCCTCACCCACCGCCACCGGCTGCGCGCCACCTCCGCCTCCACCTCGACCTCGCCCCCCGGCACCGGCGCCTTTCCCGCCCGCGCGAGCACCTCGCGCTCCATCCGCCGGTCCATCTGCACCTTCAGGATCGCCTGCGCCGCCTCGGCGTTCGTCGCGTGGCTGCCCCGCCCGAAGATGAACTTCACGGGGGTCTTTTTTCCCGACGCGACATCCTCGATGTCCTGATCCGACCAGATGCGTTTCATCTCCGCCACCGAGACGATCGCGGCCACGGGTTTGCCGTGGCGGGTGAGGATGCAGTAGGCGCGCGGGTCCTGCACCCGGGTGATGATCTCCGAGAGGTGGTCGCGGGCGGTCGTGGTCGAAACGCGCATGGGTCGGGTCCCTGTACGAAATGGAAAAGCGGCCCCGCGAGCCTGCCCCGGTTTGTACGAAACACCGCTGAACGCAGCGCCCGCTCCCCCGCCGCAGCCGCCGGTATGCGCGCACATGTCGAGTATGTCGTCGAGGTTGATCATCCGCTCCTCCTCCCCCCTCGCAGGATGGCACATCTTTCGCACTCACGCCTTGACCGCCCTCGAATCCGAAGGACCCGCCTGATCCAGATCAACGCGGCGGCGAGGGCGGGCCGGCACCATCGGGCGAAAGGGAAATCGCGGGACGGGGGACCCCATGTTCGCACTGATGCTCGTCATTCACATCTTCCTCGGCGCCACGCTGGCCGGTTCGGCCGTGGTCGCCGCCCTGGTGCTCGGCTTCGACGGCGCCCTGCCCATCGTGACGGCCGCCGCCGTGGGGTTCTTCGCAGCCCTTCCGGTCTCATGGCTCATCGCGAAGCGGCTCACCGGCTCCTCCTGAGGCGAAACCGGCGGAGAGCGCCGGCGCGCCCCACCCTGACGGGATTGACCGAAATCAACGCCCGGCCGAGGCGGCGCGGTCTAGGGTCGTGCGAACAACGGAGACACGAAAGATGCCCGACCTCGACGCCGCCAGAAAACTCCTCGAGAACCGCCGTGCCGAACTTCTCGGCGAACTCCACGAGATCGAGGATGCCCTCGACGACCCCACTCCGAAAGACTGGGAGGACGCCGCGCAGGAACGCCAGGGCGACGAGGTCCTCGAGGCGCTCGGTGTCCACGACCTCGCCGAAGTCCGCCAGATCGACGCCGCCCTCGGGCGGATCGAGGAGGGCAGCTACGGGGTCTGCATGAAGTGCGGCGAAGAGATCAGCGAAGCCCGGCTCGAGGCGCTGCCGGCCACGCCGTTCTGCAAGAACTGCGCCTAGAGGACTCCGTCGGCGCCTCAGACCGCCTTCCCGGCCGGACATGCCGGGCGCGAAGGGCGGAAGGAGGAGGGCAGGGACCGGTCGCTTGCAGCCATCTCGGGAACGATGGGCACTCGGCGCCACCGTCTGCCCTCGCGAGGCCCGCCGCCGACCCGTCCGGGCGACAGCGCGAGCGGGAGACCTGTCGCCGACAGACCTCGTGCCCCGACTCCGCTGACGGCGAGACCGCGACGGTGATCATGGGGAGATCGCGGCGGCGACGATGAGCCCTGCATTGCCATCTCCCCACCGGGGAGCCCGCAAGGCCGCCCGGACCTTCGTCAACCCGGACGCCCCGTTTCGGCCATATTCGCCGCCTACGCTTCGCCCGCGAAAGGACACCGAGATGCAGAAACTCCTCCTCGCAGCCCTCGTCGTCGGCGCGGGCTATATTGCCTGGACAGAATACGGCGGCGGCCCGGGTCTCTCTTCGGCCGGCTCCGGGTCCGGCGGCGCCGGGTTCTCGAAATTCGGCACTGCGGCGGGCAATGTCGCCGGCGGCGCCGTGGCGGCAATCGGAAACTAGGCAAGCCCGCATCCCGGCCTATCCTGTGGCGCAACGGGAAGGGAAACGCGATGGCAGCGACGACCGGTTACTCGAAGGCGCAGATCATGCTTCACTGGGCGACGGTGGTGCTGGTGGCCAGCCAGTACCTCTTTCACGACGGCATTGCCGACGCGTTCGAGGAGGGGCTCGAGACAGGGGCGATGACGGTCGGTTTTCCGGTCGTTCTGCACCTCGGTGGCGGAATGCTGATCCTCGGTATCGTGATCTACAGGCTCTTTCTGCGTTCGTCGGAAGGCACACCGCCTCCGCCTGAGGGCGAACCGGGCTGGGCGGCGCTGGCGGCCAGGGCCACCCATCTTTCCTTTTACGGCATCCTGTTTTTGCTGCCGGTCACCGGCGCGGTGGCCTGGGCGCAGAGTTCGGAGGCGGCAAGCGATGCCCACGAGGTGTTGCGAGCGGTCCTCCTCGTGCTCATCCTCGCCCATGTCGGCGCGGTGCTCGTCCACCAGTTCGTCTGGAAGACCGGCCTGCTCAGCCGGATGACGCGTCCGTCATAGACAGGAATGTCTCGACCGCAGCGACGAATTCCTGCGGCTTCTCGGCATGAAGCCAGTGTCCCGCACCCGGGATCGAGGCGAATTTCGCCGCCGGGAAGAGTTTGCGGATCTTCTCGCGATGCCCGCGCTGGACGTAGTCGCTGTTCGCGCCCGAGAGAAACAGGGTGGGCCCCTCGAACACGCCCGCGATCTCTTCCCAGCCGGTGATCTTCTCCATCTCCGCCTCGAGCACGTCGAGGTTGAGACGCCAGCGGCGGTTCTTCACGTCGAGTGACTGCAAGAGAAAGGCCCGCACGCCCGGGTCCTCGACCGAGCGGGCGAGCTGACGGTCGGCGTCCCCCCTCGTCTCGACGCGGGAGAGGTCGATGTCGCGCATCGCGTGAATGAGCGGTGTCTGGGAATGGGAGTACGCGACGGGCGCGATATCGGCGACGATGAGCCGCGCAACCCGTTCGGGATCGGTGAGCGCCAGCGCCATCGCCGCCTTGCCGCCCATCGAATGGCCGAGAACGTCTCCCCCGGCGAGCGGGGCGAGGTCGCGGGCCATGCCGGCGTAGCTGTGGCTCTCGGTCGACGGGCTTTCACCGTGGTTGCGCAGGTCGGGCACCCGCACCTCGCGGGTCGAGGCCAGGCGTTTGGCGATCGCGCCCCAGTTTCGCGCCGATCCGAAGAGGCCGTGGGCGATGAGGAGCGGCGGTCCGCCCGCGCCGTAGGTCTCGACGTTGAGCACCTAAAGGCCGGGATAGACCGGGAAGCGCCCGCA
>CAZPPH010000271.1:0-3175 GCA_964588375.1 uncultured Rhodobacterales bacterium | reverse complement strand
TACCAGTTCTGCACCGTGGAATACTTGATCTCCGCGTCCTCGAGGGCGACGAGTTCGACCACCGCGGCATGCAGCTGGTGGGTGTCGCGCTGGGGCGCGGTGCAGCCTTCGAGGTAGCTTACGTAGGAGCCCTTGTCGGCGATGATGAGCGTGCGCTCGAACTGGCCGGTGTTCTCGGCGTTGATGCGGAAGTAGGTCGAAAGCTCCATCGGGCAGCGCACGCCCGGCGGCACGTAGACGAAGGAGCCGTCGGAGAACACCGCCGAATTGAGCGTTGCGAAGTAATTGTCGGTGATGGGCACCACCGAGCCGAGATACTTCTTCACGAGTTCGGGATGGTTCTGCACGGCTTCGGAGATCGAGCAGAAGATCACACCCGCCTCCGCAAGCTCCTTCTGGAAGGTCGTGCCGACCGAGACGCTGTCGAACACCGCGTCGACCGCCACCTTGCGGCCTTCGGCAGGAGCGTCCTCCGCCCCTTCGACTCCGGCGAGGATCATCTGCTCCTTCAGCGGGATGCCGAGTTTCGCGTAGGTTTCCAGAAGCTTCGGGTCGACATCGTCGAGCGACTTCGGCTTTTCCGCCATGCTCTTCGGCTTGGCGTAGTAATACTGCTCCTGGTAGTCGATCTTCGGGTAATCGACCATCGCCCATTCGGGCTCGTCCATGCCCTGCCAGCGCCGGAAGGCCTGGAGCCGCCAGTCGGTCAGCCATTCGGGCTCGCCGTTCTTTTCCGAGATGAGCCGCACGATGCTCTCGTCGAGCCCCTTCGGCGCGTAGTCCATCTCGATATCGGTGTTCCAGCCGTGCTTGTACTTGCCCGACAGCGACTCGACAGCGTCGACGGTTTCCTGGTCGACGCCCTCCTTGGCTTCGAGCTGCGGCTTGTCCTGCGTGTCCAGTGCAACCATGTCAGTTTCCTCTCTTCACGCCGCGCGGCGGCGAAATTTCTTTTCCTGCTCCAGCCAGGCCCCTGCGAAGGCCATGACCTCGTCCTCGGTGGTGGTCGGGCCCAGGGACACCCTGAGCGCGCTCTCGGCGGCCCGGTCGTCGAGCCCCATCGCCTTCAGCACGCGGCTCTGCTTCACCTTGCCCGACGAGCAGGCCGACCCCGAGGACACGGCGAACCCGGCGAGATCCATCTGCATCACCTGGGTTTCACCCTTCCAGCCCGGCGTGACGAAGAGCGAGGTGTTGGGCAGCCGGGCACGATCATTCCCGACAAAAATAGTCTCCTTCGCGGCGCTGCCTAGAGTGTTTTCTAGAATATTTCTAAGTTGGGCAACCCCGTTCCAGACCCCCGCGTCGAGATCCCGTGCGGCCGCTACCGCGGCAGCCCCGAAACCCGCGATGCCGGCCACGTTCTCGGTGCCCGAACGGCGGCCGAGTTCCTGGCCTCCGCCCAGCTGCAGCGCGGCCGGGTCGAGACCGTCGCGGATGATCAGCGCGCCGACGCCTTTCGGCCCGCCGATCTTGTGGGCCGACAGAACGGCGAAATCCGCCCCCGACCAGTGGAAGCTGAAGGGGATGCGCCCGATGGCCTGGGTGATGTCGAGCAGGAGCCCGTCCGCCCGGGCCTCGCCGAAGGGGTGCCGGCCATCGATCCTCGCGGGTGGCTCGGTGATGATACCGGTTTCGGAGTTTGCGAGGCCCATTGCCAGGATGTGGCCCGGGCCCGTCGGGCTCTCGTGCCCGGTGTTTGTCCGGGCATGGGCCCATAGGGCATCGTGGGCTGTCTCGTCGACAAGGATACCGTGATCCGCGGGCACGGCCGCGAGCACCCGCGCCGCTTCGGTGGCTCCGGACGTGAACACCACCTCCGAAGGCTTCGCGCCGGCGAGGGCGGCCACCTCGGCCCGCGCCGCCTCGACGAGACCACGTGCCGCGCGGCCCTCGGAATGGACGGAGGACGGGTTGCCCGCGACATCGAGCGCCGCGACCATCGCCGCCCGCGCTTCCGGCCGTAGCGGCGCCGTCGCGTTCCAATCGAGATAGACGCGCCCCGCGCTCATCGGAGCTTCATCTTTCTGAAAATACTTCCGACTTCGGGGCAGCGCCCCGGTCCTGCGCTTGCCGGCTGGTGCCTGAGCCGCTTCATGACGCCTCGTCGACGATGGTGAGAAGTGCGGGAACCGCGGGGCACGGCGCGATTTCGTTTCTCACGATGTCCGACAGTCGGGTCTGGTGGAGAAAGACGTAGACATGGGCCGAAAGCCCTTCCCAGAGCCGGTTCGTCAGCGATTGCGCGCGGGTTCCCGACAGCCCCCCCGAGGTTCCCGCCCCGGGCTTCATCGCGCTGACCGTCTCGTCGACGGCCTCGAGAATGTCGCTCACGCGGATATCGGAGGACGCGCGGGCGAGCCGATAGCCGCCGCCGGGCCCGCGCACGCTTTCGACGAGGCCGGCGCGGCGCAGCTTCACGAAGAGCTGTTCGAGATAGGGCAGCGAGATGTTCTGACGCCGCGAGAGATCGGCCAGCGAACTCAGCGCGCCGGGGGCCGCCATGGCAAGGTCGGCCAGTGCCACCATCGCGTAACGACCCTTGGTCGAGAGTTTCATCGTCGGTCTCCCCTTTGGCGGACATACGCCTCTGTTGACGCGGACGTCCGCACACCTTAGTTGCCTCTCTCACCTGTTTCCGGGGCGGGCAACGGTCCACCATTTAGAATGGTTCTAAAGAAGGCGACCTTTTGCGTCAACTAATCTGAGCCGCCCCGCCACTTAAGAATGAGGGACCGATGCCCGAGGTGATCTTTCCTGGCCCCGAAGGCCGGCTCGAAGGGCGCTACCATCCTCAGCCTGCCCGTGACGCCCCCATCGCGATCATCCTGCATCCGCACCCGCAGTTCGGCGGCACCATGAACAACAGGGTGGTCTACAATCTGCACTACGCCTTCTACAACATGGGCTTCACGGTGTTGCGCTTCAATTTCCGCGGCGTCGGCCGCTCCCAGGGCGAATACGACCAGGGGATCGGAGAATTGTCGGACGCCGCGAGCGCGCTCGACTACCTCCAGTCGATGAACCAGAACTCAAAGCATTGCTGGGTCGCGGGCTTCTCCTTCGGAGCCTGGATCGGGATGCAGCTTCTGATGCGGCGGCCCGAGATCACCGGCTTCGTCTCTGTCTCGCCGCCGGCGAACATGTACGATTTCTCCTTCCTCGCCCCCTGCCC
>CAZPPH010000270.1:0-3190 GCA_964588375.1 uncultured Rhodobacterales bacterium | reverse complement strand
AGCCCGCGGACATGATCGTGCGGCACATCGCGTCCCAGACATCCATGAACGAGAGGGGCCCCGAGGCATCCGCCCCGACCCCCGCGACGGCGGCCCCCCTGGGGCGGATGGTGGAGAAATCGTAGCCGATGCCGCCGCCCTGCTGCATGGTCAGCGCGGCCTCCTTAAGCGCCTCGAAGATCCCGCCCATGGAATCCTCGATCGTGCCCATCACGAAGCAGTTGAAGAGCGTCACCGACCGGCCCGTGCCGGCCCCGGCGACGATACGGCCCGCAGGCAGGAAGCGGAAATCCTCGAGGGCGGCGTAGAACCTGTCTTCCCAGTCGGCCGGGGTCTTCTCGACAGCCGCGAGCGCCTTCGCGATACGCCGCCAGGTGTCCTCGACGGTCGCGTCGACGGGTGTTCCGTCGGGCTCTTTCAGCCGATATTTCATGTCCCAGATCTGTTCGGCGATCGGCGCGGCGAAACGGGTCATTGCAGGCCTCTGAATGCGGAATCGGGCTGTGGATAATTCCACAACCCATTGAAGGTGTCCAAGTGTTATCTACAATATATGGCGAACGGGGATTCGATGGAACACGTCAACCTGCTGAAACTCTGCGTCGGGGCCGAAAAGGTTGAAGACCTTCTCGGCTGGCAGGAGAGTGCGCGCGCCAAGGGCCCTGACGGTTTGCCCCGCCATGTCACGCGGATGTGGCCCAAGCGCGAGCCGGAAGTGCTGTCGGGCGGATCGATCTACTGGGTCTTCAAGGGGCTGATCCTCGCGCGCCAGCGCATCCTGCGCTTCGACGAGGTGCGCGGGACCGACGGGATATTGCGCTGCGGTCTCGTTCTGGAGCCCCGGGTGCACCGCACCGAAGCCCAGCCGAGGCGCGCGTTTCAGGGCTGGCGCTACCTCGACCCCGCCGATGCCCCCCGGGATCTGCCGGCGGCGCGCGCCGAAGAGCCGAGCCTGCCGCCGAAGCTCCAGGCCGCGCTCGCGGAGCTCGGGGTGCGCTAGTCGAGGCCGAGCTTCGCGAGCAGGCTATCGAACGTCTCGCGCGCATCGCCCCAGTCGGCCGTTCGCGAGCGGTAGAGCCCGGCCTGGCTCTTCAGCACAATGCCGTCCGCGAGCGGCCGCAAATGGTTGTCTCTCAGCGTTGCCCCGGTCGTCGTGATATCGGCAATGGCCTCCGCGGTCTCGTTCTTCACCGTGCCCTCGGTCGCCCCCTGGCTGTCGACGAGGGCGTAGTCGGCGACCCCGGCGTTTCGCAGGAAGTCGCGCACGAGACGGTGATACTTCGTGGCGATCCTGAGCCGGGCGCCGTGGCGGGCGCGGAACGCGGCCGCCGCGCCGTCGAGATCGTCGAGCGTTTCGACGTCGACCCAGAAGTCGGGTACCGCGACGACGAGGTCCGCATGGCCGAAGCCGAGCTCGGCCAGCGGCTCCACCCGGTCCTCCCAGAACGCGAGCTTCTCCTCGATCATGTCGCGGCCCGTCACCCCGAGATGCAGCCGGCCCGCGGCCAGTTCGCGGGGGATCTCACCGGCCGACACGAGGACGAGGCCGACGCCCGCGACCCCTTCCACCGCCCCGGAATATTCCCGACCGCCACCGGCGAGCGAGAGCGTCACACCGCGCTTTCCGAACCAGTCGAAGGTCTTCTCCATCAGCCGGCCCTTCGATGGCACCCCGAGCTTCAGCGTCATCGCGCCGCCTCCGGCAGAAGTGCCGGACGGATCACGCCGCCGATGGCGGGCGGCGCCACCGCACCGCCGAGCGCCCGGGTGAGCGCGTCGTAGCGGCCTCCCGAGGCCACGGGCGGCAGGTCGGGGCGGTCGGGGCGGAGAAAGCCGAAGACGAAACCGTCGTAATATTCGAGCGTCGTGCGTCCGTAGGTGGCCTCGAACTGAAGCGTCCCGACATCGACACCCGCCCCGGCGAGCCGCTCGAGACGCTGCGCGAGCCGGTCGAGCGCGGGGGTGATCGCCGGCAGATCGACGGCGATGTTGCGAAGCTGCGACAATGCGTTCGGAGCGGTCTCGCGTACGGCGAGAAGCGCGTCGAGCGCGTTGATGTCGGACCGCGGGATCGGCGGGGCGGCGGCATCCGCGGCAAGTGCGGCGAGCCGGGCGCGCACGTCCCGGCGGGTTCTCAGCCCGATCTCCGGGCCCCGGCCCTCGAAGGCGGTGTCGGCGGCGGCCCGGGACGCGGCGGGGCGCGAGAACCGCTCGAGCAGCGCCTTGAAGCGGCGGGGCCGCCAGAGGTGCCGCCGGAGAGCCGCCTTGCGCGCCGGCGTCGTGTCGAGCCCGTCGACGGCGGCGGTCAGAAGGCCGATATCGCCCGTGACCGGCGCGAGGTCGTGGGGGGCGAGAAGCGCCGCGAAGGTGGCGAAGATCTCCGCCTCGGCCTCGGGTCCGGCCGCGCCGAAGATCTCGAGCCCCGCCTGGAGAAATTCCGCCGGCCGCCGCGAGCCCGCCTCCTGCTGGCGGAAGACCTCCCCGGCATAGGTGTAGCGCGCCGCCCCCCGGCCCGCCTCGAGATGGGCGAGCACGACGGGCACGGTGAAGTCGGGCCTCAGCATCGCCTCGCCCATCACCGGGTCATGGGTGACGAAGGCGCGGGCGCGGATGTCTTCGCCGTAAAGGTCGAGCAGGAGATCGGCGGGCTGGAGGATGTCGGCCTCCACCGGCTCCGCCCCGGCGGCGACGAAGGCGGCCCTCAGGCGCTCCGCCTCGGCCCTGAGAACGGCCTTGCCGGCCATCAGCCCCGCTCCAGCATCCGCCGGACGGTGGCGACGAGGTCGCCCTCGGCGCATTCGACCTGCGCGGGCTGGTCCTTCCATTCCTCGAGCGTCGCGGTTTCGGCGATCTTCGCGCCGAGGATGAGGTCCTTGACCTGCACCACGCCGCGCGCGCGCTCGTCCTCGCCCTGGATCACGGCCACCGGCGCGCCGCGCCTGTCGGCGTATTTCAACTGGTTGCCGAAGTTCTTCGGGTTGCCGAGATAGACCTCGGCGCGGATGCCGGCGGCGCGAAGCTCGGCGGCCATGGCGAGGTAGTCGGCCATGCGGTCGCGGTCCATCACGGTGACGACCACGGGACCCGCCGCCGCCTTCGAGCCGAGACCCTTGGCGTGCAGCGCGGCAAGCAGCCGGTCGACGCCGATGGAGATGCCGGTCGCGGGGACCGCCTGCCCGGTGAAGCGCTT
>CAZPPH010000269.1:0-3209 GCA_964588375.1 uncultured Rhodobacterales bacterium | reverse complement strand
CCACGCCTTGCGGCGCCAGAACCTAAATCTGGTGCGTCTGCCAGTTCCGCCACACCCGCAACCCGTCCTCCGTCTAGGCGCAAAACGGGCGTCTGCCAAGTGTATGGCAAACCGTATGGCAAACTGTATGGCAAACCGCCGGGCGGGCCGCTCAGAGTCCGAGGTTCGCGAACACCCTCGGAAGTTCCTCGGGAATGTCTTCCGCGACGAGGCCCGGTCCGAAGGAGAGCGCACATTCGACATGGAGCCATGCAGCGGTTTCTGTGGCGGTCATCGGGGCAAGACCGCGCGCCAGAAGCCCCGTGATGAACCCGGTCAGCACGTCGCCAGCCCCGGCGGTCGCGAGCCAGGGCGCGGCACGGTCGTCCCGAGCCGAGTTGAGGCGAGAGCGCCCGGTCTGGTCGGCGATCACCGTGTCGGGGCCCTTGAAGAGCACCGTGCAGCCCGCCCGCACCGCCGCCTCGCGGGTGGCGTCGACCTTGGACAAGACCGGACGGGTGGTCTCGGATGCGTCCATCCTCGAGGCGATGTCGGGAAAGAGGCGCGCGAACTCCCCTGCGTGGGGCGTGAGAACCGCGTTTTCATGGAGCGCGTCGAAAAGGGTTTCGGGATTGCGGGCGAAACGGGTCACCGCGTCGGCGTCGAGAACGACGGCGCGGCGGGCGGCCGTGGCTGGCTGGCCCTGTTCCGCCCGGTGCCCCGATGTGCCGGGCCGCGACGCCTGCAATGCCGCGAGGACAAGCTGCTGTGTATCCATCCCGACGCCGAGACCGGGGCCGAGACCGACCGCGTTGAGCCGATCGTCCTCCAGAAGCTCCCTGAGCCCCGGCGCGCCATCGATGGGCCTCAGCATGATCGCATTGAGCTGTGCGGCGTTCTCCTGGAGCGCGGGCTGAGGACAGGCGAGCGTGACGAGCCCCGCCCCGATCCGGAGCGCCCCCCGTGCGGCGAGCCGCGCCGCGCCGCCGCGCCCGGGGCCGCCGGAGAGGATCAGCGCGTGGCCGTGGGCGTATTTGTGGGCGTCGGGCGATTTTGCGAGGCGCGCCCGCATCTCCGGCCCGCGCACGATCCCTGTCTGTTCTTCGTCCATTCCGTGCCTCCGGAGGGGATATCTGGGCCAGGATGCAGGGACCTGTCACGCGTTTTCGCGGGCGCCGTCCCAGGGGCCGAGGCCGATGTCGGCGACGACCACATGGCCGCATGCCACCGGGCCGTGATTGCGCAGATGGCCGATCTTTCGATCGTGGAAGGTCACCGTGAGGTTCGCGACGATGCAGTCTTCTATCGGATCGGACCCGACATATCCCGGATAATTCCCGTCATCGGAAGACAGGCCGCTGGGGATATCGACGGCGAGCACGCGGCCGCGCGCGTCGCCCCGGCGGAACGAGTTCGCGATCCGGTTCAGGTCCTCCTGCACGGTCGGAAGCCCGGTGAAGGCTCTGGTCAGGCCGGTTCCGAGCAGGGCGTCGACATAGAGGGCGACACCGGGGTCCGGGCTGTTCTCTTCAGTGAGGAGGCTGGCATCCTCCCTGATCGACCCGATCTCCCCCAACCCCGCCAGCCGCTCGTGATTCACCCGCGCATCCGGCGGCAGCTTGTCGGCGTCGCCGTAGAGGAAGACCTCCACTTCCCAGCCCCGCTCTGTCAGGAGCCGCGCCACGACGAACCCGTCGCCGCCGTTGTTCCCCGGTCCGCAGAGCACCACCGCCCGGTGCTCCGTCGCGGCCAGGTCCGGCCATTCGGCGAACGCCGCTTCGACGACGCCCCGCCCCGCCCGCTCCATGAGCTCGAGCCCCGTCACGTCACCGCTCTCGATGGCGGCTGTCTCGATGGCGCGCATCTGCGCTGCGGTCAGCGGTTCGGTCATCGCGTTCTCCCGTTTCCATCCTAGGCGGCGCGCGCCCGGCGCGGCAAGGCGGGCCCGCGAGCGCTCCACCCGCGCACCGCCGGGGTCGCTCCACCGGAGGGGTCGCGGCACGGGGCGCGGGCCGTCATCCTGCCCCGAATACGTCCGCCGGAGGCAACGGACCCTCGCAACGCAGGCCGCGATTCAATTCTGCACGATACGCTGGCGGCCCGCTCAAATTTCAGGCAGAACGCCCGAAACTCGCGCCGCAGGCCAGCGCCCCTGCCCCGCCCCAGATTGTCGCCGGGGCAAATCGCTGGTCTCACGGCGCCGTCGTGGCACGGGAGGCCCTCAATGAAAAAAGTCGAAGCGATCATAAAACCGTTCAAGCTCGACGAGGTTAAGGAAGCGCTTCAGGACATCGGCGTGCAGGGTCTCAGCGTTCTGGAGGTGAAAGGCTTCGGCCGCCAGAAGGGCCATACCGAGCTTTACCGCGGCGCCGAATATGTCGTCGACTTCCTGCCCAAGGTGAAAATCGAGGTGGTGCTGGGCGACGACCAGGTCGAGGCGGCGATCGACGCGATTTCCGCGGCGGCGAAAACCGACAAGATCGGTGACGGCAAGATCTTCGTCTCCTCGGTCGACCAGGCGGTGCGGATCCGCACCGGGGAGACCGGCGAAGACGCGCTCTGACACATCACAACCCATAGGAAGGCGAGGAAGACCAGCCCATGAGTAAATCTGACGTTCTGAAGACCCTGAAGGACGAGGAGGTCGAATACGTCGACATCCGCTTCACGGACCCGCGCGGCAAGCTCCAGCATGTGACCGTGATGGCAGACCAGGTCGACGAGGACTTCCTCGAGGAAGGCTTCATGTTCGACGGCTCCTCGATCGCCGGCTGGAAGTCCATCGACCAGTCCGACATGAAGCTGATGCCGGACACCGACAGTGTCTACATGGACCCGTTCTACGCCGAGAAGACCCTGGCGGTGCATTGCACGGTGCTGGAGCCGGATACCAACGAGCCCTACAACCGCGACCCGCGCGGGACCGCGCAGCTCGCCGAGGCCTACCTCAAGTCCTCCGGCATCGGCGACACGTCCTACTGGGGTCCCGAGGCCGAGTTCTTCCTCTTCGACGACGTGCGCTTCTCTGTGGAGATGAACAAGGTCGCTTACGAGGTCGATGCGCTCGACGCCTCCTGGAACACCGACACCGAATACGAGATGGGCAACATGGGCCACCGGCCCGGTGTGAAGGGCGGCTACTTCCCCGTCCCGCCGATCGACGACGGCCAGGACATCCGTTCGGAAATGCTCTCCACGATGAAGCGGATGGGCATGAAGGTCGACAAGCA
>CAZPPH010000268.1:0-3243 GCA_964588375.1 uncultured Rhodobacterales bacterium | reverse complement strand
TGCATGGTTCCAGTGTGTTCGTGTGATCCCTGGCGGCCCGAATCCCCCAATCCGGGCCAGTGAAACTCGGTGCTATTTCATGATGTCATCCTCCTCGTGATATCTCTGAATGACGTCTAAGATCTCGTTGACGATCAGATCAACCTGATCGAAAGGAACGCGATCGATGTGGTGCACAGATGGAGCCGGAGGGGTGCGGAGGATCTTTCGGCAGCATGAGGGACAGCTTCACTCTTCTCGCGCAGAGTGTTTGAGTTCGTCTTGCAACTTCCTTTTTTCTTTCGGCGGGTGCCTTCCGATGCTGCTGGTGCCTCGGACGCTCGTTCAGAGTCTCTGGATGCTCATGTGATGCACATTGCTGCACGAACCCTCAGAACAGGAAGTCGCTGGCGTCGAGATCGCCGACCGAAACGCCGGTCAACGTTAAACTGTCGCCACCCCCGGTCTCGATCAGCGCATCGGGACCGGCTTGGGACAGGTGGTCGGCCACGAGGTCATCGAAGTCGTCGATCGCCGTCACCGCCGAGAGATCGATGGTCTCGAACGGGTTCGTCGCTTCGAAATCGGTGATGACGTCGTCGCCATGCCCGTCGGCGAAGACGAAGGTGTCGGCGTTGAAGTTGCCGGTGAGGATGTCATTTCCCGCACCCCCGATCAGCACGTCGAAGCCCGCGCCGCCTTGCAGCGTGTCATCCCCCGCCCCTCCTTCGAGACGGTCGTTGCCCTGACCGCCGAAGAGCCGGTCGTCGTCCTCGCCGCCGTTCAGCGTGTCGTTTCCGCCCTCGCCGAAGAGGGCGTCGGGTCCCGTCCCTCCGAAGAGCAGGTCATTTCCGTCTCCGCCGAACAGACGGTCGAACCCGTCTTCGCCATGCAGCGTGTCTTCGCCCGCGCCGCCGAAGAGGTTGTCGGCCTGCGCGCCGCCCCAGAGAACGTCGTTGCCATCGTCCCCGTAGAGGGTGTCGAACCCGGCAACTCCTCGCAGGATGTCGTCACCCGCACCGCCGTATAGCAAGTCTTCCTGGGTGCCACCCCAGATCTCGTCGTCGCCCTCGTCGCCGTAGAGAATGTCATCGCCCGGCCCGCCGAACAACTTATCATCGCCGGCAAGCCCCCAAACCTCATCATCGCCATCGCCTGCTCGTATTGCGTCATCATATCGGCTCGCCAAATGTTCGTCGTCTCCCGAGGTCAACTCATAGCTCCAGGACACGACAAGCAGCTGGACTTCATAATCATGGGAAAAACTGAAGCCGGAGATACCTGCGGGCCCCAAACTGGTGGTCCCGCCCAGCGTGTTTCCTACGACGGGCGTCTCAAAGAGACGAGCCTCGGGAGCATTCGGATCACCCTGATATCCCTGAGAAAGTTCGGTGCCGATGCTGAACGTCCTTTCGACTGCTGAATCAGCGCCAAGGATTAAGTTCAGACCCATATCGGCGAAGTTGAGATCAAACTCCGTTGGACCGTCAATTTCATTCACGTAAGAAAAAACAGCTATCCGCCCATCTGCGGTGAATACATGCGCGTTGAACTGCTCGGAGCGATCATTCAGCGCATAGTGTTGCGAATAGTTGTGTTCGGGGAGGAATTTAGCAGCCATACCGAAAAAGGTTCCGAAGTGACTGAGTTTCGCATTGAACGACTCGCCGACCTCGTCAACCTTAATAAGGGTGCTGAGGTTCGGTGCATCGACCCCCCAAACGTTGGCGCTCTCGGTGCCAAGACTGATAGCTGAGACTAGGGTCTCAAGCCCTAAGGACGCACCGCGGGCACCGTAGTCCTGGAACTGGAGATCAACATCCGATGCCTCGTTGGCGGGCGAACCAATTGCCCATGCTGACATATAGGGAAGAACCTCCTGAGGCGATCCTCCCGCCCTTCCAATCGCACCTGACCACGTCTCCAAGTAACCCTCAATGCGCTCCACACGACCAAGACCCTGATCTTCTGCATCGTCGGAACTTGAGCCATTGTTGAGATTTCGAAGATTGATCGGCCCCAAATGAAAAACGAGGGAATCTATGTTAGAAAGCGCCAGATCTGAGAAAGCGTCTATAATTGCGTCATTATCTTCGTGCTCTTTGCCAATTTGGACAGCAATCCTGATATCCGCTGCGCCAATGAGGCCTCTATGTTCAAGTGTCTTGGAAACTATCGCTTCAGAGAGACTTGATGCAATCTGACCATAAAGTCCTGGCTCAGATGCAAACGCGGGAAGAGAGAAATATTCGCTTCCAATTTCGAGAGTTAGTGTTTCGGGAAGTGGTCCGTAGTCGCCTGTGAATAGCTTGTCCAGGAAGTTCTGAACATCGAGTACGCCTTGAGAGGGATCGCTCGCATACCGCAGCGTTGGCAGAACTACCGTAAGCGGCTCATCCGTTGCGATCGCACGCGCAAGAACGTCGGAAAGCCCTGATCGGATGAGGTTATTTGTCCCTTCATAGAGAGATGAGGCAACAAACAAATCCGGATAATTCAAATCGTAAACGTCTGTACGAATTTCAGCAAGCGTGCCGCCCGGCCACCGGATTCCCATGCCATTTATTTGATCTGTGGCGTACTCGAACTGATCAACCTCGCCATAACCCGTCTCAATTACTCCGAAAAGGCTATCCTTAATCATCAGACCCGCTTGTTATCTTGTGAGATTTTCGTCCTCATGTCATCAATGTGGGAGAAGTACTTCAAAATACTCAACTGCCAACGTATAAGAATGCAAAAAAGTCACTGCAAATTATCATCTATCTTGTGGGTGAACCGCGCCGGGTTTGCCGGAGGCTGCAACTCTTGAGTAGGATGGAGCATCATGAGCAAGACCACGAACAAGTATTCCCCTGAGGTTCGCGAGCGTGCCGTGCGGCTGGTTCTCGACAACGAGGGTCAGCACGCGTCTCGCTGGCAGGCGGTCATGTCGATTGCGGCGAAGATTGGCTGCACGCCTCAGACCTTGAATGATTGGGTCAAGAAGGCCGAGGTCGACAGCGGCCGGCGTGCGGGCATCCCGACCGAACTGGCTGAGAAGATGAAGGCGCTGGAGCGCGAGAACCGCGAGCTGCGCCAGGCGAACGAGATCCTCCGCAAGGCCAGCGCATATTTTGCGATGGCGGAGCTCGACCGCCGGTCGAAGTGATGGTCGCATTCATCGACGACCATCGGGAGGAACACGGGGTCGAGCCGATCTGCGACGTTCTGCCGATCGCCCCATCCACCTACTATGATCACCTGGCGAAGCGGGCCGATCCG
>CAZPPH010000267.1:0-3259 GCA_964588375.1 uncultured Rhodobacterales bacterium | reverse complement strand
CCGTCGAGCAGGGGCAGCGACATCGAGAAGGGCTGCGCCATGCGCACCAGCGCGTCGTAGATCGCGCTGTCGCCGTGCGGGTGGTACTTGCCCATCGTGTCGCCCACGGGCCGGGCGGACTTCCGGTAGGGCTTGTCGAAGGTGTTGCCGGTCTCGTGCATGGCGAAGAGAATCCGCCGGTGCACCGGTTTCAGCCCGTCGCGCAGGTCGGGAATCGCCCGGCTGACGATGACCGACATCGCGTAATCGAGGTAGCTTGTGCGCATCTCCTGCTCGATGGAGATCGACGGGCCCTCGTAGGCTGGCCGTTCGGGCGGCAATTCGCCAGTATTCTCAGGAGGTTCGGGTGTATCGCTCACGTCGCTCGGGCCTTCCCGTCCGCGTCTATATCTTGTGTGCCCCTTCTAGCTCAACGCGGAGATGCTGTGCAAGGCCGCCACGCGATTCATCACATCGCCGCGCGGAACGGGCCGGCTGCCACAAGAGTATTGATCTGGAGGCGGTTTCGCGGCTCACTGGACACCGGGGGACCGAACGGAGAGGAGGCCAGATGGCGGATTCCGAAACCGAACTGATGCTCCAGGGCTATGGGCTGACCACCGCGGAGATCTTCTACCGCATGCCGGATTTCCGGAACGTTCTGAACACCTTCGTGTGGCAGGACTACGATCTCGCCCCCGATCATCCGAAGCTCTTCGGCTTCATCGAGTTCTGGCAGGACAGGATCGAGGGGCCTTTGCATTCCGTGCGCTTCACCCACCGCAAGATGATCTCTCCCGGCGAGTGGCGCAACGTGACCGGCGAACTGACGCTGCACTGAAGGCGACGAGGAGGCCCCGGTGCGTCTGGGCCCCGGTGCGTTTGGGCCCCGGATCATGTCCGGGGCGCTCAGCTCAAGCGCACACGTCCCGGGCCCGACCCGGGACCTCTCGCGGCCGCGCGAAGCCGTCTCGCCGGCGCGCCCCTGCGTCCGGGGCTCCGGATCAGGTTCGGGGCCGGTTACGCCGGGCGCGGCCGAACCGCACCATTGCCGCGATCCAGAGCCCCGCGAGCCCCAATGAAAGGACCGCGTTCCAGCTCGCCATCGAAAGCCCCGCGAAGGCCCAGGCCACCTCGTCGCAGCGGATGACATCGGAGGCGCCTTCGGTCGACAACAGGTCCGCCCCCGACAGGCCGGAAAGCGTGCCGCCCGCCGAACACGCCTGCGGACCTTCCCAGAAGCCCCGCTCGACCCCGGTGTGATAGAGGCCGATTCCGGCCGTCGTCAGCGCCGACAGCGCGCCCGCCAGCGCCCAGAACGCGACGGCGACCCCGGTGAGCGCGAACGCACCCGCCCCCATCGCCACCGCGTGGGGCCAGCGCTGCCAGAGACAGAGCTGACAGGGCGCGTAGCCAAGCGCCTGGAAGCCGAAGGCCCCGAGAAGAAGCACAGCCGAGCCTCCGGCGGCGAGAAGTGCAAGCGATCTTCCGGTCACATCACCCTCAAGACGGCGAAGCCGCCCACCAGGAGGGCGACGAACAGGGCGAACATAAGCCCGAGCCGCCGTTCGATGAAGTCCCGGATCGGTGCGCCGAATTTCCACAAAAGCCCCGCCACGATGAAGAACCGCAGACCCCGCGCGGCGACGCTGGCGACGGTGAAGGTGGCGAGATCGAGCCCGGTCGCGCCCGAGAGGATCGTGAAGAGCTTGTAGGGCAGGGGTGTGAGCCCCCCCGCCAGCACCGCCCAGGCGCCCCATTCGTTGTAGCGCGCGGCGAATTCGCCGAACTGGTCGGTCTTGCCGTAGAACTCGAGAACCGGCAGGCCGACGCTTTCGTAAAGCGCGTACCCGATCCAGTAGCCGAAGAGTCCGCCCAGCACCGAAAAGACCGTGCAGACCCCCGCGATCAGCCAGGCCTTTCGCGGCGCGGCGAGGATCATCGGGATCAGCATCACGTCCGGCGGGATCGGAAAGACCGAGCTTTCCACGAAGGCCACCACCGCCAGCACCCAGAGCGCATAGCGGTGGGCGGCGAGCGACATCGTCCAGTCGTAAAGGGCGCGGATCATGAAAATCGGCCTCGTTGCGGTCAGCGGCAAAGGGCACGAAGCCGCGCGGAGGTCAAGCGCGGGAGCCCGTCGCTGGACAGGGCGTTGCCAATTGTCTAGCCGTGCCGACAGCCGTTTGCGAAGCGAGAACGAAGTGACCCCTGCCGTCAGCGTCATCATCCCCACCCGGAACCGCGCCGACATTCTCGAACAGACCCTGCCGACGCTTCTTCAGCAGGATCTCGGCGGCAGCGACTACGAAGTGATCGTCGTCGAGGACGACAGCCCCGACCGCACCTCGGAGATGCTCGCGGGCATCTCTTCACCGCGCCTGAGGTGGGAGCGGCTGCCTCGAACGGCGCCGGGCGCGATTTCCCGGGTGCGCAACCGCGCTATCGCCCTCGCGCGCGCCGAGACCATCGTGTCGGTGGATGACGACGCCTTCGTCGCACGCGACTATCTCGCCACTCATCTCGCCCGCCAGCGGGAGGGACGAGAACTCATCGTGACCGGCCCGATCATCGAGATCGACACGCCGCCCGCCGATATCGAGACCGCCGCACGGGCCGCCCGCCGCGGCTGGCACCGCAACCCCTACCCATCGGGCAACGCCTCGGCCCCGAAGGCGCTTCTGGAGCGGATCGGCGGCTATGACGAGGACTTCACGCTCTACGGCTGGGAAGACATGGAATTCGCCCGGCGGCTGCTGAAGGCCGGGGCGCGGCGGGTCTACGAGCCACGCGCGGCGATCCTGCACTACAAGCCCCGTTCGGCCCCGAGGGCGTTTGGCGACCGGCTGCGCACAGAGATCCAGCGCGGTGCCATGGGCGCGGTCTTTCACCAAAAGCACCCCGAATTCGGTGTGGCCGTGCAGACCAAGCGTCTTGGGCTGCTTCGCGCGATCGATGGGGGCTTGAACGCGCTGTTCGGCCTCGACGCGCGAACGGACGCGGTGCTCGCGGGCGCACCGGTGCCGACATCGCGGCTCATGCGGTTTCTTCTTCGGGAGCACGCTGAAATCAGCGGCGCACGCCTTCTGTCGGTGCTCAGGGAGATGCAGACATGAAGCTCGCCTCGCTCTGGATCGGGGATCGGCTGGGACCGATCGAGATTCTCTCGGCGCAATCCTTCGTGGCCGCCGGCAACGACCTGACGATCTTCGCCTACGGCCCCCTCGCGGACGTGCCCGAAGGCGTCGAGGTGCGCGACGCCGAGCCGATCCTTTCGGGC
>CAZPPH010000266.1:0-3265 GCA_964588375.1 uncultured Rhodobacterales bacterium | reverse complement strand
CCCGAGACGATCGAGGCGGCGGTCGCGCAGAACATCAGCTGGAAGAAGAAGTCCGAGCCGACGGACGCGTAGTCGAGCGATGCGTCGCCCGCCCCGAGACCCACCGGCTCGAGCGAGGTGATCGCGAAGAAGGGCCCGAGCCAGCCTTCGATGACCCACTCGCCGGGGTACATCAGGTTGAAGCCCACGAGCCAGTACATGATCGCCGCGATGGAGAAGAGCGAGATGTTCTTGGTGAGCTGCATCGTGACGTTCTTCGACCGCACGAGGCCGGCCTCGAGCATGGCGAAGCCCGCCGCCATCCAGAATACGAGAAAGCCGCCCACGAGGAACAGCAGCGTCGTCATGATATAGGGGCCGATCTCGTCGAAGCCCGGGGCGGCGGCTTCGGCGTCCTGGGCGAAGGCCAGTGCCGGTACCAGCGCGGCCGCCCCGAGAACCCCTGCAAATAGGCGCGTGTTGAGTGTCATGTGTATGCTTTCCCTCTGCGCGACGCTCAGATCGCGTCTTCGTTGGTCTCGCCCGTGCGGACGCGCACGGCGCTCTCCACATCGAGGACGAAGATCTTGCCGTCGCCGATCTTGTCGGTCTTGGCGGTGGAGGCGATGGTCTCGACGACCTGGTCGACCATGGCCGCGGCCACGACGATCTCGAGCTTCACTTTCGGAACGAAATTCACCGCGTATTCGGCGCCGCGGTAGATTTCGGTGTGACCCGACTGCGACCCGAAGCCCTTTATTTCCGTGACCATCATGCCGCGCACTCCGATGGAGGTCAGCGCCTCGCGCACCTCCTCGAGCTTGAACGGCTTGATTGCTGCAATGATGAGTTTCACTTGCGTCCCCTTCGTTTCGCGGGTCAGGCGGCGCCCCCCGCACCTGCCGACAACAAGGAGCGCGCAAACGCCCGACTCTCAAGACGCGGACCGGCTTCGAAGAAGAGAGTCACGGCGAGATTGCACAATTTTTGCACATTGCGATTTATTCGCACAAATTTTAGGCGTAAATGAAAGCCGCGCCGTTACAACTTCTTTATACTCGGCGTCTCCACTTTTCGCTGCGCCGCGGCTATCGTGCGAAAAACAGAAAGCAGGGCAGAGCGGGGCTCGGAATCGCCATGGGCAAGACAGGCAACGGCCGCAAGCCGCTGGTGGCCGAACGGCGCACCGGAGGCAGGCGGCAAAAGAAGGCGACGCCGAAGAAACCGGCGCGCACGGTCTCCACGAAGCGCCGTGGCGGCCTCGCGGGGTTTCTTTTCTGGCCGGTCAGACTCGTCCTGCGCGTTTTCTGGTGGCTGGGCCTGCGCCTCGGCATCGTCGGAGCCGTGGCACTCGGCCTCGCCGTCGCCACCACCGCCCTCACCCTTCCGGGCCCCGGAGACCTGCTCGACGGGCGCGCGCGCGGCTCGGTCACACTCCTCGACCGTGACGGCGAGATCTATGCCTGGCGCGGTGAGCAGTTCGGTGGCCGGATCGACGCGCAAACCGTCGCGCCCGAGCTCAGGAACGCGATCCTCGCCACCGAGGACCGCCGCTTCTATCGTCACTTCGGGGTGAGCCCGCGCGGCATCGCCAGTGCCGTGCGCATCAACCTTCGCGAAGGGCGCGGGCCGTTCTCGGGCCACGGCGGTTCGACGATCACCCAGCAGACGGCGAAACTTCTCTGCCTCGGCGTGCCCTATGACCCCGCAAGCGGCATGACCGAGGCCGAATACGAGACGGATTGCCGACGTACCACCATCGCCCGGAAGGCCAGGGAGGCGATCTATGCGATGGCGATGGAACTCAGGTATTCCAAGGACGAGATTCTCACGATCTATCTCAACCGCGCCTATCTCGGGGCGGGCTCCAGGGGCTTCGAGGCCGCCGCGCAACGCTATTTCGGCAAGTCGGCGAACCAGGTCGATGCCGCAGAGGCCGCGATGCTCGCCGGGCTCCTCGTCGCCCCTTCGCGCTTTGCGCCAACCGCCAACCTCCAGCGGTCGCGCGACCGGGCGAACCTCATCATCGGGCTGATGGAAGACCAGGGCCACCTCACCGCCGCCGAGGCCGACGCCGCCCGCGCGAACCCCGCCCGGCTTTCCCAGGCAGCCGAGGCCCGCGCCGGGGGTTATTACGCCGACTGGGTGATGGATCAGGGCCCGTCGTTCCTGACCGACCAGACGACCGAGGACGTCGTGATCCGCACGACGTTCGACCCGCGCATTCAGCAGGCCGCCGAGGACGCGCTCGAATGGGTGTTCGACAACAAGGTCCGCGAAGGCTCCGAGGCCCAGGCCGCGATCGTGGTGATGTCCGCCGACGGCGCGGTGCGCGCCATGGTCGGCGGCCGGAAGCTCAGGGGCGTGGCCGGCCAGTTCAACCGCGCGATCCAGGCCAAGCGCCAGACGGGCTCGGCCTTCAAGCCCTTCGTCTACGCCGCCGCACTCGACCTCGGCTACTCGCCCTACGACTGGGTCGTGGACGAGCCGATCACCATCGACGTGCCCGGGTCCGGGCCATGGAGCCCCGGCAACTACACGGGCGAGTTCCGGGGGCGGGTGACACTGGCCGAGGCCTTCGCGCAATCGCTCAACATTCCCGCCGTGCGGGTGTCGGAATTCGTCGGCCGCGATGTGGTGCGCCGAATCGCGTCCGGCTTCGGCGTCGAAAGCGACCTTGCCGCGGGCCCGGCAGTGGCGCTCGGGGTCTCCGAATCGACCCTGCTGGAGATGACGGCGGCCTATGCCGGCATCCTGAACGGCGGCTCGGCCGTGGAGGCCTACGGCCTGCTGGACCTTCGGCTGAAGGGCGAGACCGCCTCGCTCATCGACCAGAGCGGCGGCATGGGCGAGCGGGTGATCTCGGAAGACGCCGCGCGCCAGCTCGTCTGGATGATGAAAGAGGTCGTCGACGTGGGAACCGGAACGCGGGCGCGGCTTGCCGACCGTCCGGCGGCCGGCAAGACCGGCACCACCCAGGAGGCCCGGGATGCATGGTTTCTGGGCTTCACGGCGAATTACGTCGCCGGGGTCTGGATGGGATATGACGACAACACGCCGCTGTCAGGCGTGACCGGCGGCGGGCTGCCGGCCGAGATCTGGCGCGAGACGATGGTTCGGGTGCACGATGAATTGCCGTCGGTCTCGCTCCCGATGACGGCGCCGCCCGAAGCGACGCGAACCGCTGAGTCCGCGCCGCAACGGCCCCCGGCGCGCCGTGGCCCGCCGCCGGCGAACGACCTCGAACGCGCCATCGAGCAGCTTCTGGGCAATATCTTCCGCTAGA
>CAZPPH010000265.1:0-3271 GCA_964588375.1 uncultured Rhodobacterales bacterium | reverse complement strand
GCGCGCCGCCCGAATCGTTGAGCCCGATGACCGGCGCGCCGTTCTGCATCGCCATATCCATGATCTTGCAGATCTTCTGGGCATGGGTTTCCGACAGCGAGCCGCCGAAGACGGTGAAGTCCTGGCTGAAGACATAGATGAGCCGGCCGTTGACCGTGCCCCAGCCGGTGACGACGCCGTCGCCCTCGGGGCGCTCGGCGGCCATGCCGAAATCCGTCGCACGGTGAGCGACGAACATGTCGAACTCCTCGAAACTGTCCTCGTCGAGCAGAAGCTCGATCCGCTCACGTGCGGTGAGCTTGCCCTTGCCGTGCTGCGCGTCGATGCGCCGCTGACCTCCGCCGGAGCGGGCTGCGGCGCGGCGCGCCTCGAGTTCGTCGAGAATCGTCATGGCATGTCCCCTTTGCCCCTCGGTAATGTCAAACGCGGCGCCAGGCATCAAATGGATGGCAAATTTGCAAATCATTGGCTGAGCGGACCGTAATAATTGCAAATTTGCAAATCATTCGGTCCCGCCCGGGCGCTGGACAGTCCGCGAGCTAGGCTCTACGCCATGCCGACCATGACCCCCTCGCGACAGGCGCGGCTCTTCGAGCGCACCAGCCCGCCCCACATCATCACGCTCGTCCTGCTCGCCGGCATCGGCGCCATGAGCATGAGCGTGTTCCTGCCCTCGCTGCCTTCGATGACGACCGCCTTCGGGACGCGCTACGAGGTCATGCAACTCGCCGTTTCGCTCTATCTCGCGGTCACCGCGGTGATCCAGATCATCGTCGGCCCTGTCGCCGACCGCTACGGGCGGCGGCCAGTGATGCTGGGCTCGCTCGCCATCTTCATATTCGCGTCGATCGGCTGTCTCTTCGCGCCGACCGTCGAGGTGTTTCTCGGCTTCCGCATGCTGCAGGCGGCGGTCGCGACCGGGCTCGTGCTGTCCCGCGCAGTGGTGCGCGACCTCTACCCGCCAGCCGAGAGCGCGTCGATGATCGGTTACGTCACGATGGGCATGGCGCTCGTTCCGATGCTCGCGCCGATGATCGGTGGCGCCCTCGACCAGGCGTTCGGCTGGCAGTCGACCTTCGTGTTTCTCATCCTCGCAGGCATCGGCGTACTCGCGCTGACATGGGCGGACATGGGCGAGACCAAGCCGGCAGGTGGGCGCAGCTTCCGCCAGCAATTCGCCGATACGCCGGAGCTCTTCCGGTCGCGGCGTTTCTGGGGCTATGTCGCCGCCGCCGCCTTCGCCTCGGGCAGCTTCTTCGCCTTTCTCGGCGGCGCGCCCTTCGTCGCCAGCGAGATCTACGGACTCTCGGCCTTCTGGGCCGGGGCCGGCTTCGGCGCTCCCGCGGTCGGCTATGCACTGGGCAACTACATTTCGGGCCGGTACTCCGCGCGCTACGGCATCAACGCGATGGTGTACGCCGGGACCATCATGACCGCGGCCGGCCTCGCGGTCGCCACGGTTCTCTCCGCAGCGGGGCTCTCGAACGCGATCGTCTTTTTCGGGTTCTGCACCTTCGTCGGCCTCGGCAACGGCCTCGTCATCCCCAACGCCTCGGCGGGAATGCTCTCGGTCCGGCCGCATCTCGCGGGCACGGCCTCGGGCTTCGGGAGTGCGGCGATGATCGGGGGCGGCGCGCTCCTGTCGGTCTTCGCAGGGATCGTCCTGAGGCTCGGCGCGGGTAGCCTGCCGCTTCTCACGCTGATGCTGGTCTCGAGCCTTCTCGCCCTCGCCTCGATTCGCTACGTGATCCGCCGGGAGGCAGAGGTCACCGCCTGACCGGGCGCTTCCGTCCGGGCTTTGCAGGCGCTAGGTTCGCTTTGCAAAGGAGGCGCGATGACGAAACAGAAGCTCTACGCCGGCGCGAAGCTCAAAGAGATCCGCTCCCGAATCGGGCTCACCCAGACAGCCTTCGCAACGAAGCTCGGCGTTTCGCTGCCCTACCTCAACCAGATGGAGAACAACCACCGCCCGGTCTCGACGGGCGTGGTTCTGGCGCTTGCCGGCGAGTTCGGCGTGGATGTGACCGAACTGACCTCGGGCGATACCGAGCGGCTCGTCTCCGACATCCGCGAGGCGCTCGCGGACCCGGTCTTCGATGCCCAGCCGCCGCTTGCCGATCTGCGGCTTGTCGCCTCGAACGCCCCGATGCTGGCGCGCGCCTTTCTCGACCTTCACCGTGCCTACCGGCAGAGCCACGAGCGCCTTGCTTCACTCGACGAGGCGCTGGGGCGTGAGGACCGGCGCACGGTGCCCTCGCCCTGGGAGGAGGTGCGCGACTTCTTTCACTATTGCGACAATTACATCGACGCGATCGACCGGGCGGCCGAACGCGTGGCGCGCGGTGGCATCGACGCGGCCGCAGAGGCCGCTCTGGCCGCCCGAAAGGTCGTCGTGCGCCGCGCCGACACAGGAACGCTCCGCCATTACGATTCCGAGACGCGGCTTCTGACCCTCTCGGCCCGCGCGGATCTTCCGACCCAGCGCTTCCAGCTTCTCCACCAGACAGCGCTTCTCACCCAGAACGACCTCCTCGAGGCAACGCTCGACCTCGCCCGGTTCCAGAGCGACGCGGCACGCGCCATCGCCAAGGTGGGTCTCGCGAACTATTTCGCGGGTGCGTCGATGATGCCCTATACGCGCTTTCTCGAGGCCGCGGCGGCCGAGCGGCACGACATCGAGCGCCTCTGCCACCTCTTCGGAGCCTCGCCCGAGCAGGTCGGCCACCGGCTCTCGACGCTGCAGCGGCCCGGCGCGAAGGGGGTTCCGTTCTTCTTCGTCCGGGTCGACCAGGCCGGCACGATCACCAAGCGGCATTCGGCCACGCGCCTGCAGTTCGCCCGCTTCGGCGGCGCCTGTCCCCTGTGGAACGTGCACCGCGCCTTCGAGACACCGGGACGGATTCTGCGCCAGCTCGCCGAGACGCCCGACGGGGTGCGCTATCTCTGCCTCGCGATGGACATCTCGCGGCAGGGCGGGCGCTTCCACGCTCCCGTCCGCCGCTTCGCCATCGGCCTCGGCTGCGAAATCGCCCACGCCGGAGCGATCGTGTATGGCGACGGGCTCGACATCGCCAACGCCGACGCGTTCGAACCCATCGGCATTTCCTGCCGGATCTGCGAACGCACCGCCTGTCACCAGCGGTCGGTCCCGCCGCTCGAGCGTCAACTCACGATCGACGTCGACCGGCGGGGCATCCTGCCCTACGAGGTCGCGCCCTAGGCTTCCTCGGCGGTGAGCATCCGGTAAAGTTCGTCCTTCAGCGTTGCGCGG
>CAZPPH010000264.1:0-3284 GCA_964588375.1 uncultured Rhodobacterales bacterium | reverse complement strand
ACCGCGCCGCGGCCCTCGACGTTGGGCGGGCGGCTTTCCATCCGGCCCACGTGGGTCTGCTGAAGCTGGAGTTCCGCGGTGTCCTCGATGGTGAGGATGCGCTCGTCGTTGTCGATGAACGACGACAGGGCGTTGAGCGTGGTCGTCTTGCCCGAACCGGTACCGCCCGAGACGATCACGTTGAGCCGGGTGGCGACGGCGGCTTGCAGATATGCCGCCATTTCCTCGGTGAAGGCGCCGAAACTGACGAGATCGTCGATCGCGAGCTTTTCCTTCTTGAACTTCCGGATCGAGACCAGCGAACCATCCACCGCCACCGGCGGGACCATGGCGTTGAAACGCGAGCCGTCCTGGAGACGGGCGTCGACATACGGGTTCGATTCGTCGACGCGGCGGCCCACGGCAGAGACGATCTTGTCGATGATCCGCAAAAGGTGCCGTTCGTCCTTGAAGGTCGTGTCTGTAAGCTCCAGCTGGCCGGCGCGTTCGACGAAAACCTGCTGGGGCCCGTTCACCAGAATGTCGTTGATGCTGTCGTCCTTCAGGAGCGGTTCGAGGGGGCCGAGCCCGGTCACCTCGTCGAAAAGCTCCTGGTTCAGCGTCGCGCGCTCTTCGCGGTTGAGCACCACGCCCATCTCGTCGAGCGCTTCGCCGGAGATCGAGATGATCTCGGCGCGCAGGTCGTTTTCGGAGGCGGTGTCGAGCGCGCCGAGGTTGAGATTGTCGAGAAGGCGCTTGTGAAGTTCGAGCTTGATCTCGCCGAGCCGCTCCTTGCGCTTTCTCTCCTTGTCCATCGGCAAGGCCTGAGAGTTGATCTTCGACGGGTTCTGCCGCCGCATCACTTTCGGCTGGGCCTGGGGTTGCGCGGCCTGGCCGCCGGGAATGCTGGTGAGTTCAGCCTGACCGGGCTGCGCCCCGTCACCACCGCCGGATTTCTTGTATTTGGAAAACACGTGTCGATCCCCTCGGTCTTACTGGCCCTGCGCGGCCTGTTCGTTCACCTCGTGCACCGACTTGGCGAGCTTCTGGATTTCCTTGCGGAGCGGATTCTTCGCGGCGAGTTCCGCAAGCGGCACGCCGTGGTCGTTCGCCTCGACGATCTGTTTGCCGCCATCGGGCATCATCACCTCGATCTGAATGTCGAGACTTTCGGCCATCCGCTTCACCCGGCTCTTGCCGTTGAGGTCGGTGAATTTCGGCGCCCGGTTCATGACGTAGCGGAGCTTTTCGAAAGGCAGTTCTTCGCCTTTCAGCGCGCGGATCACGCGAAGCGTGTTCTGCGCCGAACGCATGTCGAGTTCGACCATCGCGAAATAGACATGGGCGGCATGAAGCACCGTTTCGGTCCACACCGTCAGGGTGTGCGGCATGTCTATGACGATGTAGTCGAAATTGGTGCGGGCGATTTCCAGCACCTTCTCGATGTCTTCGGTCCCGACGAAATCGAGCGGCAGAAGCTCGGACGGTGCGGTGAGCACGAAGAGCTTCTCGTTGAATGTGAGCAGTGCCTGCAGAAAGGCGTCGGTGTCCATCGAGGATGTGTCCGACAGAAGCTCGAAGATCGCCTCGCGGCGCGGAAGGTCGAGATAGGTGGCGACCGAGCCGAACTGGAAGTCGAGATCGAGCAGGCAGACCCGCGGCGGGTTCTCCTCGGAGATGTTCGCGAGTTCCCATGCGAGGTTCACGGCGAAATTCGTCGCCCCCGTTCCGCCCCCGAGGGCGTGAACCGGCAGGAGCACGCCGTCCTTGTCGCCCGTGCCCTTTATCGCCGCCGCGGCGTCTCCCATGACCGGTGCGGGCCGGCGCATCCGTTCGATGGCGTCATGCAGTGCTCCGTCCGGAAGTGGGTAGGGGACGAATTCCTCCGCCCCGAGCTTCAAAAGCTGGTGCAGGGCGATGGGGCTCACTTCCTCGGCGATCAGAAGCACCTTGATCTTGCGTTCCCCGGCGACCTTGATGAGTTCGGCCACCGTGGCGAGATCGTCCTCGTCGTCGTTGTCCAGCGCGATGGCGACGAATTCGAGGTCGCTCGCTTCGGGCTGGCGCAGAAAGGCGCCGGCGTCATCGAAGGTGAGATCACCCCAGCTCTCGCCGAATTCGGCTTCCATATCCTCGATCAGGAGATCGAAGTTCTGGACGTCCCGCGCAATGGTGCAGGCCGCAATCTCGGCCGGTTCCGCCTGTAGTGCCGCAGCGTTCGTCATGTCACTCACGTCCTCTTCGTTCGCGGACACGGGTGGCCTCCGGTATTGCCTCGGGCCACGCCACCCCGCCGGTACCGTGGTTGCGGCGCAGAATCGCACACACGCCCACGGCGCCCTTGATCTGAACGTGGCCGCCAATGTTGGCGACATTGAGGCCAAAAGATCGTAATTATTCGTTTTGCGGCGACGGTTTGGAACATGAAAAGGGCGGCTCGATGGCCGCCCTTTTCCGCTGAATTTTCAGAGAGTTGAGGCGTCAGCCGCCGCCCTGGCCCTCGATCGCCTGGAGACCGCCGCCGGCCCCCGGCGCCTGTTCGGTCGCCGAAGCCACGTACTCGCGATAGATGATCGCGGCATACTTGCCGTCGAGCACAGTGGGGTGGCGCTGGTCGAAGCCAGACACCTCGGTGACCGTACGCCGGTTGCGCCGCTCGCGGTCGCCGGTGACCACCAGCGGGCGCTCTTCGCCGAAGGACACGAGCGCCTGCAGCCGCGACCGGTCGACGCCCTGGCTGACGAGGTAGTTGACCACAGCCCGGGCCCGGCGCAGGCCGAGCTCCTTGTTGTAGGCGTCCGGGCCGACCGCATCGGTATGCCCGTAGACCCTGAACCGTACTTCGGGGAACTGGCGGATGAAGTCCGCCTGTTCGCGAAGCACCGCCCGGGCGTTCTCGTCGAGTGCCGCACTGTCGAAGGCGAAGTTCACCATCGTCGGCACCGAGTCCGTGAACCGGGCGTTGAGGCTCGTCGCGTAGTTGCGCTCGCCGTTCTGGATCAGCGTGTTGTTCATCGTCGCGTTGCCGAACTGGCCTTCGTCGATGAACGCGCCGGCTTCCGAATAGAACGGGCTGCCGAGGTTCGCTTCGCCGCAGGCCGAGAGGGCCAGGGCGGAGCTTGCCGCGAGGAGGATTTTCATGCGCATGATCATGGCTCTTACTCCATCACGTAGCCGTAGGACCCGGTAAAGTCCTGTTTGGCCACTTCTGCTGCCGGGGAGCCCTGCACGTTTTCTCCGCCGACTGTCTTGCCGAAGAGGAAGAGCTCGTTCTCGGTGGGGATCCGCACCCGGTCGGTGGGAAG
>CAZPPH010000263.1:0-3325 GCA_964588375.1 uncultured Rhodobacterales bacterium | reverse complement strand
TTCGGCATGGGGGCCGAGATCGGCATCGCGACGGGCAAGATGCATGCGCGGGGGCCGGTGGGGGCCGAGCAGCTTACCAGCTTCAAGTATCTCGTCGACGCTGACGGAGCCGTCAGAAGCTGACGTTGATGTAATTGTCGCGGATATCGGTCCGGAGAGACCGCCCGATCGCCCGGGCGGTCTCGGGCACGAGGGCGAACTGAACCAGGGCTGACGTCACCTCGACATCCGCGCACGGGTTCGCCATCAGCTCCCAGAGCTCCGGATCGACCTTGAGCCGCTCCGCCGTCGCGCCGAGAAACCAGCGCTTGTCGTCGGTACTGACGTGGATCTGGCCGCCCCATGGCATCGCCGTCTCGAGACAGAGGATCACCAGGAAGGCGAGCTTCACCTCGCCGCGCGCCAGCGCTCCGGCCGCATTCCACTCGATACCTATTCGCCCCCCCCGGGTAAGGTCGGTCAGGATATCGACGATTTCCGCCCGCCCGAGGTTCGCCTCGGTACTCGCGGCGCCGAAGGCCACCCTGAAATAGCGTATCCGCGCATTGGCGTTCTCCACCGATTCCGCGATGAGCGCGATTTCCGGGGATGAACCGGCCGGTGACATCGAAAGAAGCTCGACACCGTTGCCGATCGCCCCAAGTGGGCTGATAAGGTCATGGCAGATCCGCGATCCCAAGAGCGCGTTGAGATCGCGGTGGGCGCTCATGTGACACCCAAGCCCGAGGAGGCTTCCATGACAGACCCGGCCGGACTTCTCGAACCGGGGATGCTCGTGCGCAATCCCGAGCGGCCGGACTGGGGCGTCGGGCAGGTGCAGTCCAACATCGGCGGCCGGGTCACGGTGAATTTCGAGAACGAGGGGAAGTTGGTCATCGACGCGTCTCTCGTGGCTCTGGAAATGGTATACGATCCGTAGTTACAATCAAAAGTAGCACGAAAATAATGACATGCAACCTTGAGGTGCATGTAGGTCAATCTGTTGCGCCGCAAGAACCGCGCCCTTATGAGAGCGCCGAGAGGGGCGGGCGGTCCATGACACCGAAAAAACCTGAATTCACCCTGCGGCTGGCACGGGACGAGACGGATATCCGCGCGGCGCAGCGGTTGCGCTACCGGGTCTTCGTTGACGAACTCGGCGGCGATGGCGCGCTCGTCGACCATGACGCCGGGCTCGAACGCGACCGTTTCGACCCCCATTTCGACCATCTCCTGCTCATCGACGAGAACCGCTCGGCGCGCGCCGAGGACAACGTGGTCGGCGTCTACCGGCTCCTGCCGTCCGACCGTGTCGCGCAGGCGGGACAGTATTATTCCGAGGACGAGTACGACCTCGCGCGCCTCCGGGAGAGCGGCCGCAAGCTCCTCGAACTCGGTCGCTCCTGCGTCGACCGCGACTACCGGGGCGGCATGGCGATGTTCCGGCTCTGGCAGGGGCTCGCGGACTATGTCCTCGACCGCGAGATCGAGATCCTGTTCGGGGTGGCGAGCTTTCACGGTACCGATGTCGCGGCTCTCGCGGAGCCTCTGTCGCTTCTTCACCACAACCACCTCGCCCCGCCCGAGCTTCGGGTGCGGGCGCGCGCGTTCCAAGGGATGGATCTCGTCGCCCCCGACGACATCGACCGCGTTGGGGCGATGCGGGCCGTGCCCGCCCTCATCAAGGCCTACCTGAGGCTCGGAGGCTTCGTGGGCGAGGGGGCCTTCGTCGACCGCGCCTTCAACACCATCGACGTCTGCCTCGTCATGGATACCGAGCGGATGAGCGCGACCGCGCGGGCCACGTTCACCCGCAAGAAGGCATGAGCCCTACCTGGCACGGCGACCCGCCGCCCGAGCCGCGCCCCACGGGGCCGGACGGCTGGCTCCGGGCCATCGTCAAGGGCACTCTCATCGGCATAGTCGTCTCCGGCGGACTCGTTATTTTGCTTCTTCTCAGGCTTCCCGAACGGCTGCTCCACGGGGTGCGGCGGCCCTGGACACCGGCGATCCCGATGGCTGTCTGTCGCGCGGCGCTGGCGATCATCGGTCTCAGACCCGTCGTCGAAGGCCAACGCCTCTCCGGCCCCGGCGCGCTCGTGGCCAACCACGTCTCTTGGCTCGACATCCTTGTCTTGAACGGCACCCGCCCGCTCTTCTTCGTCGCCAAGTCCGAGGTCGCGGGCTGGCCCGGCATCGGCCCGCTCGCGCGCGCCGCGGGCACCGTCTTCATACGCCGCGACAGGGCCGATGCCGCCCGGCAGCGGGTCATCCTGCGCGAGCGGATCGCACGGGGCGACCGGCTCCTGTTCTTTCCGGAGGGCACCTCGACCGACGGGCTCCGCGTTCTCGATTTCAGGCCGACGCTCTTCGCCGCCTTCTTCGACGAGGACATGCCGGAGGGCTTCGCTGTCCAGCCGGTAAGCGTCGTGTATTCCGCCCCACCGCGAGAAGACCCGCGTTTCTACGGCTGGTGGGGCGACATGGGGCTCGGCTCCCACCTTCTCACCGTTCTCGCGGCACCCCGGCAGGGGGCGGTGCGGGTGGTGTTTCACGAGCCCATGAGGGTGCGCGCGCATCCCGGTCGCAAGGCGCTCGCGCGCGCGGCGGAAACGGCGGTGCGAGAGGGTTTCGAGCGGGCCTAGACCATGGCGTCGCGAAGCGTGCCAAGGGCCGCGACGGGGTCGTCCGTGCGCCAGATCTCCTCCCCGATGGCAACGAAATCGACGAAGGGCGCGCAATCGGCGAGCGAGGCCGCGTCGACCTCGCCTTCGGCGACCACCGGCACCTCGATCATCTCCGACCACCACTGGAAGAGATCGGACCCGGCGAAACCGTCGCTGGAGAGAGCGGTCTCGCGCAGGGGCCCGAAGGCGACGTAATCCGCCCCCGCCTCGCCGGCAGTCATCCCGTCATGGCGCGAGTGCCCCGCGAACACGCCCACGATGGCGTCGGACCCGAGTGCCTTGCGGGCCGCCCGGACCGAACGCGCGCCGTCGGGCAGGTGCACTCCGTCGAGCCCCAGCCGCTCGGCGAGCGCCCAGTGCCGGTCGATCACCACCGCGATGTCGCGGGCATGACCGACCTCGCGCACCATGTCGGCGGCGCGCGCCAGTCGCTCCTCGTCGCGCGTCGCCATGGCGAGGCGCAGGCAGGCGACGGGATGGGCGTCGAGCACCGCTTCCAGACGCGGACGGAACGCCGCAAGCTCGAAATCGGGCGGGGTGTTGATGTAGATACGGGGGGTATCGTCGTCGGCCATACCGGCTCCGGGCTCTTTCGGTCCGGCCCCTATATCGTCCGCAGCAGGGCTTGGCTACTTTCGCGGCAGGGAACGCGCGTTTTC
>CAZPPH010000262.1:0-3333 GCA_964588375.1 uncultured Rhodobacterales bacterium | reverse complement strand
AGCGCTATGATCCCGATAAAGGTAATGACCTCAAGGGTATCCCGGTCGACCTTCAACAGGCTGTCGGCGATCCGGATATATTGCTCGCCCCGCGACGGGGGGTCGAGCCGGTACCGGTCCCAGTCCCGGATGACGATGTAATCGTACCCCGCCACCCGGTCGCCACGGCGCCATTCGCGGGACGTGACACCTTTCTTGGCGAGGCCCGGCGGCACGCAGGCCGGCGACTTCTTCGCGAGGCCGGGCGGGCAGTTCTTCGGTTGCGACGAAGCGGGGATGGCGACCGTCGCGGCAAGAAGGGCAATCAGGGCGATGCGTATCATGCCCTTCAGATGACGACGGATTACGGCGCGTTCAAGGCAGATCGCAGCGATGCGCGGAGCCTTGCCGGTCAGGCGTCGAGCTCCACCCAGACCGGCACGTGGTCGGACGGTTTGTCACGTCCGCGCACATCTCGGTCGATCCGCGCGTCGGTCAGAAGGTCGGCCGCCTGGGGCGTGAGCAGCAGGTGGTCGATGCGGATGCCGTTATCTCTCGCCCAGGAATTCGCCTGGTAGTCCCAGAACGTATATTGCCCCGGGGCGGGAGTCCGCGTCCGGAAGGCGTCGGTGTAGCCGAGGTTCAGCACGCTCCGGAACGCGGCCCGGCTTTCGGGCCGGGCGAGCGCGTCGTCCACCCATGCCTCGGGCCGGGCGGCGTCCTCGTCCTGCGGGATCACGTTGTAATCGCCCGCCAGCACCGCCGGGGCCTCCTCGGCCAGAAGCTCCCGCGCCCTGCTTTCGAGACGGGCCATCCAGGCGAGCTTGTAGTCGAACTTCGGCCCCGGGGCGGGGTTGCCGTTGGGCAGGTAGAGCCCGCAGACCCGAACCGCCGTCCTGTCGCCCGTCACCGTCGCCTCGATCCAGCGGGCCTGTGCGTCGTCGTCATCGCCGGGCAGCCCCCGCGAGACGTCCTCGAGCGGGTAGCGCGAGAGAATCGCGACGCCGTTGAAGCCCTTCTGGCCGTGGGTTTCGAGGTTGTAGCCCCTGTCCTCGACGATCTCGCGCGGGAACGCCTCGTCGACGGACTTGATCTCCTGCAGGACCGCGACGTCCGGTTTCGCGTCGTCGAGCCAGTCGACGAGGGCCGCTGCGCGCGCCTTGACCCCGTTGATGTTGAACGTCGCGATCTTCATGGAAGACTTGTCGCGCGCGGCACGCCGGGGCGCAAGAGGCACCGCTCTGTCGGGATCGCGTGCGTTGGGCCCGCGGGGCTGCTAGCGTCCGTGTCATGGATCTCTCCACCGCCTTTCTGACGCTGGCCGCGCTGTTTCTCACCGGGCTCGCCGCCGACACGATCGGCCGCCGGACGCGCCTGCCCCGGGTGACGCTGCTGCTCGTGGCCGGGCTGGTGTTCGGCAACGCGGGGTTCGACCTTCTGCCCCCCGAGGCGGAGGCGTGGTATCCCTTCCTGTCGGTGACCGCCCTCACCATGGTCGCTTTCCTGCTCGGCAGCGCGCTGACGAAGAGCAACATTCTCAGCCACGGCAAACTCATTTTCGCGATCTCGATCGCCGTGGTGGCCGTGACCGTCGTGATGGTTGCGGCGGGCCTGTCCGCCCTCGGGGCGGAGCCGGCGCTCGCGCTGATCCTCGCCGCGGTGGCCACCGCCACCGCGCCGGCGGCGACCCTCGACGTGATCAACGAAAGCGGCGTCAAGAGCCCGTTCACGGAGACGCTGAAGGGGATCGTGGCCATCGACGACGCCTGGGGCCTCATCGTGTTCTCCGTGGCGCTCGCCGCGGCGGGCTTCTTCAACGGCGCGACCCCCGGAGAGGTCGTGCTCGCCGGGCTCTGGGAACTCCTCGGCGCGGTCGTGCTCGGCACGGCGATCGGCCTTCCCGCAGCCTATTTCACCGGGCGGATCACCCATGGCGACCCGTTGAGGACCGAGGCGCTCGGGATCGTGTTCCTGACGGCGGGCGTCGCCATATGGGCCGAGGTGAGCTTTCTCGTCGCCGGGATGACGGCAGGCGCGCTCGTGGTGAATTACGCGCGCCATCACACCCGGGCGTTCCACGAGGTCGAGCATCTCGAATGGCCCTTCATGCTGCTGTTTTTCCTGCTCGCCGGCGCGTCTCTCGAGCCGGCCGCCCTCGTGAAGCTCGGCGCGTTCGGCGCGGCCTTCGTGATCCTGCGCATCATCGCGCGCCTCATCGGCGCCGCGCTCGGCGCCCGGCTGAGCGGTGTGACGGCGGGGGAGGGCGCGCTCTACGGAATGGCGCTGATGCCTCAGGCGGGGGTTGCCGTGGGCATGGCGCTCGTCGCAGGCGAGGCGCTGCCGGACCTCGCGGAGCCGATTCTGACGATCACCATCGCCTCGACGGTCGCTTTCGAGCTTCTGGGGCCGCTGGCGACCGCATGGGCGATCCGCCGCAGCGCTCTCGCAGTCGAGGCTACATAGAAAACGAGGTGCCGCAGCCGCATGAGGACGTGGCGTTGGGGTTCTCGATGGTAAAGCGCGCGCCGATCAGTTCCTCGGTGAAGTCGATCACGGCGTTTTCCAGAAACGGCAGGCTCACCGGATCGACGAGCACCTTCTGGCCCGCGCTTTCGAGGACGATATCGTCCTCGGCGGGCTGGTCGAGGCGGATGTCGTACTGAAAGCCCGAGCAGCCACCGCCTTCGACCGCGACCCGCAAGCCCTGGGGTGTCTCCGTGGCGGCGTTGATCTCTGCGAGCCGGGCGAAGGCCCGTTCGGTCACTTTCGGGGGCAGGTTCAGGTCCATGAGGCGAAGTCCCCGCGCGGTTCGGTGTGTGTTTCGGTGTGCGTTCCGGTTTCATCTTCAATATATGGAAAGCGGGGCGAGGCCTCAAGAGAGGCGAGGATGCAGGCGACCTATGCAAGCGACCCTGCCGCGAGCCGGGGACGGCTCTACGCGGAGGAGGAATCGACCTTCCGGTCGTGCTATCAGCGCGACCGGGACCGGATCATTCATGCCTCGGCCTTCCGGCGGCTGAAGCACAAGACCCAGGTCTTCGTCGAGCACGAGGGCGATTACTTCCGCACCCGGCTCACCCATTCGATCGAGGTCGCGCAGGTCGCGCGGACGCTGGCGGGCGCGCTCGGTCTCAACGAGGAGCTGACGGAGGCGCTGGCCCTCGCCCACGACCTCGGCCACCCGCCCTTCGGGCATACCGGCGAGGAGGCGCTTGGGCGGCTCATGACCCCCCATGGCGGGTTCGACCACAACGCCCAGGCGCTCCGGATCGTGACCTCGCTCGAGCGCCATTACGCCAGTTTCGACGGGTTGAACCTCACCTGGGAAACCCTTGAAGGGCTTGCCAAACATAA
>CAZPPH010000261.1:0-3357 GCA_964588375.1 uncultured Rhodobacterales bacterium | reverse complement strand
GGCGTGCGATCCGAAAGTCTTGCGGGTCCATGGCGCTCGCGCAATTGACCCAGCAGCGAGTCGCGCGGGATTTGGCCGCGGTAGCGCCATTTCATCACACGGCGGACATGGGAGCCCCAAAGGTGGATCGCCCGCGCCGAGCGTGGCAGCATGTCCGGGTTGATCGCACCCGGTGCCACGATCCTCGCGTGGTCCTCCCACGGAACCGGGTAGAATGCCTCGGCAGGTTGCGCATGCATGATCTCGCCGGTCTCGCGCAGAAAATGCGTGACCGCGCGCGGCCCCGTCGCGCCGTGCCCCCAATGCTCGATCCCCATCCCGCGGCCCAATGAGCGCAACCACAACCGGCGCCGCTGCCATTTGTCGGCATCGGGCGGATAGCCGCGGTCCCCGGGGCCGAAACGGCGGAGGTGGGAAAGCGTTGGGGATCCATTCGGCAACCCGAGGATGGCATTGTTGACGCTGCCGTTCCTCTCGAAGCCGAAGACGTAGGGCGACGCGAACTCAAAGGGCCGCAGGGCGATCACGTCGAGATCGCTCCAGACATGATCGAACCTTTCGAGCATCGCATAGCGGAAGAGGTTAGAGTGGATCGACGGCCATCCGTTGCCGGGGTAGCGAAGGATGCGCTCGCCGGAAAATACCGGTTCTGCGTCGAGAACCCGAACGCCATCGGGAACATCAGCGAGCGGGCCATAGGCGAAGATGGTCATGCTGTGGCCGGTCGCCAGGAACGACTGCGCTGACAGGATTTCGAGGGGACCCAGCCGGTCGCCGATCCAGAGCGATGCAATTCGGTTCACTTCGGTCTTCGCTTTCTTCCGCTTTCAGCGGTTGGCGGCACGCAAGGGGTCAGCACAACCCGGGCAAACAGGTTGCGTCTTCGGCGCTCGTGGATGCGCGGCGCAGTGCGAGCTTTCCAGAGGTTCCGATTACGATCCGAAGATGGCTGCGGAAAGAGCGAAATCAGTACTTCTGGATGCATCGCGTCGAGGTCGTCCTCAGCACCTTCATCCGCTTCGTTCGCCATCGCCGCCGATCGACTCTCGGTCTATCCGGCTGTCATCGCGATGCGTGTTCCCTCCAGCATTCGCGCCCCGGTCGGACTCAGCCGGGCGTGGGCGTCGATGACCTTCATTCCCATGGTCCAGTTTGCGCGATCCTTCTCCGCCGCGTCGCGCGCGAGGGCCCTGTCATCCGGCGACAGCACCTCGGATCGGGAGAGCTGGTCCATCGCCCACCACATGCGCGCCGACACGAAGGTGGCGTGGTAGATCCCGTCCATCGGGCGCGGGTCGATACGCAGAGGAGAGGGGTAAAGCTCGTCATCGGGGTTGAAGACCAACGGCTCTGTCCGGGTCAGAGCGAAGAGCATGGAGTGCGACGCCTCATGCGCAAGCACCTCCACGACCGCGAGGGGGGTGCGATGATGTGAAGGGTTCAGGAGCAGAAGCCCCCAGAACTGGTAATGTGAAGCGCCGTCGAACTCCATCCGGTCCCCGTGGGGCGCGCGCGCGAATAATATCTCGCGGACCATGCCGTCGATCTCGGCGTGAAGCTCGGGCAATGAACGCTCCATCAGGGCAAGGCCCTGCTCCAGGAGTAGCTCGAAAGCCTCGGCCTCATGCTGGGTTATCGGGGCCAAGCGCATCCCGTCCGAAATCAGTTCGAGGCTGACCTGGTCGGCCTCGGGCGCGCCAAAATATCGGACACGACGATCATCGTCCCTGGCCCCGAGCGCCTCCATCCTGTCCAGTGCGCTCTGGACCGAGGTGAAGTCTTCCGTGAGCACTGCCTGAACGAGGCGGAAATACTGTCGGAAGGCTAGCGGAGGCACCCGGCGACCGCCCTCTAAAGCCACCGCTAGTGACATAATTCGGCGACTGATCTCTTGAACCGCGTCCTCGGTTCGCTCTGCGACATGACGCAAGCTGGACGCTAGATCGGCGTGCATCCGATCATCGAGAAACCGCCCCCGCCCCCGGTCCGGAGACAACCCATGAAGCGCTTCGTCGGATGTCATCGTGCAGGCTTGGTTGCGCCCTGAAGAACCCTCCTCCGGGCTCTGCGACCGAGGCGCAACAGCATCAAGCCTCCTTCAGGCCGTCCTTGGCGCCGAGTTTTTCGCCGAGCTTCGTGCCGACCTTGTTGCCGACGTTCGCATTGACGGTCGGCTTGTCGCCGGACTTCATACCAAGGCTCGCCCCCGTCGCTTCGGTTGTATCGAGAATGCGAAAGCCGAGGAGCTTGCTCAGATCGAGATTGATGCTTGTCACGAGACCACCTTTCTGCGGTAAGAACCTGATGCAAGCATGGGCATTACAGGCTGTCAAAGGCTTTCGTCGGGGAGGTCTTAATCGGCGGCAAGGCGTCGGCTCCCGGCGATTGATCACAGTCACCAACGACAATCGCGGCAACACCATGCGGCCCCTGACCGGCCCGCTCGCCGAGCGAGGCGTTCGTCACGAGCGCTGGCCCTATTCGCGGCTCTTCAAGTCTCGTCGGCTTCCACAAGCCGTCTACGTGCTGACCGACTTCGACCGCCTCGTGCCTTGGCATGTCGAACTCGCAGCGCGCCTCTATTGCAGGCTGACCGCCGAAGGCGTGACCGTTCTCAACGATCCGCGCTGTCATCTTCCGCGTTGGGCCTTTCTGCGCCGCCTGCGCGCCGAGGGGGTCAACGATTTCGACTGCTGGCTGCCGGCCGAGGGCGCCCTGCCCGATCGCTTTCCGGTCTTTCTTCGGACCATTCACGCGCACAGGGGGGTCGCGAGCGGTCTGCTTCAAGACGTGGCGGAGGCCGAGGCGGCGTTGCGGGAGGCCCTTGCGGAGGGACTGATCGTGAGCGATCTGGTTTTCGTCGAGTACGCAGCGGAGCCACACCCTGAAACGGGCAAGTTCCGCAAGCATGCCGCCTACCGGGTGGGAGACCGGATCATCCGGGCACTGAGCGTCACCGAAGAAAGCTGGATCGCAAAGAACGGAAGCCTCGGGGCCGCGACCGATGCAGACTACACCGCCGACCTCGCAGAGCATCAAAACTACCCTCATGCCGCGCTCATGCGGAAGGCTTTCGATATTGCTGGTATGGGGTTCGGGCGGATCGACTACGGTTTTGTGGGCGGACGGCCCCAGATCTACGAGCTCAACACGAACCCCCAGATCGGCTGGGGCAGGAAGCACCCCAACCCCGATCGGCGTTCCGCGAGCGGCATCGTGCGGGACGAGTTGCTGGATGGCCTCGCTGCCCTCTGCCAGCCTGACTCCGGTCGAATGGTCGACGTGTCGGATGCCATCCCGAGAAGCATCCTGCGCCGGGAGAATTTCCAGCAACCATAGGCGGGTGGATAGGCATCC
>CAZPPH010000260.1:0-3357 GCA_964588375.1 uncultured Rhodobacterales bacterium | reverse complement strand
AATGGCTGGTCATGGCGGTGCCGGAGCATGACACCGGCGTGACCCATGACGACCCGCGGAGCGCTCTCCTGCGGGCAGCGCGCGATCTCGGCTTTGAGGGCAAGGTCGCCGTGGCCGCGCATCGCGAGGCGACGGCCGAGAAACTGGCCGCGCAGGCGGATCTCGTCCTCATGCCCTACAGGGATGCGGCGGTCGCGGCGGCCCGCATGATCGCGGGCGGGCCCGAAGCGCGCGGAACCGTCGCGTCCGACCCCGAGGGACAGAAGGAGCTTCCGACGTGAGGGCGGGCGAGGGTCGGCGCTGGCTTTTCTCGCTGTGGCGGGAATGCACGGATGAATGCCCGCGCTCCCCAAGGGCTGCTCGACGCTTCGTGCGCCGCCCCGGGCTTGGCGCGAATGTCAGCGCGCAAGAGAACATGAAGAATGGTCTTTAAAGTTTTGTTTCTGAATTAAAACCGGCTGACTTCGTCAGTCCGTCGCTCCTCCGGTTGAGGCCTCGTCGCTTGCACGGACGCGCAGCAGCGCGGCCTCTATGTCGCGGGCGGAATAGGGCTTGTTGATCGAGGGGCTCTCGAAGCCGAGCCTCGCGAGTTCCGTCGCACCGTAGCCCGAGGCGACCACGACGCGGACCCCCTGCGCATCGAGCGCGTCGACGACGGGCCGTGCCGATTTCCCGCCGAGGTTGGCGTCGACGATCGCGGCGTCGGGCATCGTGTCGGCGTTGCGAACGAAGGCCAGCGCCTGGTCGACGCTCGCCGCGGTCGCGACGACATCATGCGAAAGATCGATCAGGAGGTCTTCGAGATCGAGTGCGACAAGCGCCTCGTCCTCCACCACGAGAATGGTCAGGCGGTCACTCGCCGCCACGGCCGGTCACCCTGTCGAGGGGAAAGCTCATGCGGCACACGAGGCCGGAGGGCGGATAGTCGAGCTCGACCTCCCCGCTGAGTTCGCGTGCAATTCCCTTTTCGAGCATGCGTCTGCCGAATCCTTCACGTTCAGGGGGGGAAACCTCCGGTCCGTCCATTTCGTTCCATGTGATCTCGAGCATCTCCTTTCCGTCCCGATCCTTCCCGACAGTCCAGGAAATCTCGATGCGGCCCTTTTCGTTCGACAGCGCCCCGTATTTCATCGCGTTGGTCGCCAGTTCGTGCAGCGCCATGACGAAGGAGACGGTCGCGTTCGGTGCGAGCCTCACATCGGGTCCGTCGGGGTGGATCCGGCCGGTTCCGTCGACGACGAAGGTCGAGACACAGGCCATGACGAGTTCCCTGAGGTCCGCACCGCTCCAGCGTTCCTGCGTGAGAAGGTTGTGCGCGGCCGAAAGCGCCCGGATGCGCTGGCCGAAGACCTCGGCGAAGGCCTTCGGGTCCCCGGTGGCCCGCAAGGTCTGGTTGGCGATCGACTGAACCACGGCGAGCATGTTCTTCACCCGGTGATTGAGCTCGTTCAGCATGAGCTCGCGTTCGGCCTCGTCCCGCTTCCGCTCGGTCACGTCGCTGAACAGGATCGCCACGTAATCGTCGTCGATCTTCGTCGCGCTGACCTCGAACCACTGGTCGAGCGCTTCGGAATGAAGCTCCGCGTTCACGGGTTCGCCGGTGTCGAGAACGCGTGCGGGTATTTCGAACCAGTGCGGCTCGACCTCGGGCAGCACATCGCTCAGACAGCGGCCGACGAACTCCGCGTCCACCTGCCGGCGCGCGGCCGGGTTCGCCTCGACGTAGCAGACATCGGTGACCTTGCCGCCGGCATCGCGCATGACCTCGGCCAGAAGGTAGCCCTCGTCGATGGTCTCGAAGAGCCGACGGTATTTCGCCTCGCCTGCACGAAGCTGCTCTTCGGCGTTCCGCCGCGCGGTGATGTCGACGAAGCTCACGACGACGCCCTCGATCCGGTCCTCGACCGTCCGGTAGGGCCTCAGACGCATCATCAGCCACCGACCGTCCCTCGAGGCGACCTCGGTCTCGACCGGCGTGAGATCGCGAAGCACCTTTTTCGCTTCCGCTTCCACGCCGTCGTGGACGAGCTTGTGGGTGAAATCCGAGATCGGACGTCCCACGTCGCTCTCGGTGACGTTGAAGAGGTGTTCGACGGCCGGCGTGAGCAGCTTGATCCGGAGATCGCTGTCGAGAAAGAGCGTGCCGATTTCCGTCGCGTTCACGAGGTTCTGAAGGTCGCTGTGCGCCGAGGCGATGGTGTCGAGCTTGCTCTTGAGTTCGGAGTTCACCGTGCTGAGCTCTTCGTTGATCGACTGAAGCTCCTCCTTCGAGGTCTCCAGTTCCTCGGCGGTCGAACGGTACTCCTCGTTGATCGACTGAAGCTCCTCGTTGGCGACACGCAACTCCTGGATCGCGCCTTCGTGCTCGCGCCGGCTGGCGCTCAACCTGTCCTGTGTCGCCTTCAGCTCGGCTTCGAGCTGTCGCAGCCGGTCGGGGGGCGCAGAGGTCTCCGACCCGTCGTCGGACGTGGGTTCCGTGTCCTCCCCCAGATCGAGAAACAGCACGAGAGCGTTGCGGGGCGATGCCTCGTCCTGCTGCGACGGCGTGACGTGCACCATGACGCGGCGGGTCGATCCGTTCACCGCGACATGCATCGGAAGGGTCAGTGTCGGTTCGTTCCCGTCGATCGCCCTGTGCAGCGCCCGGCGGAGTTCGCCGCGCATTTCCGGTCTCACGAGTGCGGGAAGCTCGGCGCTGAGCGGCCCCTCGGAGGGGCGTATGAAGGCGCCCGCGTTCCTCGAGAGGTTGATCACCCGGTGCTCCTCGTCGACGAGCACGCTCGGAGGCGCGAAGGCCTCCAGCGCCGCGGAATGCACCTTCGGAGGCGCCTTCACCGGCGTCTCGCGGCGCGTCGGCACGCCGCCCGGCAGCGTCGGACGGTTTCCGCGCGGAAGCTGGGTCAGCAACTCGACATCGCGCGAACTTCGCGGCTTCGCGGCATAGACCCGCGCATCGCGGTCGCTGGCGGTGAACAGGTCCGGCCGCGTGTCGACGGTTTCCGCCGAGCCGAGAAACAGCATGCCTCCGGGCCGAAGCGCGTAATGGAAGAGCGCGAGGAGTTGCCGCTGCAGGTCGCGCTCGAGGTAGATCAGGAGATTGCGGCACGAGATCAGGTCGAGCCGCATGAACGGCGGGTCCTTGAGCGCGCTGTGATTGGCGAACAGCACGAGGTCGCGCACCTCCTTGCGGATCCGGTAGTGCGTGCCCTCGTCGACGAAGTATCGCCGCAGCCGCTCGTCGGAGACATCCGCCTCGATGGCCCTGGGGTAACGCCCCTCCCGCGCCGTCGCGAGCGCGCCCTCGTCGAGATCGGTCGCGAAGATCTGGATGTGCGGCATCACCTGCTGCCGCTCGGC
>CAZPPH010000259.1:0-3408 GCA_964588375.1 uncultured Rhodobacterales bacterium | reverse complement strand
CACAGGCTCGGCCTGTCGAACCGCAACGGCGGCGGCGGCCCGGGCGGCGAGACCGCCCAGAAGCCCGAGCCGAAGCCCGCGCCGGAGACCAAGGCGGCGCAGGCCGCGCCCGCCCCCGAGCCGGCGCCCGCGCCGACCCCCACGGTGCGCAAGATCGTGCCGGCCGGCCAGCCGCTCCCGCCGCAGCCTTCCGCCAACGAGATCAGCCCGGAGGCCCTCGCCTCGGTTCGGGAGGTGGAGAAGAAATCGAAGAAGCTCACGCTCATGGAGCTCACGGAGCGGACCTGCAAATGGCCCGTCGGCGACCCGGCGACGGCCGATTTCTGGTTCTGCGGCCTCACCGTCCAGCCCGGCAAGCCCTATTGCGAGGCTCACGTGGGCGTTGCCTTCCAGCCGATGAGTTCGCGCCGCGACCGCCGGCGGTAAGCGACGGCCCTAGCGGCCCAGAAGCCCGCCGAGCCCCCGTCCGATCTCGTCGGCGATCCGCCCGCGCACCGCATCCTCGACACTTCCGTCGGCCCCCTCGCTCCCCCCGAGGAGGCCGGCGCCCGCGCCCTGCAGCCGCTCTTCGATCTCGCTTTCGATGCCGTCGCGCAGGAGACCCTCGAGGTCGAGGCGGATGCGCGGCGCGTCCCACGTGCCGGTGACAATGAGCGGAACCCGGATGCCGGCGCGTTCGCCGCCCAGAAGCTCCGGCATCAGGCGCATGTCGAGGGTCTGTCCGCCAACCCCGATGCGCCCTGCGCCCGAAGCGCGGAACAGCGGGGCGCGCACCTCGAGGTCGTCGTAGATCACCACGCCGTTCTCGACCCGGAAGCTGACCGTGATCCGTTCGAAGATCGTCCTTCGCGTGTCGCCCATGAGCGAGGGGTCGAGGTTGCGGATCATCGCGACGATGTCGAGGCCGATGAGTTCGCCCGCACCGACGTTGACCGCCCCTTCGCCGTCGAGCGAGTTCATCACCGCGTCCATGTGCGGGCCCGAGCCGATCACGTCGAGCCGCAGATCGCCCGCCGCGATCAGCCGGTCGTAGCCGACGAGTTCCGACAGGAGCCGCGAAATCGCAAGCGCGGAGCCCGCGACGTCGAGACCGGTGGAAAAGCCGTTGCGGTTGTTCAGGACGACCTCGCCGCCGACGCTGCCGTCGTAGGCAACCATCCGGTCGATCGCGGTCACCGAGCGGCGGTCCTCGATCACGGTGGTCAGCACGGTGGGCCCGAGCCGCGCGGCGCCCAGGGCGAGACTGTCGGCCGAGACGCGGATGCGGCCATCGGCGAGCCCGAGAAACGAGACATCGATCGGCTCCGTCGACCAGCCGTCGGCACCCTCCTTCTCGTCGGCCGGGGTCTCGGCGGAGGAGAGATCGAACGCGCCGAGATCGAGCTCCGCGTCGATTCGCGGTCGCGGCTCGGCGAAGGTGATATCGGCGGCCCCCGTCACCGTGTTGCCGTCAAGCCGGGCGGTGAGGCCGGCCAGAGCGAGGCTGTCGCCGGCCAGAGCGATCCCGGTCTCCACCGCGAGGCTCTCCCGGCCGAGACCGTCCGGCAGGGCGGCAAGCTGCGGCAGCGCCGAGGGGTCGGAGACGACGGCGTCGAGTTCGCCGTCGAGCACACCGGCGAGGCTGGCGTTGCCCTCGAAGCGCGCCTCGGCCCCCTCGGTCGCGAGGGTGAGGGACAGCGGGGCCCGCTCGCCGGCAAGAAAGGCGCCGGCGGTGGCGAGCCGGAGCGCGCCGGAGAGGTCGAGGCCGAGCGCACGGGCGGAGAAGTCCGCCTCCGCAGGGCCTGCGGCATCGGGAAGCGAAGCGGTGAGCTGAAGATTCTCGACCTCCGTCACGCTCCCGTCCGCCGCGGTGAAGCTGACCCGCGCGTCCCGGAGCGTCAGCCGGTCGAGCGTGAACGCCGGCATCGCGCCCCCGCCCCCTTCATCCGCGCCGTCCGCGCCGTCCGCGGTCTCCCAGTTCCCCCGGCCTGCGTCGTCGACCGCGAGCGTGAGGTCCAGCCCGTCGATATCGACGCCCCTGATGCGAATGTCGCCGGACAGAAGGCCGAACGGGTCGACGCCCACCGAGAGACCGCGCGCCGACAGCATCGGCTCCCCGTCCGGACCGTCGATTTCCACGGCATCCGTGGCGACGCCGATTGCGGGCCAGAGCGACGGTCGGACATCGCCCAGAAATCGCATCTCGCGGCCTGTCGAGGCGGTGAAACGTTCCGCGGCGATCCCCGCGATCCGCTCACCGGGAATGAGGACGACGGCGGCGACGGCGAGAAGAACGATGACGACGAGAAGACCGGCGAGGCGAAAGACCCAACGCATGCTGAAACTCCGGGACCAATATCGGCGTGGACCATAGGCGGGTCCCCACGCCCGGGCAACGGTTCAGAAGGCCCGGCGGAGCAAAGCGCCGCGGATTTTCATCTCTCCGGCGCGCGCGAAAAAACGGGCAGCACCTTCCTGTCCGCTGGCGCAGGGTCGCCGGCCCCGCTATACGCGCGCCCATGTCCGCCAACCCACCCGATCTTCGCCCCGACCTCGCGCGGGCCCGCCTCACCGACGACCGCCGCACCGGCCAGCCGACGATCGGCATGGTCTCCCTCGGCTGCCCCAAGGCACTGGTGGACAGCGAGCGCATTCTCACCCGGCTTCGGGCCGAGGGCTACGGCATCAGCCCCGACTATGCCGGCGCCGACGCGGTGATCGTCAACACCTGCGGCTTTCTCGACAGCGCGAAGGCCGAGAGCCTCGAGGCGATCGGAGAGGCGCTTGCGGAGAACGGGCGCGTCATCGTCACCGGCTGCCTCGGCGCGGAGCCCGACTACATCACCGGGGCGCACCCGAAGGTGCTCGCCGTGACCGGGCCGCACCAGTACGAACAGGTGCTCGACGCGGTGCATGATGCGGTGCCGCCTTCCCCCGACCCGTTCGTCGACCTGCTGCCGGCCCAGGGCGTCAAGCTCACCCCGCGCCATTTCAGCTACCTCAAGATCTCCGAGGGCTGCAACCACGCCTGCAAGTTCTGCATCATCCCCGACATGCGGGGAAAGCTCGCCTCCCGGCCGCACGCGGCGGTGATGCGCGAGGCCGAACGGCTCGTCGGGGCCGGGGTGAAGGAACTGCTCGTCATCTCGCAGGACACCTCCGCCTACGGCACCGACTGGCAGGGCCGCGACGCGAAGGCCCCGATCGTGCCGCTCGCGCGCGATCTCGCCTCGCTCGGGGCTTGGGTGCGGCTTCACTACGTCTACCCCTACCCCCATGTGCGCGAGCTCGTCCCGCTCATGGCCGGGGGCGGGCTCCTGCCCTATCTCGACATCCCGTTCCAGCACGCCCACCCCGACGTGCTCAGGCGCATGGCCCGGCCCGCCGCCTCCGCGAAGACGCTCGACGAGATCGCCGCCTGGCGGGACG
>CAZPPH010000258.1:0-3417 GCA_964588375.1 uncultured Rhodobacterales bacterium | reverse complement strand
TACGCATCCCTTCGCTCGTTCCATGGCGCTTCGGAGTCTTCGGTTGAGCGCGGTGACTTTGGGATCAGCTGCTACAATGCGTATTGAATACACACTTGAGCCCGACGAGAAGAAGTCCGTCGTGGAGTCGCTGCACATTTGACCTCCGTTGGGCAGTTGAGCGCAGGTTGCTTGAGCGAACAAACTGGCACGGTCAAAACCGATTGCGGACGGTTCGACGTGTCTGTGATCCGTTCTTTGGTCGGTCAGCCTTTCGTTCCACGCGTAAGCAGGGTTTCGCTGACGTCTTGGAGAAGCAGTCGATTCCGCCGCATGGATAAGCTTCGACTGAAATATTGTATTTTCTGAAATCGATTGAGGACGGTGAGCCACGGCAACTTCCCGGCGCTCTTGGGCAGGAACACTGAAAGCAGCACACTCCGCTCTCCTGTTCGGAGAAGGGATTCGACCAGTCTCATAGAGGAAAAGATCGAGTGCCCGTTCTACAAGGTAGGACGAACCTCGACATCCATCTTCGTAGAGTAGGTCGCAGATCGCGAGCATCAGGTCGAATACATAGTCCTCGTCTATCCAAACCGTTTCGTCGTTAGATGGCGGCGGTCGACCAACGAAGCAAGCGTTGCGTCCTTCAGGGAAATCATTGACGTCGCGAGTCATTGGAGGCCTGCGAAGAATGCTATTGCGGCGTCAGAAATGAGACACAGGAGTAAATACTTTGTTGAGCGACCGATGGCTGCTCTGCTGTTACGGATAGTTCTCGATTAGCAATATGTTAACCGGCAGTATCAGAAATAGTTGGAATGGGCTGGAGCAGTGGCTGGCTAGCGTCCGTCCACGGCTGAGCGCTCACCCTTCAAGTCTTCCAGCACGACCCCGGAAATCATCTCGCTGGCGGTGATGTTGTATGTCCGATTTCCTCTCTCGCTCCGGATCGTCGAAGACCTGCTGCTTTGAACGGGGCGTTGAGGTGAGCCACGAGACGGTACGCTGCTCATGGCACAGGTTCGGGCCGATGTTTGCCTCGGAGATCCAAAAGCGTCGCATCGAGCGGGATGCGTTTCAGCTCTGGCGTTGGCACCCCGACGAGAGGTTGGTGAAGATCAACGGTGAGCTGCACTACCTGTGGCGCACCTTGGATCACGAAGGCGAGTTGCTGGAAAGCTCCGTCACAAAGACCCGGGACAAGAAGGCCACGCTGAGATTCCTGAGAATGCACTGCACAAGAACGTTCGACCAGAAGCGATCGTGCCGGACATGCACCAGTCCTACGGCGCAGCGCTCAGATAGTTCGTGGCTGATGGCCGGCAGAATAGGGGCCACTAAGTGAACGACAGGGCGGAGACATCAACACCTCCTCTTCCGACGATGGCAGAGGGCAATGCTTCGGTTCCGGCGCATGCGAAGTCCGCAGAAGTTCGCCGCCGTGCACGCTGCTGTCTCGAATCATTTCAACCAAGAGCGCAGTCTCTCCAACATACCTCACTTCAAGGCCAACCGCGCCGCCGCACTCGAGGTATGAATCGGTCTCGACGCGTGATAAGCGACAGCGCCAATGTCCTGGCAGAGACTGGCTCGAAGCAGTCTGCCAGCACCGATCGGCCCCTTAATTCGATCGGCTTTCTTCGGGTTCAGGAGTTTGTTTCCTGTCGTTGCTCGCAGCCAGAGAATTCGATGTTGCGGATACGGACGCACGCCGGGCGTCATCTTGAATGTCCTGCAGTCGCTTGACGGCTACGTCTAGCGTCACCCGTGTCCTGACATCTCCGTTGAGAAGCACGTGATCCCTGAGCTGGTTAAGCGTCGACCGGATATTTCCGAGGTCTACACCAATCTTCTCGATCAGGAAAATCTCGATCAATCGGTCTTTGTCAGCAGTCATTATCACACCCCCGAGCCAATCCATCATCCGGCATCAGCTTGCTACTAGGGGTATACCTATTGGGTCGATACTTCAATCTTTGGGTGAGTGCGGACCGGTCTCTCTGGGAGGTAGCCCCTCTGGCGGGACGACGCGATCCGAGAGTTCCATGGCAAGCAACTCCTGAGCGGCTGCAAGTTGGGAGGCAGTGTCGGGCAGGCTGTTGATGTTGAAGAGCGTGGACAGATCGGCAAGCAACTGGAGCGCCCAGTTAAAGTTGGAACTGTCGTTCTTCGGCCGGTCGGCTGCAAAGTTGTAAGCTGATATCCGAGAAGAGTTGTTCATTCGATACACCTTTCTGGGCTTTTCGTTCGTCTCAGTCGTTGGGCTGGATTAGGTCGCCGCTCCTCGAAGTGGGGCACCGGGCGGTGGTGACCAAAAGGGCGAAAAAACATGTCAGGGCGAAGATGTAGGAAGCGGCAATAGAGATCCCTAACGGGGCCCCGTATGCAACCATAAGAAGAATAGCGAACGGAAGCATCGCCGTTGAAAGTATCAGTGGCGCTAGGAACATCAATGCAGGCTCCTCTTGTTGTGCCAACAAGCATCTCTCTGAACATGCTTAACAAAAGGTTAATTGCAGCGATGCCGAGTTTTCCTGTTCATCCCCTTCGGCAACAATACTTCACTTGACGCGGCAGTGTTTCTACTATCGCATTGGTTGTAACGGGTCGCGGCTTTCTGGTTGCCCCAAAGTCGATACGGGCCTTACAACCTAAAGATGTGTAAACGAGCGCGGCTATGAGCATCATGGGTAGATATCAGGTAATGAAGACAAGTAGCGATCATGCGTGGATGCTGGATGTCCTCCGGGACTTGTCGGCATATGCGAGCAATCATGAGCTAGGCGAGTTGAGCCGAGACCTTTTGCGGCTGAGGTCAGATCATGAGGACCTCCTGCTCGGCAAGATTGAACCCCGGAAGGCTAGTGGAGCCAAATACCGCCGTGACTTTTCAGTCTGAACCTAGCGTTTACAATGCCTGACTATCTTCTCAATCGACTTGAGCAACATTTGCTCACGCATCGCGAGCGCAGTCTGTTGCGTCTGTGTCGTCAAGAGCTTCAATCGATCGAAGCGCAAGCTGAGCGGCTGCGTATATCGATTGATCCTGATAAGCGACTTGGGGACAGCTTGTCGATCCAATCGGGAGTTCTCCTCGGGCGCATAAGCAGCCTCACCAAGAAGTTGGTGTCGTTGTCATCAGCGCGTCAAGACATCCGCGATGCTAACCGCCGTCAACCGTGCAGTCCTTCACTAAAGAAAACGGGAGACGTCCACAGCGTGCTGTCTCGTTCTATGCTGGTTAGAGCCAGGGCGCCAGAACTGGTGGCACAGGCGCCGAGCATTCCGATGACACGCTACATCGCGCCACGATCATTTGCGACCGGGGATGTGCTTTATCTTGGACCGGAGTTGCGCATAGACGCGGCGGAGGACAACCTAGTCGCCGTCACGCCATTTGCATCAACTCGGCGCGGCACAGTTTCTGCCTAAGAA
>CAZPPH010000257.1:0-3447 GCA_964588375.1 uncultured Rhodobacterales bacterium | reverse complement strand
ATGCTGTCGAGCCAGGAGATCGGCAACCTCGTGATGGCGCTCGGCACCGGCATCGGCCGCGACGAGTTCGACATCTCGAAGCTGCGCTACCACAAGGTGGTCATCATGACCGACGCCGATGTCGACGGCGCCCATATTCGCACGCTCTTGCTGACGTTCTTCTTCCGCCAGATGCCCGAGCTCATCGAGGGGGGCTATCTCTACATCGCCCAGCCACCGCTCTTCAAGGTCGCCCGCGGCAAGTCGGAGGTCTATCTGAAGGACCAGCCGGCGCTTGACGACTATCTGATCAACCAGGGCGTCGAAGGGGCCCTCCTTCGCCTCGGGTCCGGCGAGGAGATCAGCGGCGCTGATCTTGTCCGGGTCGTCGAGGAGGCCCGCGCCGTGCGCCGCGTGCTGCAGGCCTTCCCGACCCATTACCCACAGACCATCCTCGAACAGGCCGCAATCGCCGGTGCCTTCGTTCAGGGGGCGGCCGATACCGACCTGCAGGGCGTGGCAGACAGGGTCGCCCAGCGCCTCGACCTCGTGGCAGAGGAATACGAGAAGGGCTGGACCGGCCGGATCACACAGGACAGGGGCATCCGGCTCTCCCGCGTGCTTCGGGGGGTCGAGGAGGTGCGCACGCTCGACGGAGGGGTGTTGCGTTCTGCCGAGGCCCGCCGTCTCGGCGGCTACACCGAGGCGTTGCAGGAAATCTACCGCAGCCGCGCCGAGCTCATCCGCCGCGAGCGGGCGGTGCCGGTGTTCGGCCCGCTCGGTCTTCTCGAGACGATCCTCGAAGAGGGCGAAAAGGGTCTTTCGCTGCAGCGCTACAAGGGTCTTGGCGAAATGAACCCCGACCAGCTCTGGGAGACGACGCTCGACCCCGAGGCGCGTACGCTTCTGCAGGTCAGGGTCGAGGATCTCGCCGAGGCCGACGACCTTTTCACGAAGCTCATGGGCGACGTGGTCGAGCCGAGACGGGAGTTCATCCAGTCGAATGCGCTTTCGGTCGCGAATCTGGATATCTGAACTCGGGTCAGAAGCCGTTTCCGCACCGTGAAGTCGTGCCCATGCGTCGGTCGCACCCGAGATATGGGCACGGGTTCTACTCGGCCGCGACGTCCTCGCTACCCGGCTGTCTCAGCAGCATTTCGAGCATGTCGTTCACCGCCGAAAGCTCCGCACCCTTGACCCGGTTCTGCTCCTTCAGATCGGCAAGATAGTTGGTTGCCGAGTGGAGCCGTCGTGCGAGAATTGTCGCTGCGTGAAGCGCGATCTCGGGGTCCGAGCCAAGGAAACTCGACGGGTTCTCGATCCGGTAGGCGCGAACCGGTGTCGCGGCGGTCACCGTTGCTGAATGAGGTACGTTCAGGAGCGCACCCATCTCGCCAAAGATCGTTCCGGGCACGCAGCTGCGGAAAACCTCCACCATGCCCTTCGAGACCTCCACCTCACCTTCTTCGAGAACGAAGAGGTTGCCGGAGCGGGCACCCTCTCGGATCAGGTCCTGACCTTCCCGGAAATGTTCGGGCCGCCGCCCGCGGCAGCCCCGTAAAATGCTTTTCATTTTGTAATCCCACTCGATGCAGGCAGCGTCTCACCGGGGGGAATCTGCGGCAACCTTCGCGTGTGCTCAGGCGCAAAATCGGCAAGACTCGGCTTGGTGCAGAGGAAATCTAGCGGCCGATATGCAATCTGCCGGCCTTTGTGGCCGCTTCCATCTGCCGCTGTCGCTCCCGGAACCGCGCTTTCTGCGTTTCGCTGGTCTCTCCGTGGCAGCGATGGCAACTGACGCCTTCCTCGAACTCCGGTCCGCGCCGCGCTTGCGCCGGCAGAGGGCGTCTGCATCCATGGCAGAGTTCCAGCCCCCCCGGAACGAGGCCGTGACCGACCGAGACCCGCTCGTCGAACACGAAGCACTCGCCTTTCCAGGCGCTCTCGGCTTCAGGCACCTGCTCCAGGTATTTCAGGATGCCTCCCCGAAGGTGATAGACGTCTTTCACGCCTTGCGAGACGAGGTAGCTCGTGGCCTTCTCGCAGCGGATGCCACCGGTGCAGAACATCGCGACCCGCTTGCCGGCGAAGCGTTGCCGGTTTTGCTCCCACCACGCGGGAAAATCCCCGAAGGCTTCCGAATGAGGGTCTAACGCGCCCGAAAACGTGCCGACCTCGACCTCATAGGCGTTTCTCGTGTCGATCGTCACCACGTCCGGTTCGGCAATGAGCGCAGTCCAGTCCTTCGCCTCGACGTAGCGTCCGACCGCCTGCGCGGGGTCGATATCCGGCCGCCCCATGGTGACGATTTCGCGCTTCAGCCGCACCTTCATCCGTCCGAAGGGCATGGTATCGGCCGTCGAGAACTTCACCTCGATGTCGGCGCAGCCCGGCAACCCGCGGATATGGTCGAGAACCGACGCCACACCCGCTTCACTGCCCGCGATGGTGCCGTTGATGCCCTCCGGGGCGAGGAGGAGCGTGCCTTTCACCTCATTGCCGCAGGCGACGCGAGCAAGCGGAGCCTTGAGCGCCCCGGGCGCGTCGAACCTCGTGAACCTGTAGAATGCGGCGACGTGGACCATGGCTCTTCCTAACGCGCCCCCGCGATGTCTCCAAGATGGGCGTTGACCAAAGGCACGTCGCGTCCTAGCCCGGAACCGAGCCAGAGGAGATTGCCGATGCGTCCCGCAAACGAAGCTCTCATCGTGATCGACGTCCAGAACGACTTCTGCCCGGGCGGCGCGCTTGCCGTCGAGGGCGGAGACGAGATCGTCGGGCCGATCAATGCGCTCGTCGAGGAATACCAGGTTCGGGTCTTCACACAGGACTGGCATCCCGCGGGCCATTCCTCGTTCGCCAGCGAGCACCCCGGTGCCGAACCCCTGTCGATGATCGAAATGCCCTACGGTCCGCAGGTCCTCTGGCCCGACCATTGCATTATCGGCTCCGAGGGTGCCGCGTTTCACCCCAGGCTCAACACGGACGCGGCTGATCTTGTCATCCGCAAGGGCTTCCGCCGCGAGATCGACAGCTACTCCGCCTTCTTCGAGAACGATCACGAGACGCCGACGGGGCTCGAGGGATACCTGCACACCCGCGGGGTCGACAAGCTTGCCCTCGTCGGCCTCGCGACGGATTTCTGCGTGAATTACTCGGCCGTCGACGCTGCCCTGCTTGGCTTCGAGGTGACCGTCATCGAGAGCCTCACCCGCGCGATCGACCTCGACGGCTCGCTCTCCGCGGCGCGCGAGGGCATGGACAAGGCCGGCGTCACCCTCGCCTGAACCGCAGAGACGCCGAGCATTCGTCGCGCTCCCCAGCGGACTCGGGTTCGGTTTTTTCGTGCAGCCGGGGTGGTCCATGACGCGAGCGATCGCAATCGCCACCTTTGCGCCGAGCCTTTCGCCACCGCCGGGAAACCCGGCCTGTTCCCCTTGGGTGTTGGACGGCGCTCCGGAAGACGGG
>CAZPPH010000256.1:0-3496 GCA_964588375.1 uncultured Rhodobacterales bacterium | reverse complement strand
GTTCGGCATGGCCTTGCGGCAAACGACCGGCTTCGTCGAAAGCCTGTTGCGCCTGGTCGGTCTCGACTGGGCGGTCCCGGACTTCAACACACTGTCCCGTCGCCAGAAGACACTCGCCGTAAACATCCCGTATCGGGGCTCCAGGGGGCCACTTCACCTGCTGATCGACAGCACCGGCATCAAGGTCGAAGGCGAAGGCGAATGGCATGCACGCAAGCACGGCGGCCCCAAACGGCGCGTCTGGCGCAAGATCCATCTCGGGATCGACGAGCAAACGCTGGAGGTTCGAGCCGTCGAGATCACCGGGAGCCATATCGGCGATGCACCGGTGCTGCCCGACCTGCTCAGCCAGATACCGGAGGGCCAGGAGATCGGCAGCGTCACCGCTGACGGCGCCTACGACACCTGCAAGTGCCATGATGCGATCGCTGACCGTGGCGCCCACGCCGTCATACCGCCCCGCAAGAACGCGAAGCCGTGGAAGACCGTCACCGCTGGTGCGGTTGCCAGAAACGAGGCCCTTCGGGCGGCGAAATATCTCGGCCGTGCGATCTGGCGAAACTGGAGCGGATACCACCGACGAAGCCGTGCCGAAACGAAGATGCACTGTATGAAACTGCTGGGGCAGCGCCTCATGGCGAGGGACTTTGACCGACAGGTCGCAGAAGTCCAGATCCGCATCGCCGTCATGAACGGCTACACCGCGCTTGGCATCCCTGTCACAGAAACCGTGGGATGAATCCGTCCGGGGAAAGGGGAACTCCGGACATCAGACGCTTTGTGCAACAGAGCCGCGTTTTGGTAAACATGTTGTCTTCCTCCTTTGCATAGTCGTGCGGCCCGATTTTCTTTGGGCAGCTTTGTTTCGCATGCTCTCCTCCGCACGCTCTTGTCTGCCCGCACCTATGCAGTGCTAGCCAGATTCTGCGCTTTATCCCCGCGACCGGTGGTCCGTTCGAGCAGCTTAAGCCGCTGGATCTTGCCCGACGGTCCCTTAGGCAGCTCGTCGAGCAAGTGAATCCGGTCGGGGCTCTTGAACGGGCCAAGCTTGGCTCTGCAGATTTCAATCAGATCCTGCTCGGTCACGGCGGATCGGGGCCGGAGCCGCACGGCCGCCTCGACCGTCTCGCCGTAGCGGGCGCAGGGGCGCGCGAAGGCCGCGGCCTCCATCACGTCCGGATGGGCATGCAGCGCCTCGTCGACCTCGCGGGGGGCTATATTTTCGCCGCCCTTGATGATTAGTTCCTTCAACCGCCCCGTCACGAAGACATAGCCGTCGCCGTCCATACAGCCCAGATCGCCGGTCCGCAGCCAGCCCTCGGGCGTGATCGCCTTCCCGGTCGCTTCTTCGTCCTTGAAATAGCAGCGCATGACGTTCGGCCCGCGCACGGCGATCTCACCTTCGGAATCCGGGCCGATCTGGGTCAGCTGTTCAGACAGGATCGTGACCTCATTGCCGAAGGCACGCCCCGGCGAGCCCACCTTCCGCATGCCCGGCGGCAGCGGGTTCGACAGGATCTGCGGGGCCGTTTCAGTCAGCCCCATGGTCTCGATCACGGGGATATCGAAGCGCGACTCGAACGCTTGCTGCACCTCAGGTACCAGTGCCGACGAAGCGGAACGCGCGAACCGGATCCGACCCTGCGTGCCTTCGTCGGGGTCCGCATCGCCATGTACCAGGTGGGAGATGATCGTCGGAACGACCGAGAACCAGGTCACCTCCTGTTCGGCGCAATGCCGCCAGAAGCGACTGGCCGAAAAACGCGGACAAATGACGGACGATCCACCCGAGACGAGCGGGCCCATGACCGTCACACCAAGTCCGTTGATGTGGTAGAGCGGCAGCACGCACAACGCCCGGTCCGCCGGCGTGAGCTCGTGTGCGATCGTCGCCGTCCAGCCGCCCGCCAGCAGGCTCGCATGGCTGTGCAGCACGCCTTTGGGCCGGCCGGTCGTGCCGGAAGTATACATCAGCAGGCAGTCATCGCCGGGATCGAGCGCAGGTAGGGTAGCCGCCTTCGGGGGATTAACCGAAACCTGAGAAACCGCCAGCGCCGCCAGTTCCACGCCCTCGGAAACCGCGATGTCCTTGAGCATCGCCCTGTTTTTAGGATCGACGAGCGCCAGTCGCGCCTCCGAATGCCCAAGCGCGTAGCCGATCGCCGAATCGCCGGCCACGAGGTTGATCTGCGTCGCTCGAAAGCCCCCATAGCAGGTGCCGAGGAAGGCTACGACCGCGTCGCGACCGTTCGGTAGCATAATCGCGACACTGTCTGACTTGACGAGGCCGCGCTCCGCGAGGCCGAAGGCCACGCGCCGCGCGGCGTCGCGAAGTCCGGCCCATGTGAGGGAAGGGCTTCCATCGACGAAGAGATAGGCGGGCGCATCCGGTGTCTGTTCCGCACGACAGTCGATCCAGTCGCGAACCGTTCCGGATGGAGGGGGCATCATGCCCCGGGTCTGGACCTGCGCGCTCACCGCCCGACCTCCGACCAGTAGCCGGCGAAGATTGCGTCGGGCGACGGCTCTCGTGGAGGGATCGGGCGCACCACCTTGGTCGTCTGCATGAAATGCTTCCAATGCAGATTGTCGTCGAGTGAATTGCCGCCCCAGCTGCCGCAGCCCATCGAGAGCGAGAAGGGCAACCCGTTCTCGAAGCTGCCGCCGGTGGCGAAGGCATGCGGCTGGTTCACGATAACGCGGCAGGTCGGCAGGCGCCGCCCAATCTCCAGCGGCCGTTCCGCATCGGCGGTATGAATGCCGACCGAATGACCAGCCCCTTGATGCGCCAGAAGGCGGGCGACCATTTCGCGTGCCGCGTCGAAATCGGCCGCGCGATAGAGGGCGATGACCAAGCTGAGCTTTTCTCCCGACAGTGGATGCTCGGCGCCGATGCCGTCGGTCTCAATTGCGATGAAGCGCGTCGTCGACGGGACGGCATCGCCCAGCCCCAGCTTGTCGACAACCACGTTGGCGTCGCGCGCGATAATCTCGCGGTTCAAGTGGCCGCCGGCCCAAAGTCGATCGACGATTCCGGGCGCGTGGCGCGACGGAACGACCGCGCCGCCCACCTCGGCCAGTTCCGCCATGAAGCCGTCGTAGACCGCGTCGACGACGATCAGCGCGTTCTCGGAAGAGCACGATGTTGCGTTGTCGAAGGTCTTCGACTGCGCGATGCGCTGCGCCGCGGCCGTAAGGTCCGCGGTCTCGTCGACGATCACTGCCACATTGCCCGCGCCGACGCCCACGGCTGGCGTGCCGGAGGAATAGGCGCGGCGCACGTTGTCCTGGCTGCCCGTCACCACCGCGAGGTCGGCGACTTCCAGCAAGCGCTGCGTGCGCGCCTTCGAGCCCGGGGGCGGCACCATCTGCACGAGATCGGGGTCTTCGCCGAACTTCGCGAACTCGGCATGGATGTAGCCGATCAGCGCGGCGCAGCATGCCTCCCCCTTCGGCGATGGCGACAAAACGATGGCGTTCCCGCATTTAAGCGCGT
>CAZPPH010000255.1:0-3543 GCA_964588375.1 uncultured Rhodobacterales bacterium | reverse complement strand
ACGAGGCGCTCGCCCGCCGAAATCTGCGGCAGGAAACCGAGAAACCACGCGAAGAGTGCTGCCGCGAAGGCGACCGGAACAACGCCGACGAGGCCATTGCCGCGCGGAGGCGTCGCCCCCGGGTCTTGCTCCAGCGCGGCCTCTGCCATCAGCGCCGGTTCCCGGAGCGCCGTTCCGTCGGGGCACGCGCGACTGCGCCGCCTGCTCGCGTGGCATCGGAGTATGCCGATCGTACCGGCCTGTCTCGTCTCGTTTGTGCCCGGGGCAACGCGGTGGTCCTGTCCAAAGTCCAGTGCGACATAAGCCAATCTCGCGATTGTTCCAATCGAACTTTGAGCCTAGCTTGATAGAAATTCTCTATCGAGGGCATCCATGCCGACCTTGCAGCAAATCCGCTATCTCGTGGCGTTGTCGGACAGCCTGCATTACCGCAAGGCTGCCGAAGCCTGCCGGGTCACCCAGCCAACCCTGTCGGCGCAATTGAAGGACCTCGAGCGCAAGCTCGGCGTCAGCCTCGTCGAGCGGTCGCGACCGCGGGTCATCCTCACCGCCGCCGGACGCGCCGTGGCCGAGAGGGGGCGGCGGATGCTGGGGGACCTCGAGGAGATCCACGCCATCGCCGCCTCGGGGCGGGGTATGTTCGAAACGACGATCCGGATCGGCGTCGTGCAGTCGCTCGGCTCGTACTTCCTGCCGCTGATCGTGCCGGACCTCCATGCGTCCCACCCGAAGCTCGGCGTCTACCTCCGCGAGGGGCTTCCGGACATGTTGCTGCAGGCCCTCGAAATCGGCACGCTCGACCTTCTGTTCTTCCCTTTGCCGGTGGCCCGGGGCGAACTGGAAAGCGTGCCATTGTTCCGCGAACCGATCCAGGTGGTCGCCCCCCACGATCACCGGCTCGCCCGCGAGGCCGCGATCGACCCGGAGATGCTGCGGGGCGAGACAATCCTGTCGCTCGAACCCGGCCACAAGCTGCACGAGCAGGTCAGCACGCTCTGCGCCGACTACGGTGCCAGGCTGTCGGGCGACTATGGCGGCACCAGCCTCGACACGCTGCGCCAGATGGTGGCGATGGGCATGGGGGTTTCACTGATGCCTGCGCTCTACGTGAAATCCGAAGTGGCTCCACAGGACGTGGTCGTGGCGCGGCGATTTCGCACCCGCGCCCCGGCGCGGACCATCGGCATGGTCTGGCGCCGGGGCACGGCGCGGGCCGGGGAATACCGGCGGCTCGCCGGAGAGATCTGCGCGATCATGCGGTGGCGGGCGCCCGAGGTCGTGATCCTGGGGCGCACCGTGCCCCTGGCTCAGTCGTAGGTCAGATCGGTCGCCTTGCCGCGGAACACCGTGTAGGCCAGCGCGGAATAAGCGATTATGACCGGAATGACGATCACCGCGCCGACGAGGATGATGAGCAGGCTCTCGGGGGCCGCGGCGGCGTCGTAGAGCGTCAGCCGGTCCGGCACCACGTAGGGGTAGAACGAGTAGGCCAACCCGGCGAAAGCCAGCACGAAGAGAAATACCGTCGCCGCGAACGGCACCATCGCATAGGCGTCGTCCTTCGCGGGCAGGCGGGACAGCATGTAGACCAGAAGCGCGGCGATGGCGGCGAAGGTCAGCGGCAGCGGGGCGAGAAGCAGGATTTCGGGAAATCCGAACCAGCGCTCGAAGATGCGCTCCGAGGCGAGCGGAGAGGCGATGGAGATCGCCGCGACGCCGCCGAGCATGCCCCAGATCCCGCCACGCGCCCAGGTGACCGCCTTTTCCTGCAGCGCGCCTTCTGCCTTGTAGATCAGCCATGTCGCGCCGATGAAGCTGTATCCGACAGTGAGAAACACCGCCGTGATGGCCGAGAAGAGCAGCGATCCGATACTCCATTCGAGGCCCGTGATATACATCCCCAGCATGAAGCCCTGGGCGAGCGCGGTCATCAGCGAGCCGGCGAAGAAGGCCCGGTCCCAGCTCGCCTTGTGACCCGCCGGAGCCTTGACGCGGAACTCGAAGGCCACCCCTCGAAGGATGAGCCCGACGAGCATGATCGCGACGGGCAGGTAGAGCGTCGACAGGATCATCCCGTGGGCGGTGGGAAACGCCACCAGCAGAAGCCCGATCGCCAGGACGAGCCAGGTCTCGTTGGCATCCCAGAACGGGCCGATCGAGGCAATCATCCGGTCGCGCTCCTTCACGCCGACGAGCGGGGCGAGAAGACCCACGCCGAGGTCGAACCCGTCTAGAATGACGTAGACGAGGATCGAAAGACCCATCAGGCCGGCGAAGGCGAGCGGCAGCCAGACTTCCGGGTCACCGAAAAGCGTCAGCATTTTCCCGTCACTCCGCTGCGTGCAGGGTGGCCGCCGGGGAGGGCGGCGTTTCCGGCGTTGGAAGGGGCGCACCCGTCGCCGCCTTTCGGGCGAGATGGACGAGCACGGCGACATAGGCCAGCGTCAGCGCGGCGTAGACCGCGAGATAGGTGACCAGCGTCGAGAGAACCATGCCCGAGGGGACGTCGGCGACGGCCATCTCCGTCGTCAGCATTCCGGTGACGAGCCAGGGTTGGCGGCCGATCTCGGTGACGTACCAGCCCGCCAGAGTTGCGAGCCATCCCGAGAAACTCATCGCGGCGATCGCGACGAAGAGCCAGACGGGGAGGCCCTCTATACCGCGACGGGTCTCGAACCAGCGCCCCGTGCCGGCACCGCGCCGCGCCATGAGGGCGACGGAGAGCCAGGAAATCGCGAGCATCGCCATGCCGGTGCCCACCATGATGCGAAAGGCATAGAACACCGGCGCGACGGGCGGGTGCAGCACCTCGCCGTTCTCGGTGACGAAGTCGTTGAGCCCCGGCACGACGCCCTCGGGCTTGTGCTTGAGGATCACGCTGGCACCGGAAGGAATGCCGATCTCGAAGCTGTTCGAGCGGGTCGCCTCGTCGGGCACCGCGAAGAGCAGGAGGGGAACATTGCTCCGGGTCTCCCAGTTGCCCTCCATCGCCGCGACCTTCGCGGGCTGGTGCTCGAGCGTGTTGATGCCGTGCAGGTCGCCCGCGACGATCTGCACCGGGATCAGAAGCGCACCCATCATGAGGCCGAACCGCAGGGTCGTGCGGACCTCGCCCGAGCGGTCGCCGAAGAGCCAGCGCAGCGCGGAAAGCCCGGCGATGAGGAAAGCCACCGTCAAGCCGGAGGCCAGCAGCATGTGCGAAAGGCGGTAGGGCAGCGACGGGTTGAACACGATCGCCCACCAGTCGGTCGCGAAGGCCACGCCATCGCGCATCTCGAACCCGGCAGGCGTGTGCATCCAGGAGTTCAGGACGATAATCCAGAACGCCGACATGGTCGTGCCGAAGGCGACGAGGAAGGTCGCCAGCGTGTGCAGCCAGCCCGGCACCTTGCGGAAACCGAAGAGCATGATGCCGAGGAATGCCGCCTCGAGAAAGAAGGCGGTGAGGATTTCGTATGCAAGGAGCGGGCCGGCGATGTTGCCGACATGTTCCATGAAGCCCGGCCAGTTGGTGCCGAACTGGAACGACATGGTGATGCCCGA
>CAZPPH010000254.1:1450-3559 GCA_964588375.1 uncultured Rhodobacterales bacterium | reverse complement strand
ACCGCGGCGTTGAGCTGGAGATTGATGACGTCGCCATCGACGACCCTCGGGGTGAAGCGAAGCTCGATACCGAAAGGCCGGTAGCTGATCGCGATGCCGCCGTCGTCGTCGACGACCGGGATCGGGAACTCGCCACCGGCGAGGAAGCGGGCTTCCTGACCCGAGAGCGCGACGAGGTTCGGTTCGGCCAGCGTGCGCACGAGGCCCTTGGTTTCGAGGGCTTCGAGAAGCGCCGTGATCGCCACGTCGCCGAGGTTGAACCCGATCGCGGCCTGGCCGACGGCCCCCGCGGCAAGGTTGAGCGTCGTGGAGCCGGGATCACCGATATTGCCCGGGTTTACCTGACCGGCGCCGACACCGCTGCTGATGCCGGTCTCGCCGCTGCCGTCGGCAAAGTCGGTGCGGCCGGTAAGACCGCCGTTCAGCCCCTTCGAGACCGAGCGCGCCATCTCCGAGAAGCGCACCTTCAGCATGACCTGCTGTTCGCCGCCCACCATCATCAGGTTCGACACCCGGTCGGGCGCGTAGCGGTTGGCGAGATCGAGCGCCCGGTCGAGCTTCTGGATCGACGAGACGGTGCCCGAAAGCACGATGCCGTCGTTCGCCGTGCGCACCTCGATCGGTTCGCCCGGAAGGATCTGGCCGAGCCGCTCCTTGAATTCTGCCACGTCCGGGGTGACCCGCACGTCGACATTGGTGATGAGCCGGCCATCCGGGCCGAGCAGGGTGAGTGTCGTCCGCCCCGGCGCGCGGCCGAGCACGTAGATCGTGCGGTCCGACAGCGTCGAGATGTCCGCGATGCCGGGGTTTGCGATCGAGAGTTCCGCGAATGGAACCTCCGATTCGACGACCACGGCGCGGTTCATCGACACGTTCAGACTTTGCGACGTCTCACCGGACATAACGGATATTGTCTGCGCGTGCCCGGTAGACACGGCAGATACCGATACGGCAAACCCGATCAGGGCTGCCTTAAGGAATCTGTCAATTTTCATGTGACCTGCCTCTCCGATCACGCCTCAGGGATACGCGGGTCTTTTCTGCCCACATTGCGAGCACGATGCGGGAGCTCGCGTTTTATTGCAAGAATCAATACGTTGAAGGCATCGGTTTATGTGGAGAAGTGGCAACACTACCCGAAAAGTGTCGCCCGAATGCAAGACGCGCCCCACATGATGTGGGGCGCGTGGCGGCTTCACTCGACATGTCGGGCGCTATTCGTCGGGGCACTCCACGGGGATGTTCACGTATTCCGTGCCCCGCCTTGTCCGGATCGAGCATTCCCGGCGCTGCTCGACAGCGGCGGGGGCGCTGATACCGAGAAGCTGGCGCTGGTTCACCGTCACGTTCTCGGCGATCTGCTGGTCCTCGGCGCCCACGAGCGAGAGCGACAGCTTGCCGGTGGCCTGGGCCTGGGCGAGGCCGGCGGCCTGCTGCGGGCTGACCTGCACCGTCACGGTGCGCGCAATTGCGGGAGCGACCCGGTCTTCGTCCGCCGACTGGTCGATCGCGATGATCCGGACGCCGGCCTCGATGAGCTGTGTGACTTCGCCGATCTCCGAGCGGCCCGACCAGTAGACGTCAACCCGGTCGCTCGGGCGCAGGAAGCCCGACACGCCGGAGGTCGCGTCGACCCGGATGGTGAAGGCGCGCATGCCCGGAGCGAGACGGGCCGACACGCCGGCATCCTCCCCCGCTTCCGTTACCTTGGCGCGGAGGACGACCTCGTTTTTCTCCAGCGTGCGCATCACCGAGCGCGGAACCTCGGGACCTTCCGGAAAGAGCTCCTCCTCGGTCAGGAACGCCCCTTCGGGCACGGCAGTCTCGGGCCACCGAACGCGCTGGACATCGTCCGCCGTCAGCCGCTCGGCATAGAACTTCTTGTTCTTGGCGATGTAGACATCGACCAGCGGCACCGCGCTTTCCCGCGCGGCCCGCTCCCGGGCGAGAGCCTCTTCGTAACCCGCGATATAGTCCTGGGCCATGTAGACGGCGAACCCTGCCAGCCCCAGGCCCATGACAAGTACCAATCCGAAGACGAGACGCATGGTCTACCCTTTCATGCTTCGCGTGATCCCGGGTGTTCTGCCCGGGTCAGGTCGGCCTTCA
>CAZPPH010000254.1:0-1350 GCA_964588375.1 uncultured Rhodobacterales bacterium | reverse complement strand
GCCGACCGATGCCATCACGGCGATGCCGAGGCCGACGATCGCGGCGGTGAGCACGACCCAGTCAACCGTGACAGCGCCGTCTTCGTTCTTGAGGAAGTTGAAGAGTTTCATCGTGTTTCTCCATGGGTACACTAAGTGGTTTCACCTTGGCGGGTCATTCCGAACCGTGCTCATCACGCTTCGTCCGCCTTGGTATGACCCTATATGGCCGGGAGATTGGGGCGAGAGTTTGACCCGCTTCGTACCTTTTTCGAGAGCCGACGATTTTCGTTAAGAATTCTCGTAACCCATTGAAATCGTATATTTATATTTTCGTCCTGCGGTTTCTGTCCGGCTACATTGCGCTGCCCTGGACAGCGATAATCGCACAGCCGTGAACAATGGGCTTCAGCGCGCTGGCGTTCTCATGCGGGATTTGGCAATATTGCCCCAAAGAGGCAGCAACGAGCAGGCCCGCGAGAGATGACAAGAAGCTGGATCGCCGCGATGGCGGTTGTTTTCGCGCTGGCCACTCCGGTGGCGGGCGAGGCGCCCGCGCCATTCCCGGAATTCTCCGCCAAACGGGTCGCCCCGCCGAAGTCCGGCGCAAAACGGCTCATCACCGTCCAGATCGACCCGACGGTCGTGGTCAAGCCCGCGCCGTCTCCGCCGGAAGAGGACGCGTCCGTGCCGGGCAGCGCTTACGCCTGGTTCTGGCGGGAGGTCGCGCCGGAACTCGACCATGACCCCGCAGTCCGCGTGCAGGCCGCTCTGCGCGCGCTGGAGAAGGTCGCGGGCGGGGCGCGCGACGTCTCGGCCCCCCGGGTCAACGATCTGCGCACCATCGCCGACGCCTACGGCATCGACATTCTGACCGCTTCCCTGGAAACCCGTGTCTCACCGGCGCTCGCCCTCGCGGTGATCGCGGTGGAAAGCTCGGGGCGGATGGACGCGGTGAGCTCGGCCGGCGCAAGGGGGCTGATGCAGCTCATCCCCGCCACCGCGGAACGATTCGGGGTCTCCGACACGACCCCCCGCGAGAACATCCGCGGCGGCATCGAGTATCTCGACTGGCTGCTGCGTCATTTCGGCGGCGACGCGGTGCTGGCCCTTGCCGGCTACAACGCGGGTGAGGGAGCGGTGCGTGAACACGGCGGCGTGCCGCCCTATGCCGAGACCCGGGATTACGTGCCGAAAGTGCTCTCGGCCTGGCGCGTCGCCCGGCTTCTCTGCATGACGCCACCCGAACTCATCACCGACGGCTGCGTCTTCCAGGGTCAGATGGCGCGGCGTTAGCGCGTGTTGCAGGAAACCGGCGACCGGTTCCGGGCCTCCCGGAGCTGCGAAATCGACTGGTCGGAGCGGATCTCG
>CAZPPH010000253.1:0-3579 GCA_964588375.1 uncultured Rhodobacterales bacterium | reverse complement strand
CCGATGCCGAAGCGCTGGTCGCGGGCGCCGTTCGCAGCGGCGGCTATGATTATTTTCAGTCCCAGATTGTCCGGCATGTCGTGCTGCGCGATCACGATTTCGATCCAGAAGACAGCGAACACGAATTCACAGACTGGCAGGCACTGGCGTCTACGATCGCGGACTTCCTTGGTGCCTGACCCAGCACAGGCAGTTCCTGAGTGCCGGATGCTTAGGATCTCTTCATTTTGGTACCTTCCTGCGCTCGTGGCATGGAGCCTCAAGTTGTCTAAGGGGCCAATTGGGAACCAGAAATAGTACCGGGATGTAGTTCCCGGCAGGGAGCGGCGTCCACTCGCAATTTCGGAGATGCTCCTGATAATCACAGGCATGTCTGGGACGGACAAGACGTACATCTGGCAGATACCTCAGGAACCTATTCCAAGCATCTCCCGGGGGACGTGCATTCTCGCTACGGCTGAAAGATCGTCTTCAGCCAGTCCTCCCCGACCCGGGCGTCGAAGGCCTCTTGGTCCCTTGAAGCCGATCTCCGGAATCCCGTCAGATGCAGCGTGCCAGTCGCAACCCATCGTAGATCGCGGCATGGGTGTCGCGCGACGCAACGGCATCGCCGATCCGGAAGAGCCGAAAACGGCCCTCGGGGTTGCGCTCGACAGCTTGCGGCCGGCCCTCGACGAGCGCGTCGTAATCGACTGCGCCGAGGTTGGCCGAGAGCGGCTTGAGGTCGAAGTATAGCTCGTCGAGCGGGAGCGTCCCGTGATTGACGACCACTTGGTCCACCCTGCGTGTCGCCTTGAAGTCTCCATAGTCGCTGGAAAGCTCGGCAACCAGTTCGTTGCCCTCCTGTGTCACGGCACTCACGCGCCAGCCAACCGTGAAGATCGCCCCTGCAGGCTGCAGCTTGCGCATTGCAGGCGTCAGCGACATCCCCATCACCTCTGGCGAGACCGTCCGGTCGCGCGTCGTGATCTCGACCCGACCGCCTGCCGACACGACGGCTTCCGCTGCCTGAAGCCCGGCGGCGTCGCCCGCGCCGTCCTCGATCAGGACATTTGCGCCTGGTTCGACATCGCCGGCGAGGATGTCCCAACTCGAAACGACGAGACCGTTGCCGGTTGTCAGCACCTCGTCGTTCGGCAACCCTCCCGTCGCGATGATGATATCGTCGGCGCCTTCTCCGAGCACGACCTCGGCATCCGCGAGGCTGTTGAAGTGGAAGGTGACACCCGCCCTAACGCATTCATCGAACCGCCAGGAGATGATCGACAGCATCTCGCGACGGCGCTCGGTTCTGGCAGTCAGCCGGACCTGGCCGCCGGGGTCGCTTGCGGCCTCATGGACGATCACGTCATGCCCCCGCAGAGCGGCGACGCGCGCGGCTTCCATCCCCGCCGGCCCGGCACCCACGATCACCACTCGGCGCGGCTTGCCGGCGTGGTCGATCGTGTTGAGGCCAAGCGTCTCCCGTCCAGTCGCTGGGTTGTGGATGCATAGCGCCTCCTGTCCCTTCGAGGCCCGATCGATGCAATAGTTCGCACCGACGCATGGCCTGATCCGCTCCTCCTCGCCGGCGATCACCTTCGCGAGGATTTCAGGGTCGGCAAGATGCGCGCGAGTCATGCCCACCATATCGAGCTTTCCGCTGGCGATCGCGTGCCGAGCCGTCGCGACATCGGGAATGCGTCCGGCATGGAATGTGGGGAAGTCAGTCGCAGACCGGATTTCGCCGGCAAAGTCGAGATGAGGTGCGCTCGGCATGCCCTGGAGCGGTATCATGTCTGTCAGGCCCGCATCGGTGTCGATGTGGCCCCGTACGACGTTCAGAAAATCGACCATGCCGCTGGACTTCAGCCGACGCGATATTTCGAGCCCGTCGGCCTTGGACAGGCCGTCCGGTACCGTCTCGTCGCCAACGTAGCGTACGCCGACGATGAACCCGGGTCCCACACGGCGGCGAACCTCGGTCAGTACGTCAAACGTGAACCGCATGCGGTCGTCGAGGGACCCGCCGTAGGGTGCGTCGAGGTCATTGGTTCGCGGAGACCAGAGCTGATCGAGGAGATGTCCGTTCGCCATGATCTCGATGCCGTCGAGGCCCGCTGCCTTCATGCGTTCCGCAGCGTCGCCGTAGTCCTTCGTGATCCGCTCGATGTCCCAGTCCTCGAGCCTCTTTGGCACGGCCCGGTGTGCTGGTTCGCGCTGTTCGGATGCAGAAACCACCGGCAGCCAGTCGCCCGCGTCCCACCGGGTGCGGCGCCCCAGATGGGTCAGCTGGATCATCACCGCCGCGCCGTGCTCGTGGCACTCGTCGACGAGTTTCCGCATCCACCCGACAACTTCGTCCTTCCAGGCAAGAATGTTGTTGAACGCGGGAGCGCTGTCACGCGCGACACTGGCAGAACCTGCCGTCATAGTAAGCGCAATTCCCGCCCGCGCACGTTCTACATGGTAGGCGCGGTATCGCTCCTTCGGCATCCCGTTCTCCGCGTAGGCTGGTTCGTGCGCGGTCAGCAGAAGCCGGTTTCGGAGCGTGAGATGCTTGAGCTTGAATGGTTGCAAGAGCGGATCGCGTGACATGGTTGTCTCCGGAAAGCTGGCTGGGGCACCGGAAACCTCTACCAGATCTGGATCGAACTTGAACGGAAGGAAGCAGGGTGGTGGCCGAAACTCTCGAAGGAGTGGATGTCGCAGACAAAGAGCGATCGCCTGGCGTGAAGGGGTATTCTCTTGGGAAGCAAGCCACATCCGGAAAACCGAACCTGCGCACAGTTAGCTTTTAGAATCCCAAAAACCTATACCCTAACTATGAACATAGCCAAACTAAAGGAACCCTAAAGGCCCCATCCGTTTCGGAACGGAACCAGATCAAAGATGCCCTTTAAGTTCGAACCGGATATCCATCTCCCTGCCAATCCTGCCGAACCTCCATCTTTTCCCGAACCAGTCGGAATGAGGAGAGGCGCACAAACTCGTCCGAAGTCCAATTCTTCGTCTGATCGGGGAGAGCATCATCCTTGATCAAGGGAAACAGAGAGTAAGGATGAACCGAAAACACCAATGTTTAGTGACGCCGACGGATGATGCTGCCACTTCGGGATGACAAGAGCCCGTGAGCCAGGAAGAGCGGGATGGTCCAAACACCAGAGGCACCTCACAGGATTTGAACAATGGCATCGAATTCGCAACTTGCGTGCTCGGGCCTTCTGCGGGGCCAGTGAACACCTCATTCATCTCAGGAATATTTCGGGATCGACCAACTTCCTCGCCGGTTCATGAGATCACATCTCTATAACCTGATGACACGAACAGGTCCCGAGAGCGACTAAGGGACCCTAAAACCCAAAATCGCCGTCTGTTGGTTCAGATTGGACCACCGGAACGGGTCCGTTCAGGGATGATACCGTGCGTGGGATGGCCGGCGAAGGCGTCAGCCGTAGCCGGCCATCCCATGTACGGCTTTCCTTCAGAACCAAGAGAGGGAAGGTTACCATGGGCCGCCTCAATCTGAACCAGGAAGAGCTCGACTGACCTTCCCCCCGATATCCGGGCCATTGCGAACTGGAATCTTCCACCTTTGAA
>CAZPPH010000252.1:2268-3592 GCA_964588375.1 uncultured Rhodobacterales bacterium | reverse complement strand
ACAAGGTATTGCGGCACGCGTCGCGCCAGCGTCGGGCGCGTCTCGATGAAGCGGCGGTAGCGTTGGTCAGGTGTGAGATTGAGCAGGTTGCCGGACCGGCGCTGCGATCCGACGAGCGCGGTCTCGAGCATCAGCCGGCCGAAACGTTCCACTGCGTGATCCTGCGCGTAGGCCCGATAGAGCGCGGCATGGGGAATCAGCAGGATCGAGCTGTCCTCCAGCGTCTCAAAGGTCTGCTCGGCGGGCGCGCGGCTGAGAAAGCTCGCCGCGTCCGTGACGATGCTGCCCTCGTCGAAGAACTGGCCGGTGCGCTCCTCGCCGTTGGCCGCAGGATCGCTGACGTAGTATCGCAGCAGGCCCGAGTGGACGAAGAACAGGTCCTCCGCCACGTCGCCGGCGCGAAGGAGCTGAGCGCGCTTGGCGATCTTGCGGTGACGCGTTGCGGCAAGCAGCTCCGCCAAGCTCTCGGCGCTCGGGGCGAGGGGCGCGACCGCCCCGAGCAGCAACCGGGAGAAGGCGGCGACAGCGGTCTCCCGCGTCGGCGTCACCCAGTGCTCCGCCTCTCCATTTCCTTTCGCCACCATGCCACCGCCTCTGCAAGCGCCTCGTCCCAGGTCCGTTCCGCCGGGCCGTAGCGCGCGTCGAAGGCCGCATGGTCCACGATGAAATCCCTGTCGAACATATAGCCCATCTCGACCAGTTCTCCCGCGGCCGGCACCACCAGCCCGACGGCCCGCAGCATCAGTGCCGGCGTACGGCGGATGCGCGGCGGCGGAAGCCCCTCGCGCTCGGCGATCCGGTCGCACAGCTCTCGAACGGTCAGTGCGGGTAGCGCGGGCACATGCCAGGCCCGGCCCCATGCCTCCGGGTCGTCGGCAAGCCGGATGAGGGCAGTGGCGAAGTCGGGCAGCCAGGTGAAGCTGTGTCGTGCGTCGGGATCGCCGAACCAGCTCACGGGCTTGCCGATCAGGACGTGCGGCCAGAACCGTTCGCCCAGGGCCGCGAGCGTCACGCCCGGGCCGACGAAATCGCTCGCCCGTCCGGCCACGGTGCGTGCCGTGCCAGCGGCATGGGCCGCCAGAAGATCCTCTGACAGCCGCGCGCGAAGGCTGCCCTTTCGCGTTGTCGCCCGCAGCGGCAGCCCCTCGTGCAGGACACCGGCAACTCCGTAGCCGTAGAGGTTTTCCGCCGCCACGAGCACCGCGCCGGTCCGCGCTGCCGCCGTCAGGGCATTTGCCTGAAGGCGTGGGAACGCGTCGGCCCAGTGTTGATACGGAGGGGCTGCACATTGATAGATCGTCTCCGCTCCGTCGCAGGCCGCGAT
>CAZPPH010000252.1:0-2168 GCA_964588375.1 uncultured Rhodobacterales bacterium | reverse complement strand
GACTCGATGCCCACGACCGACAGCAGCGTCGAGAACAGCAGGACCGCAGAGCCCAGGCCGGCCCAGCCCAGAAGGGGCGCGCCCTTGCGGATCAGCGCGATGGACAAGAGAACCGTCCAGCTTCCCGCAAACAGGCCCACGCCCATGAGCTCGCCCACACCGCCGGCATAGGCGTTGAACGCCTCGTAGACGACGCCGATGGCGGCCTGCTCCGCCTCGGTCGTGGCCGGATCGACCCATGCCTCGGCAAGACCCGGCATCAGGAACAGCCAGCGGGTGATGCCGAGCGCCTTCGCGAAGCCCGCGAGCACGCCCAGGGTGATCGCGACCGTCGCGAAACCTCCGCTCAGGCCGAGCGCGCCGCGCAGAAGCACCGCCAGCGGGATCAGCACAAGGGCGTGGATCAGGTAGCTGAGATAGCCCGCGAAAACCGCCCCGGATCGGTCGAGGATCAGCGGCAGGATATCGCTGGGCGGCGCGTCCAGCGAGGCTGGCCAGTTGATGGCAGGCGCGAGAATGAAGAACGCGCCCCACATCGTGGTGAATTGCAGGATCAGCAGCGCCGCTGCGGACTTCGTGTCGCCGACGCCGGCGCCAGCCATGGGCGCGGGACGGTAGAGCGTTGTATCGGTCATCGACCATTTCTCCTTGTTGGGGGATTCAGAAGGACCGGTGTCGCGACGCAGCGCGCCGGTTCCGTCTCCGGTTCGGTGGGAAAACTCAAAGCAGCGGCAGTCCAGCGGCAGCCCTCGACAGGGCCGCCAGGGTCAGCGCGGCCCAACCGGCCGCCACTGGCAAGAGGAGTGCCGAGGCGACGGCCGCGGGCAGGATCGCCATGAACGCCAACGCGATGAGCGGGAGCGCCTGCATGGCGTGGATGCCGAGGAAATGCGCGATCCGGTAGTCGCCACCGGACAGCGACCAGCCGGTGAGCGGCATGACCGCGCCTACGGACTGGCCGACCAGAGGGCCGCCATTGGCGCCGATGGCGCCGCCCGTCTGCGCGCCTAACCAGCCTGCGAGAACGAGCCCGAGCGCCGTGGCCAACCGTAGGGGATCTGAGACGGCCGCGTCCCACCCGCCCCGAAAGAGCGAAGCCCCCAGCGCAAGGCCAAGGACAATCGGCACCGCGACCAGAACGCCCGCGCCTGCCGCCATGATCGTGCCGCCGATCGCGTCGAAGGGCGTTGTGTCATTGAAGTGCGACCTCACCCCTCGGGCGGCCTGGATGGTCAGGAAGAGCGCCTCGTAGACGATGACGGCGCCGAAAAAGCCAAGTCCGATCCGCCCGATCGCGCCGGTGTGCCAGGCCTCGGGCAGAAGTCGCGCCGCCAGCAGGATGGTCGCGCCGTGAACCGCGAGGGAAAGGTGGAACTTCAGCGGCTTGAGCCAGAGCGCCTCATCACCGAGGACACGCCGATCAACGATGAGCAGGACGAGAGCCGTTGGGATGAGGACCAGGCAGAGAAGTACTGCCCACCTCAGCATCGGCGTGTCGCCGGGATGTATCATCGTGAGCATCGCGTTCCTCGTTCGGGTCGGTCCCGCAGCGAAGGCGCGGGCGCAGGGCATCTGCGGACGAGGATGTCGGGGAACGGGCGGCGCTTTTCATTGATCCTGGGTAAGATCGCCACCGTGCCGGGGGTCAGATCTTGGCGCTCATGGATAGAGATCGGGCCGTCGTCCGCACCCCGGGGCAGCTCAGATATTCAAAACACTGCCGATGCGGCGGGCCGTGCGAAGCGTTCCAGCTTCGTCTCGTTCGCGGCATCGTGCGTGAACGGTGTCAGCCCGGGCTTTTCCGGTCCCGCGCGCCGCAGCAGGTCGTAGGTCCGAAGCGTCGCGACAGTCCTCGACGATGCCGCGGATCACACTGCACGCCACCTAATCGTCATCCAAGGTCTCGTTGCCGGCTGGGAAGAGAGCGGGGAACGACGACCGTGATGGTCACCCACGATAACCGCATCCTCGAGCTTGCCGACCGTATCGTGACGCTCGAAGACGGGAGGATCGTGAAGGATGAAAGGCCAAACGAACTTCGCTGAGCCAGACGCCTCAGGCCGGAGCCGTTCAAGATCGATATCCCTTGCGGCGGTGCAAAACGGAGTCCGGTGGTCAACCCGGCTGAATGTCAGCTTTCAGCTTTTTGGCTCGGCTGTTCCGCGACC
>CAZPPH010000251.1:2236-3596 GCA_964588375.1 uncultured Rhodobacterales bacterium | reverse complement strand
CGGGTAACGCGGCGGGTTTGACTATGGAGATCAGCTTTCGCCTCAACGGCGAAGACGTGGCCGTGAGGAACGAGCCGCCGACGCGGACACTTCTCGACTGGCTGCGCGAACGGCGCGGGCTCACCGGAACCAAGGAGGGCTGCAACGAGGGCGACTGCGGCGCCTGCACGGTGATGGTCACAGACGAGGACGGGGCGCGGGCGCTCAATGCCTGCATCCTGTTCCTGCCGCAGCTTCACGGCAAGGCCGTGCGCACCGTGGAGGGGATCGCCGGCCCGGACGGCGGGTTGCACCCGGTGCAGCAGGCGATGGTGGAGAAACACGGCAGCCAGTGCGGGTTCTGCACGCCGGGGTTCGTCGTGTCGATGGCGGTGGGGCATCTCAACGGGCGGCGGGATTTCGACGACGTGCTGGCGGGCAATCTCTGCCGCTGCACGGGCTATGCGCCGATCGTGCGGGCCGCCGAGGCGGCGGCGGATGTGCCGGTGCCGGACTGGATGCGGGATGCCGCACCGGGGGCGGAGCCCGTCGCCGACGAAAACGCCTTCCTGCCCGAGAGCGCGGATGCGCTGGCGGCGTGGTACGAGGCACACCCGGACGGCACGCTGATCGCGGGCGCGACGGATGTGGGGCTCTGGGTGACGAAGGACCTCCGCGACCTCGGCCCCGTGGCGTTTCTGAGCCGTTGCGGTGACCTCCGGGTCATCGAGGCGCGCGGCGACGCCCTCTTCATCGGCGCCGGCGCCACGATGGCGGCCGTGCACGACGCGGTGCGGGAACGGTTCCCGTCCTATGCCGAGATGATCCGGCGCTACGGGTCGGAACAGGTGCGACAGGCGGCAACCATCGGCGGAAACATCGCCAACGGCTCGCCGATCGGGGACAACCCGCCCGCGCTCATCGCGATGGGCGCGCGGCTGCACCTCAGGAAAGGGGACGCGCGGCGGGAGATCGCGCTCGAGGACTTCTTTCTCGATTACGGCAGGCAGGACCGGGCACCGGGGGAGTTCGTCGAGGGGGTGACATTGCCCGCCGAAGCGCCCGCGCTGCGGGTCTACAAGCTCTCCAAACGGTTCGATCAGGACATCTCTGCGGTTTGCGGCGCGTTCCACGTGACGGTCGAGGACGGGAGGGTGACGGACGCCCGGATCGCGTTCGGCGGCATGGCCGGGGTACCGAAACGGGCCGCGATGGCGGAGGCGGCGCTGACGGGCCGGGAGTGGAGCGAGGCGACGATCCGCGAGGCGATGTGGCGGATCGGCGAGGATTTCACGCCGCTTTCCGACATGCGGGCCTCGGCGGACTACCGGCTGGACACGGCGCGGAACATGATGCTGCGCTACTACCTCGATATCGAGGG
>CAZPPH010000251.1:0-2136 GCA_964588375.1 uncultured Rhodobacterales bacterium | reverse complement strand
CTCGCGCGCGTTGCCGCAAGCGCCTGTCTCGCGTGCATTGCCGCACGACACCGCCGCGCTCCACGTCACGGGCGCGGCGCGTTATGTCGACGACATACCGGTGCCGGCGGGAACGCTGCATCTCGCGTTCGGGACGAGCGCGGTCGCCCACGGCGCGATCGACACGATCGACCTATCGGCGGTGCGCGCAGCCTCCGGCGTGGTGGCGGTGATGACCGCCGAGGACCTGCCCTTCGCGAATGACGTCTCGCCCTCCCCTTCCCCCGAGCCGATGCTGGCTGTGGGCGAGGTGCATTACGTCGGCCAGCCGGTGTTTCTCGTGGTGGCGGAAAGCCATCTCGCCGCGCGCAAGGCCGCGCGGCTGGGACGGATCGATTACGCGGAGCGACCCGCGATCCTGACCATCGACGAGGCGATGGCGGCGGGGGCGCGGTTCGAGGACGGTCCGAGGATCTATGCGCGGGGAGATGCGTCGGCGGCCATCGGGCGCGCGGCCCATGTCGTCGAGGGGTCGGTGGAGATCGGCGGGCAGGAGCATTTCTACCTCGAGGGACAGGCGGCCCTCGCCCTGCCGCAGGAGGGCGGCGACATGATCGTCCATTCGTCGTCGCAGCACCCCACGGAGATCCAGCACAAGGTCGCCGACGCGCTGGGCCTGCCGATGAACGCCGTGCGCTGCGAGGTGCGGCGGATGGGCGGGGGCTTCGGCGGCAAGGAGAGCCAGGGCAACGCGCTGGCCTGCGCCTCTGCGGTGGCCGCCCGCGCGACGGGACGGCCCTGTTCGATGCGCTACGACCGCGACGACGACTTCACGATCACCGGCAAGCGGCACGATTTCCGCATCGACTACCGGGTCGGATTTGATGACGAAGGGCGCATCGAGGGAATCGAGTTTCTCCAGCTCTGCCGCTGCGGCTGGTCGCTCGACCTGTCGCTGCCGGTGGCCGACCGGGCGATGCTCCATGCCGACAACGCCTATTTCCTGCCGAACGTGCGGATCGAGAGCCACCGGCTCAGGACCAACACCCAGTCGGCCACGGCCTTCCGGGGCTTCGGTGGCCCGCAGGGGATGTTCGGGGTCGAGCGGGTGATGGACCATGTCGCCCATGCCCTCGGGGCCGATCCGGTCGCGGTGCGGCGGGCGAACTACTATGACGCGGCGGAGGACGGGGGGCCGTCTGCCCCCCGCTCGCCGGAGGCGAGCCCCCCCGAGGATATTTCGGGGCCGATGAAGGCCGGGACGGATCTCGCCTCGCGCGGGGCGACGGCACCGGGCACCGGGCGGCGGATCGCGGGGGAGTTCTCGCCCAAGATGCCCGGCCGACGGGTGACACCCTACGGGATGGAGGTGGAGGATTTCATCCTCCACGAGATGACCGGGAGGCTGCTGGAGACGAGCGACTACGCCGCGCGGGCCGAGGCGGTGGCGCGTTTCAATTCCGGAAACACGGTGCTGAAGAAGGGCATCGCCTTTTCGCCCGTGAAATTCGGGATTTCCTTCACGCTCACCCATCTCAACCAGGCCGGTGCCCTGGTGCATGTCTACCAGGACGGCTCGATCCACATGAACCACGGCGGCACGGAGATGGGACAGGGGCTGTTCCAGAAGGTCGCTCAGGTGGCCGCGGCGCGGTTCGGGGTGGAGGTCGAGCGGGTGAAGATCACCGCGACAGATACCGCGAAGGTGCCGAACACCTCCGCCACCGCGGCCTCGTCGGGGTCCGACCTCAACGGCATGGCGGTGCAGGCCGCGTGCGACACGATCCGCGACCGGCTCGCGGCCTTCGTCGCCGAGCGCCACCAGGCCGACGCGCGGGACGTGCGCTTCTCGGACGGGAAGGTGCATGTTGGCGGCGAGGCGCTGCCCTTCGAGACGGTGGTGAAGGACGCCTACATGAACCGGATCTCGCTGTCGGCGACGGGGTTCTACAAGACCCCGAAGATCGTCTGGGACAGGATCAGGGGCGAGGGCCGGCCGTTCTTCTACTTCGCCTACGGCGCGGCGGTGACCGAGGTCGTCATCGACACGCTCACCGGCGAGAACCGGATATTGCGCACCGACATCCTGCATGATTGCGGAACCTCGCTGAACCCCGCGCTCGACATCGGCCAGATCGAGGGCGGCTACGTGCAGGG
>CAZPPH010000250.1:0-3605 GCA_964588375.1 uncultured Rhodobacterales bacterium | reverse complement strand
GGTTTTCGAATTGTCAAAGAATTGGAGTAGAAACAATGGGTAGATATTCAGATTATGCTTCGGTCTCAGGGAGTTACGGCAGCTTTTCATTTAGCGGTGGACCAAGATCAGGATTGGGCGATGTTTACGAGCTTGATCTGACCGGTTCCGGAGCCAAAGTCGGCAGTGTGACCTTGGCTCTGAGGTTTGGTCCACAGGGTAGAAACTTCGATAGTGAGCTTTCCGTTGCTGGAGGCGTCGAGGCCGAACTGGAAGGGATTGGTATCAGCCTGGCGGATGTGCAGTTCAGTGGCGACTTGGTTTCTGTTTCTATCGGTGGTGACGTGTTTTCTTACAATCGATTCGAAGTGGGTACTCTGCTAGTCGAAGAGATTGTCACAAGAGCGGGCGAGGACAAAAGAGAGACCGCTGAGAAAGCGGCGGAGCTGATAGGCATCGGCATGGATGCCTTTGACTCGGTTTCCGACGTCCTTGAGGTCGGAAGCGTGACGTTTGCCCCGCGCCCAACGTTTACAGCGAACTTCGTAATAGCGTCAGGATTTTTCGTTGAGGAAGAGTTTGCTCACGTCCTAACGGCAGATGAGGACGTTGTGGTCGTGCTGCGTGCTGGATTTGAGGGGAACGTCTTCGAGTACTACCTGCGCGAAGATCCGGATGGTTTCCCCAATGCCTCGGAGTTGGAAGGCTATCTCAACGAAAACCCCGATGTACCACTGGCCTTGGCTTTGGGAGAAATATTTGGGTATGTCGAAGATGGCATAGGAATTGAGTATGAGATTAGCGGCCTGAAGTCAGCGGTTCAGGCGGCATTCGACAATTCGTTCGATTACGGCACAAACGACAACGGAATCGTAGACGGCACGGACGCAGCCGACGTCATCGACAGTTCATATGTCGATCCCGATGGTACGTCGGTGAGCGATGGCGATGATGTTATTGCTGGCGGTATGGGGAACGACCTCATCGATGGCGGCAACGGTAGTGATACGGTTCTCCTTGATGGATCGAGCGACGAGTTCGTATTCTCTTTTGGCGCAAACCTCATCGTTCAGGACACAAACAGTTCCGCAGGCGCGGATGAAGGTACAGATACGCTGATCGGCATCGAGGCAGTCGAGTTCTCCGATGGCTCAAGGGCGGAAATCGACACCACAGCCGACAGTGTTTCCGTTTCGGTGTTCGCGCCGGGCGGCACGCAACCTTCCATGCGAACGGTGTTCGACACCGGCAATCTCTTTAGCTGGTCGGAATACACCGACACTTTTGATCTGGACGGCAACCGAACATCTCGCGACACCACCTACAATGATGGTCGCGAAGCGCAGAACACCTATGTGGCCGGGGTGATTGCATCGAGTATCGTAACGGATGTGGCCGATGAGTTTGTCTGGAATACGGTCGCGCGCACCTATGACGAAACCGGCACGCAGACCGGACAAACCAATACCTATGACGATGGAAGATTGCTTGAGACGGCCTACACAGATGGTGTCCGTTCGTCAGCCCAGATGACAGACGTGGACAACGCCTATGCTTGGGCGAGCTATACGGACACCTTCGATAGCAATGGTGATCTCGCATTGCGAGTCACCACCTTTGACGATGGCCGTGTGACCGAGGCGTCCAGCATGGGTGGGGTTACCACGTCAAGCCTCGTAACTGATGTCGATGACGCCTACGCCTGGGATACTATCGAGCGCGGCTTCGACGATACGGGCATGCAGATCAGCCAGACAAACACCTATGACGACGATCGCGTGTTAGACATTGAGTTTGTCGATGGCGTTCGGGTGACGGGCACAATGACGGATGTGGCCGATGTCTACGCCTGGTCCAGCTACACAGACACTTACGATGTGGAAGGCGCTCGCACTGGCCGGACAACGCTCTATGATGATGGACGTGAGGCCGTGAGCAATTACGAAAACGATGTCCTGGCCTCAAGTTTCACAAGCGATATCGCGGACCAGTTCGTCTGGGATACCGTTGCCAAGACCTATGATGGCTCGGGCGTCATCTCAGACCAGACGACCACCTATGATAACGGACGCGTTTTGGACATTCTCTACACCAATGGCATCAAATCAACGGCTACAATGACCGATGTCGAAGATGTTTATGCTTGGGATAACTACGTCGATACCTACAATGACGAGGGAGTGCTTGCGACACGGCTTATGACCTTCGACGATGGAAGCGAGGTCTTCACCGACTATCTGGCTTAGCGTTAGGCAGGCGCGCCTGAACTTGAAATTCGCAATGCGGACCTTCATTCACCGGAAGGGAAGGTCCGGAACGTCCGCGTAGCCGACTTTGGCGCAAACCGCAGTGAAGGTCCGCTTCCCGCCCTTCGAGACAAGTCGCGGAGCAGTTGCGCGGTACGTCGAAGTCCAGTGGCTGATTGGTCCCGAGTGTCTATCCACGTTCTCTCGCTAGCTCTGCCTGAACCACCTGCACCACCCGCCGCGCCAACTCCGGGGTGAGCCGACAAACCCCATCCGACTGCACCACGAAGTCCTTCGCGCTGTAGGTCTCGTTGAGCACAAGCTCGATGATCGCTCGATCGACCACGGGCCGCAGCGGCTCCATCAGATCGAACACTAACGAATGTCGGTCCCGCGTGGCCCGGCTGTGAAGGATGCCTTCGACCGGATCGTATCCATCCGCCAGGACGCCGATCCGAACATGACTTTCGAGCAGGCCATACGCATAGTTGAGCATCGCATTGATCGGGTGAGTGGCGTTTCGGTTGGAGAGCGTAACGGTCTCCCGGAGCGAGGTTCGCGCCCGGAACGTCTGCCAGTGCTCGGGGATCGGGAGCTGTTTCAGCCCCTTCCACTTCAGGTTCAGCGACCGCCATGAGTTGAAGTAGATCGCCGCGATCCGCCCCTCGATCCGCAAGAGTTCATTGATTGTGTCAGGTGGCTTCCGGTGCAGCTCCTGGACCGCTTCCCGGATCACTCGGATCGCCCGCATCTTCGAGTGGAACGGCGGAAACTGGTGTTCGAGGTTGTGCAGCGAGGCGTCGGCCTTCGCCTGGATGAGTGGAACCGCGAACGCAAGTCGCGCGGCTTCGTTTGACCGCTGGGCCACCTGCCAGTTAACCTTGTCCCGATCGAAGAGCATGCCATCGGCACCTATAGCTGCGATCGGGGTTCCATCCCACTTGAGGCGCACCAGCGTCACGCCTTGCTCGGCCAGCCAGTCGATCGCATCGAGGGTAATCTCACCTGATCCGTCAATGACAACGATCCGCTTGGGCAGAGACAGGTCACCGGGAAAGAAGCGATGAACCGCCCTTTCCTGCGGATAGTGCGTGAAGCCGTCGGTGGCGAGTAGTGCCCCCTTGTCGATCCTCAGGGACATGCCTTGGCCAGTTAGGATCAGCGGCGATGACCGCCTTTCGCGGAGCTTCCGCTTCGGGGTGTGCTTGCGCACGCACGCGAGCCAGTACGCGGAGCGCTGCGCCCAGTCGTCGCCTCCCTCGGTTTGACTCGGTTTCGCAGAATCGAGCATGTTCAAGCACTCCACGCGTTTACTTTAACCACTCTGGAATCATACAGATTCATGTCTTCAAAAGCATACCAAATTTGGGGTATCGCGAA
>CAZPPH010000249.1:0-3665 GCA_964588375.1 uncultured Rhodobacterales bacterium | reverse complement strand
GTCTCGGCCAGCACCGGCTGGGCCACCTCCACTCCGGCCGCGCCGAGCGTCGCGACGTCCGCCGCTCTTCACGGTCCGGCTCTGTGCGAGGCTCTTGCGCACCATAGGAGCCTCGCGGGCGAACTGCGCCGGGAGTGCGGGCACGCGTTCAGTGACCGCAATGTCTTGCCCTCTCCTTCAGGACGCCAGAATTGAAGCCGAGATAACTCCGCATCGCAAACGGACGGCGGCGGCGCTCTCAATTGAACGGCGCGGTCCACCAAGCTGCCATAGGCCGCATGTTGAGAACCGCGCGACAAGTCTCTTTGCCCCGATCGAAGGCGGCGGGCGTCTGGAACACCAGGTTCCGCCTCTCGTAGAGCTGTCGGTAAAGCGCACGACGCAGGTTGTCGGCCTCGTCATGCAATCCCCACGCATCGAATTGAGCGGCCAGCGAGAAGTTGAAACCCGGCTGAATCTCGGCCGTCTGAAACGTGGGATCGTCCTGGTGCGGGAGCAGCGACCGGGCCGCATCGGACAATCCGGTAAGCGAAACCGCACCTTCGCCGCTGCCAGCCTCGAGGAAGTTTCGGCGGTAGATCTCGCCGAGAGCCGAGTGCGCGTGATCTTCAGGAACGATATCGCCTAGACCCAGACGTCGCGCCAGGAACGGACCGAAGAGCTGCTCGATGAAGCAGGCCCCCGAGAACGGCCCGTCAGTGTCGACCCGGTACCACGCACCATTGTAGAGCCGCATGTTGAAGGCGGCCTTCGCGGCCTCGGCCTGGTCGCGCCACGTCTCGGCCAGATCAGTCTCGCCCGCTTCGACCGCGAGCGCCGTCCCGGCGAGCAGGGCGGCGATCCAGAGACCCCCACAATAGCTCGACGGGCCGGTCATCGGGATGTTGTCGAAGGTCTGGTCGGGTGTCCCGTCGTTCTCGATCAGACCGTCGCCGTCCCTGTCGAACTGCTGCAGGTGATCGATCGCTGCCTTCACCGCGGCGAACCGGTCAAGGCGCCAGTCCCTGCTCATCCGCCGGCCTTCGCGGTAGATGCAGAGAACGAGATCGCTGTTCAGGTCCTTCCAGAGTGTGCTGTCGCGGTAGGTGTAGGAATTCGGCACCACGAACGGGTCTTCGCCCGGCCCGCCCAGGTCGTGCGGGCAGGCGCCAGCGGGGTTGAGCGGGAAAAGGGTGCCGTTCCAGCGATGGCGCCGCTGTGCGCGGTCATCATCGAGCAGAAGGTCCGCGAAGTCGCGCGCCACGCTGGCGGCGAGTTCCGGGAAGAACTGCCCGACGGCTTCGGCAGCGTAGACCCAAAGGTCCATCGTGTCATAGAGCGCGTAGTCGTGGCACTCGATGATCCCGAAATGCGAGACACCTTTCGGTGACTCGCGGGCCGAGGTCAGGACCGTCAGACCGTCGACCAGAAAGTAGGATTCGTTGATGGCCATGCCGGCCTTGTGCGGGGCATCGCCCATACAGTCCTGCACCCGGTCCTGCCAGCCGGTGAGGCGCATTTCCCAATCGGTCGCATTCTCGTGCGCGTGCCTCGTCAGGGCGGCCGCGTTCCGACCGTCCGATCCCCATTGATCGGTGTGCGCCCTGAGCCAGCGGCGTCCCTGGCCGAAGCTGAGGACCGGCAGGTCCCAGACCAGCGTCGCCCGCATCGCGCAGCTTTCGCCTGGGGCGAGGGTGACGCGAGCCGAAACTGCCGCCGCCGGGTGTCCCGGTGGTGTCTCGCGGAAACCGCTCTCCGTCACCCAGCCATCGCCCAGGTCGGGCGCATCTCCGGTGGCGAGGAAGGGATCCCAAAAGTCGCGGCCATCGCCGGTGCCGTCGAAGCAGGCCGTGCGACTGTGCCATGCGTCGCAACCGCCCGAAAGGCTAATCGCCCATTCGCCGGTGCCCTCTGGAGGGCGCTCGGACACGCGTCGGCGGTCGAGCACGAGGCCCGCACCTTCTGCGACCTCGAACGGCCGGTTAAAGCACCCGGCCGCGACACGCGGGGGACGTGTTTCGCGGAAACCGTCGAACCAGCCGTTCAGGTTGGCAAAGGTAAAGGCCAGGGATACTTCGGCCGGCCGGTCGCCGCGGTTTGTTAGCCGCCAATTGAAGACGGCGATGGGCAAGACGGCACTTTCCAAGTCGCCGGGAATGACCGGCGAGAATGCCTTGCACTCTGCCTCAACGCCATCGAGCGGCGAATGCTGGTGCCAGGCGAAGGGAAACAGGCCGCCCCATTCCGGCGCGGCGTCCTCGAACGCGAAGGCGCGCAATTCGGCATTGTCCGGCGACGGTTGCAGTGCCCGGGCCATCGCGGCGCTGTCTTCGGCATGTGTCCGGAGGACAAATCCGTTGGCAGGCATTACGAACTGGGCGACACTTCCGGCTTTGAGCGTCCAACGGCTGAAGCGGCCGTCTGAGGCGCGCGTGATCCCCCCGGTTCCGATGCCGCCCAGCGGCACCCCGGTTGCGCAGAGTGGCTGAAACAGGCCCTTCAGCTTACCGTGCGAGGCGCTGAGGCGATGGCCTTGCGCGCGTCGCAAGCTGGCGGCCGGGAAAGAAAAGGGATCGTTGCGCACGTGACAATACCTGCCTCTCTGTATCCTCGGGCAAGGATCGTCTTTGTGCAATGCATCCAGACGTTCTGCCGCGTTGGCCCGTTTCGGATACGCCAAAGGGTGTTACTGCGCCTGGCGCGACCTTTCTGTCGGCGTCACGGGACTTGAGGAGCCGGTGTCAGTTCTCCCAGACGCCGCAGCGGCGCCAGCTCGGCGATGTGCTCGGGTCCGAGGCCGCAGCAGCCGCCGACAACCTGAACCCCTTGGGCAATCCATTCCTCCGCGAATGACCGCAAGTCCTCCGGGCTAATCACGTCCTCGAACTGCCAGTGCGGAGATCGGAAGTAGCCGGAGTCGGGGTAGGCAAGGAGTGGGCCGTCGAAGACGGACTTCAGAACCCTCAGCGCGTCCGAGACAAGGTCGGACGGCGTATGCATGATCCCGGCCGCCGCGATCTCGTGCGAACCAAGCAGGGACACGATCTCCTCGAACGGAATTTCGCGGGCCGGATCGAAGCTCAGGACACGGCCGTTGTCGGCGCGGCGCGCCGAGAACCCCGCCCAGATCGGCAGGCCGCTCCTCTCGGCGACCTCGAGGACGACGGGTATGCGTTCGGGATCGTAAAGCATTTCAAGAAGGATCAGGTCGCAGCCCTCTTCCCGGAGCAGGCCGGCCAGTTCACGCAAAGCCGAGGCCATGCGCTTCTGCGACGTCGCGACAGACGAGTCTGGACGTGCCGTGCCCTGCGCGATCGGACCGCGATGCGACAGCGAGCCGGCAACAAGGACGTCCTTGCGACCGCTATTGTGGCGGGCCTCCATGGCCGCCCGGACCGCGGAGCGATTGATCTGCTCGAACGCCTCGCCCATGCCGTCGAGGTCGAGCAAAAGCCGCGAGGTGGAGTAGGTGTTGGCGGTGATGATATCGGCCCCCGCAGCGATGTAGTCGCCGTGGACCGCTTCGAGGGCCGGAAGGTGCTCGGGCGGAACAGGACCACACCAGGACTGCGTCGACATCGGAACGCCGCGTTTCTGAAGCTCCGTCCCGGTGCCGCCATCGAGGAGCAGAATGCGATCTCGGCCGGGCTGAAATTCGGCCAGCGCCAAGCGCCCTCCGGCACGTC
>CAZPPH010000248.1:0-3691 GCA_964588375.1 uncultured Rhodobacterales bacterium | reverse complement strand
TCTACTTCGCCTATGGCGAGGGGACGGCCTATTTCGACTTCGACGTGCTGGCGGTGGGGCCTGCCGCGGCAGATGTCTCGGCCGATTTCGATGCCTACTGGACCAGCGGGTCGAGCTATGCCGCGGCCGATGTGCTGCCGCCCTCCGAGGGCGGGCTCGACGAGATGGCCGCAGCCGTCGCCGAGGCGGAGGGGAGCTCGCGCGGGTCGGATTATGCCGCGGCGGTGGCGGATGCGCCCGTTCTGTCGCGTGCGCTGGCGGGCGAGGACGTGCTGGAATGGACGACCGTCGCCCTGGTCAGCGACGATCCCGCCAAGGGCCTGGGCCAGGCCGAGGCCGACCGTCTCCTCGTCGGTCAGCTTCCGCAGATCATCGGCCGGCCCGAGCGCAGCCTCGATCTCGTCTCGGCCTATCTCATCCCGGGTGAGGTGGGCACCGGGCAGATCGAAGGCTTCCTTGCGGACGGGATCAGGACACGGCTGGTCACGAACTCGCTGGAGGCGACGGACGTTCCCGTCGTGCACAGCGCGTGGATGGGATACCGCGACCGCCTCTTGCGCGAAGGTGCCGAGATCCTCGAACTGCGTGCGCGCCCCGATCGCCCCGAGGGCGCGTCGATTCAACAGCTTCTGACCGGCTCGCAATCGAGCCTGCACGCCAAGACCTTCGCGGTGGACGGCGAGCGTATCTTCATCGGGTCGTTCAACTTCGACCCGCGCTCGGCCTCGCTCAACACCGAAATGGGGTTCCTGATCGACAGTCCCGAGATCGCCATGAACCTGTCCCGCGCACTCGACCGGACCGAGACCTTCTACGAGGTCTCGACGGGGCCCGATGGCGCGATCCGGTGGACGGAGACCACCCCGGACGGCGAAACGATCACCTTCGACCGCGAGCCCAACACCAGCGCTTTCCAGCGTGGCATGGTGACCTTCATGAGCTGGCTGCCGGTCGAGTGGATCCTCTGAGAGGCGGCGCCTTGCCGTTCCGCGCAGGCGTCATGGCGCGCTGCCGTCCGTGGCGGCGCGTGCCAGGACGAGCGGACCGCCGGGGCCACGCAGGATCAGCGCGCCGGTCTCGTCGATGTCGAAGCCCGAAACCTCTGCGAGGGCCTCGAAAAACCGTCGCTCCTGCGTCATGAGCGCCTCCGGGCAGGCCATGCTCGTGCTGGCCATCGCACCGAAGCTCAGCGTCTCGCCGGTCAGCGTGGCGGGGCCGTTGTAGCGGTTGCACGAGCCGGACCCATAAACACGTCCGGCCCCGTCGAAGCCCATGGTTGCGCGGGCGTTGTCGATCACGCCACCGCCTGCGATGTCCTCGACAACCCAGGTCCGGCCAACAAGCAGCGACCAGGGGTCGCCGCCACAGCCTGTGATCGTGTGATCGCCCATCGAGAGGTCCACCGTCTCGGGATGCGGCATGCCGGTCATGCTGTCCCGGCAGAGTATCGGCTTGCGCAGGATCACCGTGCGCAGCGCGCGTTCTCGGTCGGCGGCAATGATCAGGATGTCTCCCGCGTCGGTCATGCCGGTCTCGGTCACCGGCATGGTCAGGTCGTCCATCCCGAGCCGGATGAGGGTCATCTGCCCGGCCTCGATGGTGACGGACCAGAAGGGTTCGTTGCCGCCTGCACGGTATGGCATGTCATCGACCGGCAGGCTCAAGCGGCATTCCGGCAGCTCCTCGCCCGCAAGCGAGACGAGCGCGCTGTCGCCCTGGTTCCAGAACCATGTGTCGGGATCGCCCTCGGCCTCGTAGCGCGCACCGGAGGCGGCGCGCGACGGCTCGAGGACCAGTCGCTCGCTGCCGGTATCGAGAACGGCGCTTTCGCCTGCGAACCCGACGCGGATCATCCGGTCGCCGCAACGGAAGGCCGAGACGAAGCCCATGGGCTGGAAGCGATGCAGGACCAGTTCGCCGATATCGCCGGACATCCCCGCGTCGACCTCGACCGGATCGCTCAGCCAGTCGACCCGGCCACCCGTCGACAGACCCGCGCGCAGCGTGCCGGCGGTGTCGCCGGGCACGTCGATCTCGAAGGGGATCGGAACTTGCCGGTCCTCGGTCGCGATGCGTGCCTCGGCGATCATTGAACGGTCGATTGCCGTGACCTCGACCATCAGAACCGCATCGGGCGGAAGCGCTATCCGTTCGCGATACGTGACCTCTCCGCTCAGTATCCTCCCGTCCTGGGCAAACGCGGCGGAGCAGAGGATGGGTAGGATAGCGAAAGCGATAAGACGGGGTATCATGGCGCACCGGAAGGACAGGGATGGCAAGGGCATGGTTTCATCTTCAGAAGAACGCGCCCTTCGCCGCGAGGTCAAACAGTTTCGCAGCCCGACCCACCCGGCCCTGCGCGCGTGGGGCACGCGGACACCACCGGATTGTGGCCACGCTTGACGGATGCAGACGGAGCCAGGCGCGATCGTGCGCATCGTCGGGGCGGGCCATCTCCCCGGGTGCCACCGCCCATTTCCGTGACTTTCATCCCCATCTCGCATACGGGATTCGAGATTGGCCATTCGCGATGCAGAGCATGCCATCGCGGCGTTACATGGAGCGGGGCATGAGCGACGAGGTCCCGGGTGGTGACAGGCGGGCGCACCGGGCGCGCGGGCTGCGCCAGTGGTCCCGCGAGCTGGGTCTGGACCTTGGCCTTCAAGCCACGGCGCTGGGCCTCGCCGCAGGCGCGATAGCCGCAGTCACCTACGGCGCAATGATCCTGCTGCAAACGGCGATCTGGGGCGCCCTGCCGGACAGCCGGTGGGTGGTTCTGCCGGTCATGGTGGCAGGCGGCGCGGCAATCGGCTTGACCCGCCTGATGGCCGCGGGCCCGGACTTCGAGGAGCAGATCGCCCAGGCTCGCGATCCCCTTGCCATTCATCGGCGAGAAGCGGCCTGGGTCGCACTCGGGGCGATATTTGCGGTCGCCTTCGGCGGTGCGATCGGACCCGAGGCCGGTATCCTCGCCGTGACGGCGCAGCTTTCGTCACTCATCTCGCTGCGCCTTGCCCACAGCGCGGCCACACGCCGCCAGCTGGCCGAAGCCGGCATCGCCGGCGCGTTGTCCGGCGTCTACGGCTCGCCTGCCGGCGGGCCGATCCATGCAGAACCGAGGGACACGGTGCCGCGACCGCTGCTGTTCGTCGCGGGGCTGGCCGGTTTCGCGGCCTTCGTCGTCACTGCGGAGTCCCTCATCGAGGGGGCGGTCGGAATGATGCGCCTGCCCCGGCTGACGGCCGAAAGCACCATGTGGGACACCGTGATGGCCTGCCTTGCCGGGGCCGCAGGCGCCGCAGCGGGGGCGATATTCCTTCGACTGCGCTCCGGGATCGCCGGGTTGCTCGCGCGCTCCTGCCCCTCTCGCTTCTGGCAGCCGGTCGCAGGCGGCGCGGCTGCGGGCCTTGTGTGCACCGCAGCGCCGATCCTGCTGTTTTCCGGCCATAACGAGATCGGCGAAATGCTGCGGCTCGGCGCCGAGCACGGACCGGCCCTCCTGATCCTGCTCGCCCTCGGCAAGGCGCTGGCCTGCGCGCTCTGTTTGGCAAGCCACTGGCAGGGCGGCGTGGTCTTTCCGATGTGTTTCGCCGGAGGGGCGGCCGGGGCGGCCGTCCTGTTCCTGCTGCCCGGGCTCGACCCGGTCCTTGGCGTCGCCGCGGGGATGTCCGCTGCCGCCGCCGTGGGAATG
>CAZPPH010000247.1:0-3704 GCA_964588375.1 uncultured Rhodobacterales bacterium | reverse complement strand
CCCTTGTCGGACTGGCTCATGTAGCCGTGCACGGTGTTGGCCATGACCACGACATCCATGCAGGGCTTGATCGGCTCGGAGACGAGCGCCTGCAGGGCGACGCTCTCGATGGGCAGGCGGAAGCCGGCCATGTCGGCGAGCACGCCCGAATGGCCCGCGACGACGATGGCGAGCTTGGCGCAGTCGATCTCGCCCTTCGTGGTGGTGACGCCGGTGACCTTGCCGTTACGCGACCGGATCGCCGTCACCTCGCATTGCTGGATCACGTCCATGCCCATCTCGGCGCATTTGCGGGCATAGCCCCAGGCCACGGCATCGTGACGCGCGGTGCCGCCGCGCGCCTGCCAGAGCGCGCCGAGAACGGGGTAGCGGGGGCCCCTTGTCTCGATGATCGGGCAGAGCTCCTTGACGCGGGCGGGCGGGATGAACTCGGTCTGCACCCCCTGCAGGGCGTTGGCCTGCGCGGTGCGGAGATAGCCGCGCACCTCGTGCTCGGTCTGCGCGAGCATCATCACGCCCCGGGGCGAGAACATGACGTTGTAGTTCAGCTCCTGCGACAGCGTCTCGTAGAGCGAACGGGATTTCTCGTAGATCGCCGCCGAGGGGTCCTGAAGATAGTTCGAGCGGATGATCGTGGTGTTGCGGCCGGTGTTGCCGCCGCCGAGCCAGCCCTTTTCGAGGATCGCGACGTTGCGCACCCCGTGATTCTTTCCGAGGTAGTAGGCGGTCGCGAGGCCGTGCCCCCCCGCCCCCACGACGATCGCGTCGTAGCGGGGCTTCGGGGTCGCGTCTCCCCACGCCCTTGGCCAGCCCTTGTGGCCGGAAAGCGCCTGCCGGGCGATTTCGAACGCTGAATAGCGCATGGGGTCTCCGGACCTGTCGTCCCGGCATTGATGGGAAATCCGCGCCGGGCGCACAAGGCGGCATGCGGCGCGACCGGGCGGAAAAGCGACATTGCGTCCTTGCGGGGTTTCGCAGCGGCGCGCCCGGGACTAGATCAGCGGGAACGGAGGTTCGGACGTGACATTCTGGCTGATATCTGGGGCACTCGGAGCGCTGGTGGCGCTGACACTGGCGGCGGCGTTCCGGCGCGGCGGCCGGGAGGGGCTCGAGGCGGCCGAAAGCGACCTCATGGTCTACCGCGAACAATTGGACGAGATCGACCGGGACGTCATGCGCGGCGTGCTGTCCGAGACCGATGCCGAGGCGGTGCGCCTCGAGGTGAAGCGCCGGCTTCTGGCCGCCGACCGCAAGGCCGGGGCGGCGGATGCGATATCCGGCGGGCCGGCGCGGCTGCCGGCGGCCCTGACAGCGCTCGTGGTGGTCGCGGGCGCGCTGGGGCTCTACGGCGCGATCGGCGCGCCGGGCTACCCTGACCTGCCGCTCGAGCGCCGGATCGCCCTCGCGGAGGCGGCACGCGGCGAGCGGCCGAGCCAGGCGCAGGCGGAGGCCGAGGAAAGCCTGCGCCAGCCCGATCTCAGCCGGGTGGACCCCGATTTCCTGACGCTCATGGATCGGCTGCGCGCGGCGGTGGCCGAGCGCCCCGACGACATTCAGGGCCACCGCCTGCTCGCGGCGAACGAAGCCCGGCTCGGCCGGTTCGCCGCCGCCCGGCAAGCGCAGGAGCGCGTGGTGGAGCTTCTGGGCCCCGGGGCGACCGCCGGCGACTGGGCCGAGCTCGTCGACGCGATGGTGCTCGCCGCGGGCGGCTACGTCTCGCCCGAGGCCGGGCGGGCCGCCGCCGAGGCGCTGGCGCGCGATCCGGCCAACGGGCCGGCGCGCTACTATCTCGGGCTCGGCGAGATGCAGGTCGGCCGGACCGACCGGGCCTTCGAGATATGGGCGGACCTTCTGGCCGACAGCGTCCCTGGCGACCCGTGGCTGCCGGTGGTCCGGTCCGAGATCGAGGGGCTCGCGGCCGCCGCCGGGGTGCCGTATTCGCTCGACACCGCACCGGGGCCGACGGCCGAGGACATGGAGGCGGCCGCGGAAATGTCGCCCGAGGCGCGGGCGGCGATGGTCGAGAACATGGTCGAGGGGCTCGCCGAGCGCCTCGGTGCCGAGGGCGGTCCGCCCGAGGACTGGGCGCGGCTTGTCGGCGCCCTGACGGTTCTGGGGCAGACCGGCCGGGCCGAGGCCATTGCGGCGGAGGCACGAAGCGTGTTTTCTGGGAATATCGAGGCGGTGGGGATGATCGAACGCGCCCTGAGGCGGGCGGGAGGCGAGCCGTGATATACCAGAACTTCGAGGAATTCGCCCGGGAGCTGGCGCCCGGCAGGCCGATCATCGGCCTCGACCTCGGCACCCGGACCATCGGCGTGGCGATGTCTGACGTGGACCGGACGATCGCGACACCGCATTACACGATCCGGCGAAAGGACCAGAAAAAGGACATGGGGCGGATCTGGCAGATCGCCGCCGAGCGCGACGTCTGCGGCGTGGTGATCGGAATGCCGAGGAACATGGACGGCTCGGACGGGCCGCGCAGCCAGTCGACCCGGGCCTTCGCGCGGGCGCTCGAGATGTACATGCCCCGCCCGGTGACCTTCTGGGACGAGCGGCTGTCGACCGTCGCCGCCGAACGCGCGCTGATCGAGGCCGACACCAGCCGCGCCAAGCGCGAGCTCGTCATCGACAAGGTGGCGGCTGCGGTGATCCTGCAGGGCGCGCTCGACCGGATCGCGTTTCTCTACGGCGGGCGCCCCCGGCAGGATGCGCAGGAGAGCGCCACCCCGGCCCCGGCGACCCCGGACACTCCCGACCCGACCGAAGGTCCGCCGGCGATGGAACGCGCCGGCAGGGCACGCGCCGGCAGGGCGCTCCCGCAGGGACGCAGGCAACCCGGCCCCGGAGATGAGACAGGAGACGACGCCGGGGACCGACCCGCCGCGTCCGACAAGGCGGAGACCGGGGCGCCGAAACGCGATGCGGACAAGGTCCGCCGCCGGCGCATGATGACCCGCAGGCTCGACCGCGATGAGTGACGAGATCTGGAAACGCGACGAGGTCGCATCGCCCTGCACGAAGGTCTGCATGATCCACCCGGAAGCGCGGATCTGCGTCGGCTGTCACCGGACGGCGGACGAAATCATGCACTGGGTGGCGATGGGTGCAGAGGCGCGCACCGCGGTGACCGAGGAGTTGCCGGCGCGCGCGGGACGGCTGGCGGGACGCAAGGGTGGTGCCCGGCGGCGGCGCGAAAGGGGCTGAGAGCCGGAGACGGGGGCTGTCCGCCCCCCTGCGGCTTCGCCGCATTCCCCCCGAGGATATTTTCGGGCCGATGAAGCCCGGAGACGCGCGCCCGGTTTCAGGGCGCGGTGAGGCAACGACGCAGGCCGCCAGTCGGGCGCGCGACTCCGGACCACAGCAGCAATGCACGAAGCGCCGTGCCCCCGCAGAAGCACCCTCGCCGGGGGCGGGCGGGACCGGCACGCGGCGGCAGGTTTCGAGGATCTCGCGTCGAGGCGTTCGGGCGCCGGTCACATCGTTGTCGGCCCGGCCTTCGCCGCTCGCGCCGCAACGGCGGCCCCGACGACGCCGCGGACCGCCTTTTCCCCTGCCCCTCCCTTCCGGCAATCGGGTCGGCGCCGGGGATGAGCATAAAGGGTGCGGAGGTGCCGGCGGGCGGTCGGCCCCCGCCGCGATCCGGCCGTCGAGGTCGGGCGGTCTCGTGGTTGAGGCGGAAGCGACGACGCAGGTGTCTT
>CAZPPH010000246.1:0-3707 GCA_964588375.1 uncultured Rhodobacterales bacterium | reverse complement strand
CCGGGCAGGCCCCGAAGGGCGCGTTGAAGGAGAACAGGCGCGGCTCGATCTCGGGAATGGTGAAGCCCGAGACCGGGCAGGCGAAGTTTTCCGAGAACGTGATGCGTTCGGGCTCACCCTCGGCCGGCGCCGTCTCGAGAATGGCGATGCCGTCGGCGAGGTCGAGCGCGGTGCGGAAACTGTCGGCGAGCCGCGTCTCCAGTCCTTCCCGCACCACGATCCGGTCGACGACGACGTCGATGTCGTGGCGGAACTTCTTGTCGAGCACCGGCGGGTCGTCGAGTTCGTGAAACTGCCCGTCGACCTTCACGCGCTGGAAGCCCTGTTTCCGAAGCTCGAGAAACTCCTTGCGGTATTCCCCCTTCCGGTCGCGGATGATCGGGGCGAGAAGGTAGCCGCGCGTGCCCTCCTCCATCGCCATCACCCGGTCGACCATGTCCTGCACCTGCTGGGCCTCGATGGGCTGGCCGGTGGCCGGCGAGTAAGGCGTGCCGGCGCGGGCGAAGAGAAGCCGCATGTAGTCGTAGATCTCGGTGACCGTGCCCACTGTCGAGCGCGGATTCTTCGAGGTCGTCTTCTGCTCGATGGAGATCGCCGGGGAGAGACCGGAAATGTGGTCGACGTCGGGCTTTTCCATCATGTCGAGGAACTGGCGGGCGTAGGCCGACAGCGATTCGACGTAGCGGCGCTGGCCCTCGGCGTAGATCGTGTCGAACGCCAGCGAGGATTTCCCCGAGCCCGACAGCCCGGTGATCACGACAAGCTCGTCGCGCGGAATGTCGACGTCTATGGACTTCAGGTTGTGCTCGCGCGCACCGCGGACTTCGATCTTCTTCAGCTCGGGCATGGGGTCCTCGTCGGCAGAGGCAAAACATAGGCGCGCGTGGCGCGGGTGCCAGAGGGTTTATAGAACATTACCGGAACATTGAAAAATTAATTCGCTTCCTGGCCCCCTCGCGGCGCAGGCGGACAAAGGCGGGGCTCCGGGAGGTCAGGCCGCGGACCGGCGCGCCTCCGACCCGATGGCCCGGTGCACCGCGAAGATCGCCCCCCAGCCCATGAGCGAGATCACCGCCGCCGCCGCGAGCGGCCCGGCAAGGCCGAGCGGGAGGGTCAGGGCGATGAGCGGCACGCTGACAGCCGTGCCGACGTTGCCGAGTTGCGCGATGGCCCCGTTCGCGCCCGCCCGGTCCGCCACATCGGCATTGTAGGCCGGAACGGCCGCGAAGGCCGCACCGGGGGCGAGGCCGAGGATCACGAGAAACACAAAGGCCGCGGGAACGAGCAGCGCCGGCGGTGCGACCGTCAGGACGCCCGCTCCGGCGATCGTCGCGGCATAGGCTCCGTAGAGCAGGCGCCGCGGCGGCACGATTCGCGCGAGGCCTCCCGCCGCCATGGTTCCGACAAGGGCGAGAATCGGCAGGAGCGGCGCGGTCCACCCTCCTATGAAGTCGGGCAGATAGGTCAGAAGCCCCAGAAACATCAGGGTATGCCAGAAAAACCCCATCGCAGGGGCGACGACCCGGGGCGTGAGATAGATCGACAGGTGGCGGCGAAGCCAGCTCTCGCGCGCCACCGGCGAAACGGGAAAATGCGGCGTGGCCGGCACGAGCAGGCCCGCGAGAACGAGAAACACCGCCCCGTGCGCGGCGAAGACCGCGCCCGCGCCCCCGAGCGCCAGAAGCGGCGGCAGAAACAGGGCGGTCAGCGAGAAGCCGACCCCGAAGAAGGTGCCCCAGAGCCCCATCACGAGCGACTGGTGGCGCGGCGCGGCGATGCCCGCCAGAAGCGTCGGCGCGGTCACCACGATGGCCAGATGCGCCGCGCCCTCAAGAAAGCGCAGCCCGAGAAGAAGCGGAAACGGCGGCAGGAGCGCCTCGGCGAAGGACAGGGCCGCCGCCGCGACGAGCCCGCCGATCAGCACCGGCCGGAGCCCGATGCGCGCCGCGAGCGAACCCGCCGTCGCGCCGAAGACCATGCCCATGATCGCGAGGGCGGACACGGTGAGGGGCAATGCCTCGCCGGCATCGGGGTAGCGCAGGGCCAGCGCGTCAAGCGTCAGCGCGACCTTGGCGAACTGCCCGGCGGCCAGGAGCCCCGCGACATAGAGAAGGGCGACGAGCCGCCAGTTGGTGTCCATGCCGCCTTCTCCGCCCGCACCGGCCCGCGGTCAAGAGCGCGTCCCTGGCCAGCCGAACGCGGCGCCGGAGGGGGGCTTTCCGCCCCCCGCGCGCCGCGCGCGCTCCCCCCGGAGGATATTTCCGGACCGATGATGCCGGCAGGCCCGTTTCTCATCGGCCCCCAAGTATCCTCGGGGGTGAATGGCGCCCGGCACGGGCGGCAGAGGGGGCAGACAGCCCCCTCTCTTCAGTCTCAGATGTGGATCACCCGGTCATAGGCGTCGAGCACGCTTTCGTGCATCATCTCCGAGAGCGTCGGGTGCGGGAAGACGGAGTGCATGAGGTCTTCCTCCGTCGTCTCCAGCGTGCGGCCGACGACGTACCCCTGGATGAGTTCGGTCACCTCCGCACCGATCATGTGCGCGCCGAGAAGCTCGCCGGTCTTCGCGTCGAACACGGTCTTCACCATTCCTTCGGGCTCGCCGAGCGCGATCGCCTTGCCATTGCCGATGAAGGGAAACTTGCCCACCTTCACCTCGTAGCCGAGCTCCTTCGCCTTCGCCTCGGAATAACCGACGCTGGCGACCTGCGGATGGCAGTAGGTGCAGCCCGCGATGCTCTCGGGCTTGATCGGGTGGACATCGTTCTTGCCCGCGATCAGCTCGGCGACCATGACCCCTTCGTGGGAGGCCTTGTGCGCGAGCCAGGGCGCGCCGGCGATGTCGCCGATGGCATAGAGGCCCTCGGTGCCGGTCCGGCAATATTCGTCCGTCACCACATGGCCCCGGTCGATCTTCACGCCGAGTTTCTCGAGGCCGAGGCCCTCGGTGTTGCCGACGATGCCGACCGCCGAGATCACGCTGTCGAACTCCATGGTCTCGGTCTTGCCGTTCGTCTCGACATGCGCGGTCACCTTGTCGTCGGCCCGGTCGAGCTTCGTCACGATGGCTTTCCGGAGGATCTTCATGCCCTGCTTTTCGAACGCCTTCTGCGCGAAGGCCGAGATCTCGGCGTCCTCGACGGGCAGGATCCGGTCCATCACCTCGACCACCGTCGTCTCGGCGCCGAGGGTGTTGTAGAAGCTCGCGAATTCGATGCCGATGGCGCCCGAGCCGATGACGAGGAGCTTTTTCGGCATGTGCGGCGGCTGGAGCGCGTGCTTGTACATCCAGACCCGCTTGCCGTCGGCCTCGAGGCCGGGAAGCTCGCGGGCGCGGGCGCCGGTGGCGAGGATGATGTTCTTGGCTTTGAGGGTCTCGGTGCCCTTCTCGGTCTTGACCGAAACCGTGCCTTTCGCGGGAAGGGTCGCCTCTCCCATCACCACGGTGACCTTGTTCTTCTTCATCAGGTGGCCGACGCCGGAACTCAGTTGCTTGGCGACGCCGCGCGAGCGCTTGACCACCGCGTCGAGGTCGTAGTCGATCCCTTCGGCCTTGAGACCGAACTCCTTGGCGCGGTGCATCAGGTGGAAGACTTCCGAGGAGCGCAGCATCGCCTTCGTCGGAATGCAGCCCCAGTTGAGGCAGATGCCGCCCATGTGCTCGCGCTCGACGATGGCGACCTTCAGGCCGAGCTGGCTCGCGCGGA
>CAZPPH010000245.1:0-3736 GCA_964588375.1 uncultured Rhodobacterales bacterium | reverse complement strand
TCGCCATAGGAGAGGTATTTCGCGAACACCCGGGACATGTTGTCGATGTTCGCCGCGATCGCGGCGGCGTCGAGCAGCGGGCGCTCCTCGGAGCGGAACGAGGGGTCGCCCACCTTCGTCGTCCCGCCGCCCATCAGCGTGATCGGGCGGCCGCCCGCCTTCTGGTACCAGCGCAGGAGCATGATGTTCAGAAGGTGGCCCACATGGAGCGAGGGTGCGGTGGCGTCGTAGCCGATATAGGCCGGCACGCCGCCCGTCAGCAGCGCCTCGTCCAGCCCCTGCAGGTCGGTGCAGTCGGCGAGAAACCCGCGCGGCAGGATCGCGGCCAGAAAATCCGATTTCGGGTGGTAGGTCATCGCCGCTCGTCTATTCTCGCGTGAAATTCGCCTCGGTATATCGGCGGGGTCGGGGGAGGGGAAGCGGTGAAAGACGCAACCGTCAGGGCGCTCGGGGCGATGTCGGGCACCTCGCTCGACGGGATCGACGGGGCCGTCGTCGTGACCGACGGACTGGTCGTGTTCGAAACAGGACCGACAGCCTACCGCCCCTACACCGACGCCGAACGCGCGACGATCCGCGCCGCCCTCGGCCGCTGGGACGACGACGCGCAAAGCGAGGCGGCGGCGGAGGTGGTCGAGACCGCCCATGCCGAACTTCTCGCGGGCTTTTCGGACGTCGATGTCGTGGGGTTCCACGGCCAGACCGTCGCCCACGAGCCGCGCGGCCGGGGCACCCGGCAACTGGGTTCGGGTGACGTGCTGTCGGAGGTGCTCGGCCTGCCGGTGGTCTGGGATTTCCGCTCGGCCGACGTCGCCCTCGGCGGCGAGGGCGCCCCGCTCGCTCCGTTCTACCATTTCGCGGCGCTCGCCCAGGCGGGTATCGGTCGCCACGTCGCGGTGCTTAACCTCGGCGGGGTCGGCAACCTCACCTTTCTCGATCTCTCCAAACCGGCCCCCGAGAGCCCGGGGGCCTGCCTCGCCTTCGACACCGGGCCCGCGAACGCGCCGCTGAACGATCTTCTGCGCGACCGCCGTGATCTCGCATTCGACAGGGGCGGAGCACTGGCCGGCGCCGGCCAACCCGACGAGACGGTGGTCGCGGCCTTCCTCGAGCACCCTTACTTCCTGAAGCGCCCCCCGAAGTCGCTTGACCGCGATGATTTTCCCGACCTCGCAGCCTTCGTCGCGGATCTCTCCGACGAGGATGCCGCCGCCACCCTCGTCGCCATCACCGCCGCTGCGGCCGCCGAGGGGCTTCGCCATTGTCCCGTTCCGCCCGAACGCCTCCTGGTCACGGGTGGTGGACGTCTCAATACAGCGATGATGGCTGCACTCGCTGCCCGTATCGCCTGTCCCGTCGCAGCGGTCGAGGCGGCGGGGCTCGACGGCGACATGCTCGAGGCCCAGGCCTTCGGTTATCTCGCGGTGCGGGTTCTGCGCGGCCTGCCGACGAGCGCGCCGGGCACCACCGGCGTTCCCTCTCCGGTCGCCGGCGGACAGGTCGCCGGAGAGACTTCATCTTTCCGAAAACACTTTCGGGGGTGAATGGCGCCCGGCACGGGCGGGCGGGGCAGACAGTCAGGGCCCACAGGCACCCGGTCGAGCCAGCCTGACGGTGATCCGCCGGATGACCGGCCGGCGTACCCGCACGACGCAGATCTCTTCGCCCGGCGAAGGGGAGACGAGAGGTCGCGCACTCACGACGGCCCCGCTGCCGTCGGCAAGCCGGATGCTGATCATTCGCCTCGGCGTGTCGTCCCTCGCCTGCAACGCGGTCGAGATCACGGTGGCCAGTTCCGCCTCGCCGACCTCCGGCCCGGGCAGGGCGAACACCGCCACCAATGCGGCGGTCGGGATGAGGATCGCGGCGGGGAGCGCGAGGGACTTCAGCCGGTCCCGCCAGAGGAGCCGGTTCAGGCTCCGCCGCTTCTCGTCGTCCTCAGGCACTCGGGATATCGAAGCCCGGCGGCGCGAGTTCGAACCCCTCGAAGCGGAAGCCGGGGGAGACGGTGCAGCCCGCGAGCGTCCACTCCCCGGTGCTTTCGGCCGATTGCCAGTGGTGCGGCGGCACGATCACCTGGGGCCGTGCGCGGCCGAGGTCGGGGCCGAGGAGGTGCTGCGCGGCCGGTCCCGACGCCGTCTCCGAAACCCGCAGGACGAGCGGTGCGCCGGCATGGAAGTGCCAGATCTCGGTAGCATCGACGCGGTGCCAGTGGCTGCGCTCCCCCGCGCAAAGCAGGAAGTAGATCGCCGTGCCCGACGGCCGGCCCTTGCCTTCGGCGGCCCATGTCTCCCGGTACCATCCGCCCTCGGGGTGGGGCGCGAGGCCGAGCGTCTCGATGACCTCTTCCGCTCTCATTCGATCAGCGCGACCTGGGGCGCAGCATCGCGGGGCAGGGTGCCGTCAAGGCGCGGATCGGGGCCGACCTCGACCGCCCGGGCGTAGTCGCGAAACCCCGAGCGGCGGTAGAAGCCAAGCGCTTTCGGGCTGTCGAGGGTGCAGGTATGCAGGAAGAGCCGGTCGATGGGCCGCGCCCAGGCACGCCCGATGGCCGCCGTCATGAGATGCCGGGCAGCCGTCGTTCCGATCATCTCGGGCGCGACCCCGAAGAAGGCGAGTTCGCAATCGGGAGCCTTGCGGAAGTCGAGTTCGGCGATCCCGAGCGGCACCTCTCCCCGCATCAGCCGCCAGACCTCGACGTCGGGATGGCGGATCACCTCCTCGAGCGCAGCGTCGGTCAGCCGCAACCGGCTCGACCAGAGCCAGTCCTTGCCGACAAGGCGCATGAGGTCGCGGTAGTCGTCGAGCCCGGGTTCGGCCCACAGGGCCACCTCGGCGCCTTCCGGCGGCGGCGCCCGGCGGGGCGCGGGCCGCTCGGTCATCTCGAGGTAGGTGACCACCGTGGCGATATGGCCCGCGGGGACGGGATCGAGCCCCGGTTCCGTCATCCCCGAAGCACCGTCCGTCCGGCGTAGACGGCGGTCTCGCCGAGCATTTCCTCGATCCGGATAAGCTGGTTGTACTTCGCGAGCCGGTCCGAGCGCGACAGCGAGCCGGTCTTGATCTGCCCGCAGTTCGTCGCCACCGCGAGGTCGGCGATGGTGGTGTCCTCGGTTTCGCCCGACCGGTGCGACATCACGTTGGTATACCGCGCGCGGTGAGCCATCTCGACGGCCCGGAGGGTCTCCGAAAGCGTGCCGATCTGGTTGACCTTCACCAGCATCGAGTTCGCGCAGCCCCAGGCGATGCCCTGCGAAAGCCGCTCGGGGTTGGTGACGAAAAGATCGTCGCCGACGAGCTGGATCTTTTCGCCGAGAATCTCGGTGAGCTTCGCCCAGCCGTCCCAGTCGTCCTCCGCGCAGCCATCCTCGATCGACAGGATGGGGTAGTCGTCACAGAGGGCGGAAAGGTAGGCGACGTTTTCGTCCGGCGTCAGGGTTTGTCCTTCGCCTTCCATGACATAGGCGCCGTCTTTGAAGTACTCCGTCGCCGCGCAATCGAGGGCGAGCATGACGTCGTCGCCGGCCGTGTAGCCGGCCTTCCCGATGGATTTGAGGATGAAATCGAGCGCCTCGCGGGTCGACTTGAGGTTCGGCGCGAAGCCGCCTTCGTCGCCGATGCCGGTGCCGAGGCCCGCCTCCGACAGTTCCTTCTTGAGCGTGTGGAAGATTTCCGAACCGATCCGGATCGCCTCCCGGCAGGTCTCCGCGCCCACCGGCATGATCATGAATTCCTG
>CAZPPH010000244.1:0-3740 GCA_964588375.1 uncultured Rhodobacterales bacterium | reverse complement strand
TGCTCGCCGTCGCGCAGGGTGGTGTCGAATATCAGGACACGGTTGTCGTCTTGGGTCATCGGTCTGTCTCTCTTCTTCTGGCCTTTGGTGCTGTCGGCGCTGAACCTCCCCTGAGCGGTCGCGCCGGATGGCACGCTCAGAGGCGGCTAAGAAGAAGGAGGTCGAGACGCGCGAAAGCGCGGGTCGCTCGGATATGAGGCGTCTCGATCATGAATGCCAATATAGCCACGTCCGGCGCAGCCGTAAATCCTCAATTCGAGGGAACGAGACCGAGTTCGGCATCCGAGGCGATCCGGTCGTACTTGTCTTTCGGCGGCCACGGGCGGTCTTCCCACGGTGGATCGAAGACGAAGCTCGAGACCTTGCGGCCCTCGGGCAGCGCGCCGTTTCCGAGACCGACGGCGTAATCGTAGTAGACCGTGACGACCTCGCGCTCGCTCACCTGCTGGGCGGCGGGGTGGGCAAGGCAGGCGTCGCGCCATTTGGCCACCCGGTCGAAGCGGCCATCCTTCGGCAGGTCGAAACCCTCATAATAGTCGAGGAAAAGGAACCTCACGAAGAGCGGCGTGTAGACCGTCTCTGCCATTCCGAATTCGTCGAATAGCCAGGTTCCGTCCGGGTTGTGGCGGCGGAGAAATGCGTCGAGCCACTGGTAATGGCCCAGAAGCCGGTCGCGCAGCCCTGCCGTCTTTTCCCGGTCGCGGTTCATCACCATCGTGTAGCCCGCGATGGTGAAATCGTTCTCCCGGGCGATCATCATCCGTTCGACCGCCCGCTCGTAGGGGTCCGCGCGCAGGATCGGCGGTTTCCCGAACGCCTCCTCGACATACTGGAGTATGACGAGGCTCTCTTTCAGCACCCGCCCGTCGCCGAGGTCCATCACCGGCATCGCCGTCGTTCCGCCCGTCATCTCGAGAAACCAATCGGGCCGGGGTTCCGTCACGTCCATGACGTGAAAGTCGACGGCTCCGGCGAGCCCCTTCAGAGACAGCAGGATCTCCACGCGCTGGGAGAAGGGGCAGACGGGGATGTGGTAGATTTTGGGCGTGGTCATGGGCTGGTCCTCCGGTGCCGGGGCGACAGGAAACAGCATCCGGCCGTCGGCTTCAATCGGTCGGTCAGAACATCATGCAATCGGCCCCGGGCGGCAGCGGCTCGGCACCCTCCGGCAGCGTCGGGGTGTAGTCGAAAGCGGCGATCTTCGCACCCTGGTCGAAGGCGATGAACATCTCCCCCGACCCCGGGCGGATCGCGATGCCCTCGGGGTCGATCCCGTAGTCGAAGAGCGGGGCGGTGGCGAGCAACGCGCCGTCCCCGGTGAATTCGTAGAGGCTGTTCGTCCCCTCCGCGTCGTCGACGATCAGCAGATGTCCCGTGCGCGGGTCCCGCGCGATGCCCTGGGCCTCGATGAGCGGCGGCTCGAGGTCGCGGGTGTCGATCCGGCGGATGATCTCGCCCTCGGGCGTGAACCAGGTGAGGCGTTCGGGGTCGTCCTCGACGGTTATGATCTCGCCCGCCGCCCCGATCACGATGCCTTCCGTGTCCGCCCAGCCGCCGTCCGCATCGAAGGGCGCGGCCAGCGCCTCGCCGGACTTCGCGATCCGCTGGAAGGCGCCGAAACCGTCGGCGACGAGCAGGTTGTCGCCTTCGATCGTCACCGCCTTTATCCGCGAAAGGTCGCTCGTGAGCCGCCTCAGTTCCAGCCCGTCGAGGGTGACGAGCACCAGTTCGCGGCTCTCGTTGGCGATCCAGAGCCCGCAGAAGGTCGGGTCGTACTCGAGGCTCGCGGGCCGGGCGAGATCGTAGACGTTGGTGAGCCTGAGATCGAGCGCGGAGGCGGGCAGGGCGGCCAGCACGAAAGCGGCTGTCAGGTTCAGGCGCATCGTCTCACCTCCGGGTCGCGGGGTCGTCTTGTCATCAGGTGGCCCTAGATCGCGCGGGGTCAACGGAGAGAGCGATGAAACGGGCATTGGTGATCGGAGCGAGCGGCGGCATCGGCGCTGCGCTTTCAGCGGAACTCGAGGGCCGGGGCTGGACGGTCGAGGGCCTGTCGCGGTCCCGCGACGGGCTGGACGTGACAGACGAGGCCTCGGTCGAGCGCGGGCTCGGAGCGGTTCAGGGCGCGTTCGACCTCATCTTCGTCGCCACCGGGGCGCTCGAGATCGACGGCGCGGAGCCCGAAAAGACGATCAGGGCGGTCACCCCGAAGGCGCTCACCGACCAGTTCACGCTGAACGCCGTCGGCCCCTTTCTGGTGCTGAAACACGGCCTCCACCTTCTCCCGAAAGACCGACCGGCCACCTTCGCGGCACTTTCCGCCCGCGTCGGTTCCATCGGCGACAACGGCATCGGCGGCTGGGCGAGCTACCGCACCGCGAAGGCCGCGCTGAACCAGCTTCTCCACACCGCCGCGATCGAGCTGAAGCGCACTCACAAACAGGCCGTCGTCCTTGCCCTTCATCCAGGCACCGTCGCCACCGACTTCACCGCGAAATACGCCGGTCGCCACAAGACCGTTGCGCCTGCGGAGGCCGCGAAAAACCTCATAGGCGTGGTCGAGAGGGCGGGGCCCGAGCACTCGGGCCGCTTCTTCGACTACGCCTTCGAGGAAATCGACTGGTGAGCCGCCTCGTCCTCGTCCTCGGCGACCAGTGCACGCCCGGCATCGCCGCCCTCAAGGCCGCCGACCGCGAGCGCGACATCGTCGTGATGGCCGAAGTCGCCGACGAGGCGAGTTACGTGCCGCACCACCCCAAGAAGATCGCGTTCATCTTCTCGGTCATGCGCCATTTCGCGGCCTCGCTCCGCGATGACGGCTGGCGGGTGGAATACACAACCCTCGACGACGACGAGAATACCGGCTCTATCCCGGGCGAACTCCTCCGCTACGCCGACAAGCATGGAGCGAAGGGGGTCATCGCCACCGAACCCGGCGAGTTCCGCCTCATCGGGGCACTCGAGGATTGCCCGCTCGACGTCGAGATGCTGGAAGACGACCGCTTCCTCGCCTCCCATGCAGAATTCGAGAATTGGGCGAGCGGCCGGAAATCGCTTCGCATGGAGTATTTCTACCGCGAAATGCGAAAGAAGACCGGCCTTCTCATGGACGGTGACGCCCCCGAGGGCGGCAAGTGGAACTACGACGCCGAGAACCGCAAGCCCGCCCCGGATGAGGTGAGCCATACCGGGCCGATGCACTTCACCCCCGACGGGATCACCGAAGACGTCCTCGACCTGGTCGAGAGCCACTTTTCGAAGAACTATGGGGCCATTCGTCCGTTCTGGTTCGCCGTCGAGCCGGGGCAGGCGAGGCGCGCGCTGACCGACTGGGTGAAGAAGGCGCTGCCCTCCTTCGGCGACTATCAGGACGCGATGCTGTCGGACGAGCGCTTCCTCTATCACTCGATCACGTCGCTCTACATTCACGTCGGGCTGCTCGACCCCATCGAGGTTTGCGAGGCGGCCGAAGCGGCCTACCGGGAAGGCGACGCGCCGCTCAACGCCGTGGAGGGCTTCATCCGCCAGATCATCGGCTGGCGGGAGTTCATGCGCGGCATCTATTTTCGCGAGGGCCCCGGCTACACCGCCCGCAACGAGCTCGGCCACGACCGAGGGCTTCCGGACTTCTACTGGGACGGCGCCACCGACATGCATTGTGTCGCGAAGACCGTCGAACAGACGATGGAGGAGGCCTATGCCCACCACATCCAGCGGCTGATGGTGACCGGCAATTTCGCGCT
>CAZPPH010000243.1:0-3753 GCA_964588375.1 uncultured Rhodobacterales bacterium | reverse complement strand
AACGCCCAAACCGCGCAACGCCCATGTGGCCCAATCCACGGGGTCAGCGAATAGAATGGGTGCGACCGTTCCGGCAGCGAGGAGAAGAGGAACGGCCGTGAGCAGCGAGAATACGCCATTCAACTTGAGAAACCTTCGGGCGGCGGTTGTGGAAGTCGGCATGAGGCACCTCTCGCGAGTTGATGTTTCGCTGCGATCAGAGCCAGGAGGTGCGTGTGTCTCAATTACTCCCTAGGTAATGGCAAGGACTTCGGCTTTGCGCGAAAAGGGAGCATGACACTCTTGATCAACCGACCCCAGGATGCGTTCGGCCCACTGCTGAAATCGTGGCGAACAAGGCGACGGTTGAGCCAGCTCGACCTCGCGCTTTATGCCTGCATGTCGCAACGCCATCTCAGCTTTCTCGAAACTGGACGCTCGAAGCCCAGCCGATACGCGATACGGCAGATCTGCGAGGCGCTTGAAATGCCGGCCGCGGAGCAGGACGTCATGCTGATGTCGGCCGGGTTCGCGCCTCAATCCGTCAATACCAGCTGGAGTGCGGATGTAAGGGATGCCGTGGGCGCCTCGATCGACCATGTCCTGAAGGGCCACGAGCCCTTTCCCGCGGTCTCCATCGATCGCATCTGGAACCTGCAGCGGGCCAACGAGAGTGCGCAGAGGTTCTTCGCGATTGCAGGAGGCACCGGTCAATCCAATCTGCTGCGCGATGTGTTTTCGCCCGGTGTGTTGCGGGACAACATCCGCAACTGGCCCGAGGTCACGCGCGCCCTCTTCCGCTTGCTCGACCTGGAGGTCGCGCGCAGGCCACACGATGACGATGGGAAGGCGCTGCTGGACGAGTTGAAGGACCTTCCCGGCGTTGCGGCCGCCATCACGGATCGTCCGAAGGAGCATCCCGCGCCGGTACTTTCCATCGAGCTCCTAATCGATGGCACGGAACTGAGGCTGTTTTCGCTGATCGCCACCGTGGGGATGAGCATGGACGCGACACTCGACGATCTGCGGATTGAAACCCTGCTCCCCGCCGATGAACAGACCCGTCGATGGTTCATGAGCTTTGAACGTTGAGACATTTCGCACGCGGACCTGCGGAATGAGGCGGCAGCTGGCAGGCCGCTGTTCTGGTCCCTGAGCCAGACCCGCCGCCACCTCTCGGTCAGATCCCCATATCATAAGCCGCGGCTTCATAGCTGGGGCAGGATATCAAGCGCTGGCTCCAATCCAAGACGCCTCATCCGTGACACCGCCAAAATCGCGGCCATGAAAGACCAGCGACTTATGGGGAGTTATATCGAGTGAGCGGTCTACGCAGTCGCCTCGCAGCGCCGTAGTCGTCCCGCGGCGCGGCGGTGCGCCTCAAGACGGCAGGGCGGAGCCCATGACCTCGTGGACCGGCGTCGTTTCGAAACCCGGGAGTAGCGCCTCGAAGCGCCGCCCCGACAAGGCATGGTCCGTTTCCCAGAGATACCGCATCTCGGCCATCTCGCGAGCGAGTTCCCAGACCGGACTGGTCAGCGTGAAGAGCCACCAGGGAAACCGCTTGAACGACAGCGCGCGACCCGTGATCTGCTCGAGCTCCGCCCTGACTTCCTCGGCTGAGAGCGTGTGCCCCGGGAACGGAACATCCTCGAAGCGCGCGAGTTCATGGCGCTTCTCCGCAAGCGCAACCGCCGCCCGAGCCCAGTCGGGCAGGTAACACATGGCCTGGCGCGTCTTTGCGGGTCCGGGAAGCATGATCCGGCCGCGGCCGACCTCGCGCAGGTAGATCTCCGACATGACGCAGCCGCGACGCTCGGGATCGATGAAGTTGCCGGCCCTGAGCACGATCGTCTGCACGCCGCTTTCCGCAAAGGTGCGCTCCATTTCCAACCGGATCCGACCCTTGCGGCTGACAGGTTTCGGCACTGTCTCCTCCGACCAGGTCCCGCCCTCGTCCCCAAAATGGTAGACGTTGCCCGGCAGGATGACCGTGGCGCCGCTGGCTCTGGCGGCCGCGATCACCTCTCCCGTGATCCGGGGGACGATCTCAGCCCAGTTGTGATAGTTCGGCGGGTTCAGCCCGTTTACGATCACGTCGCAGCCGCACGCGGCAGCCCCCAAGTCATCCGTCTGACGGTTGTAGATCTTCACCTGCCATCCGGCTTGCTCGAAAGCTCTTGCGCTGTGGCGGCCGATTTTTCCCGAGCCGCCCAGGATCAGTACCGTTCCCTTCATCTCGATCCTCCTTCATCTGGACAGGACAGAGATCGGTCATCCGGTTCTGGAAAGCCATTGCCTGAATCTGCATCTGAGCTATTCATAAATGAATGACAAGAATGCAGACATCCCTCGACTGGAGCCATGTGCGGGCCTTTCTCGCCGTCGCGGAAACAGGGTCTCTCAGTGCGGCATCACGGCGACTGGGACAGAGCCAGCCGACCCTCGGGCGCCACATCAAGGCCGCCGAGGACGCACTCGGTGCCACGCTCTTCACCCGCGCCCGATCGGGGCTCGAGCTGACCGAAACCGGACGCATGCTTCTCGGGCCCGCCCGTGACATGGCCGCGGCGTCGGCGCGCCTCGAGGCGCTCGCTGCCGGACAGGATGCTCGTCTCTCCGGCACCGTCCGGATCACCGCAAGCGTCGTCGTCTCCCACTACATCCTGCCCCGGATCATCGCCGAGCTGCGGGAGGCGGAGCCGGAAATAGAGGTGGAACTCGCCCCCTCCGACACGACCGAGAACCTGATCTTCCGCGAGGCTGATATCGCGATCCGGATGTTCCGGTCGACACAGCTCGACATCGTCACGCGCAAGATCGGCGACAGCCGGTTGGCGCTCTATGCCTCGGACGATCTTCTGGTCCGACACGGGCAACCGGCAGACCTCGACGATCTTGCGAAGCTTCCCTTCGTCGGGTTCGACCGGTCGGACATGATCCTGAGAATGATCAGGGACTGGGGACTTGATGTCTCGAGGGACTTCTTCAGCGTGCGCTGCGACGATCAGGCGGCATACTGGAAGCTCGTTTGTGCCGGATGCGGCGCAGGCGGCATGCAGACCATCATCGGGGATGCGGAGCGGCGGGTCCAAAGGCTCGATTACCAGCCGGACCTGCCGCAACTCCCCTTCTGGCTCGCGGCCCACGAGGCGATGCGGAAGACGCCACGGGTCAAACGGGTATGGGATTTTCTCGGCGACGCTTTGGCACGGGAGTTGAGGCCCGAGGCCTGACAGCCTACGCCGCGGGCTCCGCGCCAATCGCAGTTAACGACACCGGCCGGCCCGGAGCTCGTCGCCCGTGAGCCGGAAGCCCAGATGCACCGGATCGACGCCGCCGGTGTCGAAAAAGGGAAGCTCGATCTCGTAGACCGATTGTCCGGTTTCTTCCCAATCGGCGGCCGCCTTGTTGACCGCGCTGATGAGACGTTGGTCAGGGAGACTGCCATGCTCGAGCGGGGTCACCATCTGCTCTTCTGCGCGCTCCCGCATGCAGGCGTAGATCTGCGCAAGGTCATCTCGCATCTCGAGGTCGGGCCGTCCCCCGATCCAGTCGGGAGACTCGCTTTCTGCACTCAGGATTTCCGGACCCCACCGGAAGGTAATGCCAAGGGCCGCGATAACGGGGACAAGCACGCCGATGATAAGAAAGGCACGGATAACCCTGTAGATTAAACTACGCTTCATTCTCACTCCTCATACAATTTCGGCAAGCCGGTGCCGCTCGTGTCAGGTGAACATCAGGATCGCATCGACATATGCGATGAGCGGC
>CAZPPH010000242.1:0-3827 GCA_964588375.1 uncultured Rhodobacterales bacterium | reverse complement strand
ACGCTCATGTACATGTAGTAATGCGTGGGCCAGGACAGCCCGATCAGCCGCGCGGCGCCTTCCAGCGCGACGACGGGCTGGACCATTCCCGAAAATACCACGGTGGGCATCATCATGATGACCACCGTCGCGAAGATTGCCGCGACCTGGGACCGGGTGAAGACCGACACCAGCAAGCCATAGCTCGTGGCCGCCGCGACGTAGACCAGCGCCCCGAGGGCCAGAATCGCGAAGTCTCCGGTGAACGGGACGCCAAACAGCCAGATCGCCATCGCCATCATGATGGCGAAATTCAGCATTCCGATCGCGATATAGGGCAATTGCTTGCCCAAGAGGAATTCCAGTCGGCGCGTCGGCGTGACCTGAAAGTTGATGATGGTTCCGATCTCGCGTTCGCGCGCCACGCTGATCGCCATCAGGATCGACGGAAAGAACATCAGCAGGATCGCGGGAACCGACGGTGCGATGGCACGGATGCTGTCCACCGTCGGGTTGTAGGCGAAGCGCGTGGTGATCTCCAATCCTCCGGCCGGGTCGGGAGCCAGGCCGATGTCGCGGGCGCGATCGGCGAGGTAGCCCGCATGCGCGCCCTGCACGTAGCCTTCGATGGTCGAGGCGCGCATCGTGTTCGAGCCGTCGATCCAGGCCGAAACCTCCGCCGAGCGGCCCTCGCGCACCTCCCGGCCGAAGCCCTGCGGGATGTCCAGAACCAGCGTCGCCTCGCCCGCGCGCAGAAGGCGCTCCAGCTCCTCGTGGCTGGTCACCGTCTCCACCAGCTCGAAGTATCGTGACCCCTCGAAGGTCTGCAAATAGGACCGGCTGATCGGACTGCGGTCCTGATCGAAGCTCGCGAATGTCATGTCCTCGACATCCATCGAAACCCCGTAGGCGAACAGATACATCAAGAGCACGCTGCCGCCGAAGGCAAAGATCAGGCGGATGGGGTCGCGCATCACCTCCAGGGTTTCACGGCGCGTATAGGCCAGAAGCCGTTGCAGCAAGGCGGCCCGCCACCAATTCCTGCGCTCGTCCCGCTCCGCTGAGCCGGTCCAGTCTTCCGCCGTACCGTTCGCCTCTTCCGCGGCATCTGGGTCAGCCTGACGGATCAGGGCAACGAAGGCGTCCTGCAAGTCGCCCCTGCCGTGGTCTTCGGCGATCTCGTCCGGCGACCCCACGTCCAGAACGCGGCCCTTGTGCATCAGTGAAATCCGGTCGCAATACTTCGCTTCGTGCATGAAATGGGTGGAGATGAAGATGGTCACGCCCCGATCGCGCGACAGGTCCGACAGAATCTGCCAGAACGCATCCCGCCCGTCGGGGTCGACGCCCGAGGTTGGTTCGTCGAGGATCAGCAACTCGGGATCGTGAATGATCGCGGCCGCCAGCGACAAGCGTTGGCGGAGGCCGAGGGGCAAGTCGCCGGCGGCGTTGTCGTCATGTCCGCTCAGGCCGACCTGATCCAGAAGCCCTTCGATGCGGTCCTCGATCCCGCCCGCGTCGAGCCGGTAGAGACGTGCATGCAGCCGCAAGTTCTCGCGTGCGCTCATTTGTCCGTAGAGCGAAAACGATTGCGACATGTACCCGACACGTTCGCGGGTCTGGATGTCGCTTGCGTCCACCGGGTGGCCGAAAAGCGAGACCGCGCCGTCGGACACGGGCAAGAGCCCCGTCAGCATCTTCATGGTCGTCGTCTTTCCCGACCCGTTCGAGCCGAGAAACCCGAAGATCTCACCGCGTTCGATCCCGAAACTCACGTCATCGACCGCGGTGAAATCGCCGAACCGGCGGGTCAGGCCCTCGGCCTCGATGGCGATTTCGCCGTCCGCCTGCTCCCTCCTCGGGATGTCGAGGTCCACCTTCGCACTGCGTTCGTCTTCGGGGACGAGAGCCGTGAAGGCATCTTCCAGCGTGTCGGTGCCGGTCTCCTGCCGCAACGCGTCGGCGCTGCCGCTCCCGAGGAGACGACCCTTGTGCATGGCATGCAGGCAGTCGAAGTTCTCGGCCTCGTCCATGTAGGCCGTCGAAACGAAAACGCTCATCCGGGGGCGCGTGTCCCGGATCTCCTCGATCAGGCTCCAGAACTGGCGCCGCGACAGCGGATCGATGCCGGTCGTCGGCTCATCGAGGATCAGAAGGTCGGGATCGTGGATCAGTGCGCAGCAGAGGCCGAGTTTCTGCTTCATGCCGCCGGACAGCTTGCCGACAGGACGGTCGGGAAACGCGTCGAGACGGGTCGCTCTCAGCAGGCGGTCTATGCGCCGGTCGCGTTGAGCGGCGTCCTGACCGAAGACGCGACCGAAAAAATCGAGATTCTCGCGCACGCTCAGCGCCATGTAGAGGTTCTGGCCCAGCCCCTGAGGCATGTAGGCGATACGCGGGAACACCTTGTTTCGGTGCCGGGCCTCGCGCATCGAGCCGCCCAGCACCTCGACGCGCCCCTCCTGAATCTGGCGCGCACCGGAGATCAACCCCATCAGGGTCGACTTTCCAACCCCGTCCGGCCCGAAGATGCCGGTGATCGCGCCCTCCGGCAAATCGAGCGATACGCCATCCACGGCGACTTCGCTGCCATACCGGTGGCGCAACTCGCGCACTTCGGCGACGGCGCCTGTCTTCCGGTCGGACATCTTTCACTCCGCGAGGGTTGGAGGCGGTTGGCCGGTCAGGCTGAGGTCGTCGGGCCAGGACGCGTTTTCCGACCCGGCCAGCCGGATGTGTCCGACACCGCGCATGCCCGTCTTCACGTAATCGATGTTTCGTTCGATGAGCTCCTGGTCGACGCGGAGCCGGACGCGGAACATCAGGTCCGCGCGCACGTCCTCGGTTTCCACGTTCTCCGGCGTGAACTGCGCGTCCGGCGACACGAAACTGACCCGTGCCGGAACGACGAGGTCCAGACCGTCGAGTGAAATCCGGCCCTCGGCCCCGATAGCGACCCGCGCGGCCTCGTCCGTGGGCAGGAAGATTTCCATGTAGACCCGCGAAAGGTCCACAAGCGTGGCGATGCGTCCGCCACTCGCCAGAACCTCGCCCGGCTCGGCCAACCGGTACAGAACCCGGCCGCGCACCGGAGCGATGATGCGTGCGTCCTCGATCCGTCTCGCGATTTCGCGAACCTGGGCACGGGCCGCATCGACCTGTCTTTCTGCCGCCGTCAGATTCGCGCGGGCAGCCGCCAATGCGGCGCGCGCGGTGTCCCGGGCGGTCCTGCGGCGCTCCACCTCCTCCTCGGTTCCGAAACCCCGCTCGAGAAGTGTCGTTGCGCGTTCGAGTTCCTGCTGTGCAAAGGTCAGGTCGGCCTCGCGCTGATCGATCATGGCGCGCGCCGCCTCGGTCTCGCTTTCGGCGGCGGCGACATTCGCCTCCGCGTTGGCCAGTTGCGCTTCGAGGCTGCCGGTATCGATCCGCGCCAGCAGGTCACCGGCATCCGCGAGGTCGCCCTCCTGCACGCGCATCTCCGCCACGCGACCGGTGATTTCGGTCGCGACATCCACCAGGTCGGCTTCGACCCGCCCGTTGCCCGATGCGAATGCGGGAGGTCCGTCGGGGCGGCTGGCCTGCCACCACGCATACCCCGCCGCCACCCCGACAAGGCCAAGAACAGCAAACCCGATCAGGATTTTACGTTTCATCCGCCCTGGCCCATCGTCAACGGCTCCTGACTAGATCATCCGAGCCACCAGTGCCTTGCTCCGGGTTAACGGATGCGCCCGGGTACCGGCGGGCCACGCATGGTGGGTTGGAGGATCGGACCGAAGCGGAAGCGAACAAGGGGATGAGATGCGGACTGGCGGCATCTGCTCTCGCGGATGGCGTCACCGTGCATC
>CAZPPH010000241.1:0-3873 GCA_964588375.1 uncultured Rhodobacterales bacterium | reverse complement strand
GGATATTTGATGGCCGATGAAACCTCGACCGGGGGTCAGAAAAGCGACCCCTGTTCGCCGCCGCGGGGAGGTTTCGCGCGCGGTTTCGGCGGGGTGGCGCCGGTGGCAACGGTGACGCGCCCGTCGGCGAACTGGACGTCGAGGGTCGCGGCGGTGCCGACGGCGTCGGCGCGCGCAACGAGGCGGTCGCCGTCCCAGACCACGGCGTAGCCGCGCCGGAGGGTCGATTCGTAACCGAGCGATTCGAGCATCCGCACCGTCGCGCGAAGCCGTTCGGTGGCGGTCTCGCGACGCGTCGCGGCGGCGCGGACGAGGCGGCGGTCGAACTCGGCGAGCCGGCGGCGGGCGTCCGCGAGCTCGCGGCGGGCGGCCCCGGGGCGCAGGCGCAGGCCGAGCTGGGCGAGCGAGCGGCGGCGGTCGGCGACCGAGCGGCGGAGCGCGGGGGCGAGGCGCGCCTCCCAGGCACCGAGGTGGCGGACCCTGTCGCGGAACCGACCGGCAAGCGTGGCCGGGCGCACGGCGCCCGAGAGCTCGGCGAGAGCGTGGCGTTTTCGCGCGACTGCCGCCTCGAGGCCCCGGTCGAGCCGGCTCTCGGCGAAGTCGAGACGCTGGCGGGCGCTGGCGGTCAGACCTTCGGCGCGCGGCAGGGCTCGGACGAGATCGCCGAGCCGCTGGCGGCGCTGGCCGAGGCCCCGCACGAGCGCGCCCGAGGCCCGCGCCCCCGCCTGCGCGAGCCAGGCGGCGAGCTCGGCGCGCACCGGCACCGCCATTTCGGCCGCCGCCGTCGGGGTGGGCGCGCGGCGGTCGGAGACGTAGTCGATGAGCGTGGTGTCCGTCTCGTGGCCCACCGCCGAGATGAGCGGGATCGCCGAGGCCGCCACCGCACGGGCGACGATCTCCTCGTTGAAGCCCCAGAGGTCCTCGATGGAGCCGCCGCCGCGGGCGACGATGATCAGGTCGGGGCGCGGCACGGCGCCGCCCGGCGTGAGCGCGTTGAACCCCGCGATGGCGGCGGCGACCTCTGGCGCGCAGCGCTCGCCCTGCACCGCGACGGGCCAGACGAGCACCTTGCGGGGAAACCGCTCGCGCAGCCGGTGGAGAATGTCGCGGATCACCGCCCCCGAGGGCGAGGTGACGACCCCGATGACTTCGGGCAGGTAGGGGATGGGACGCTTCAGGGCCTCGTCGAAGAGCCCCTCGGCGGCGAGCGCCTTCTTGCGCTTCTCGAGCATCGCCATCAGCGCGCCGACGCCGGCGGGGCGGATATCCTCGACGTTGAGCTGGTATTTCGACTGGCTGCCGAAGGTGGTCATCCGCCCGGTGGCGATGACCTCCATGCCCTCTTCGGGCTTCGTCGTCAGCGCCGAGACCTGCCCTTTCCAGGAAACGGACGCCAGCACGTTGCGGTCGTCCTTGAGGTCGAAATAGAGATGGCCCGAACGGGCGACGAAGACGCGGCCCACCTCGCCGCGCACCCGCACCCGGCCGAACTCGCCTTCGATCACCCGCTTCACCGCCCCCGAGATCTCGGTGACGGTGAATTCCGGCGCGTTCTCGCCGGGCTGTGGGTCGTCGATCAGGTCCATGGCGGCCGCCTTGCGCTCGTCTTGTGCTCCCCGGAGCCCGACCCTAGAACGCCCGCACACGAAGGGGAAGCGGGCCATGAACATCCTGATACTGGGAGGCGGCGGGCGCGAGCATGCCCTCGCCTGGGCGGTGAAGCAGAACCCCAAATGCGACCGGCTGATCGTGGCACCCGGCAATGCAGGCATCGCCGGGATCGCCGAATGCGCCTCGATCGACATGCTCGACGGCGGGCTGGTGGCGGTCTTCGCGGAGGAAAACGCGATCGACCTCGTGATCGTGGGCCCGGAGGCGCCGCTGGCGGCAGGGGTCGCCGACAGGCTGCGGGACGCCGGGGTCTCGGTCTTCGGCCCCTCGGCGGCGGCGGCGCGGCTCGAGGTGTCGAAGGCCTTCACGAAGGAGATCTGCGACGCCGCCGGCGTGCCCACGGCGGGCTGGGCGCGGTTCGATGCCGCCGGCCCGGCGCATGACTACATCGACGCGAATGGAGCCCCGATCGTCGTGAAGGCCGACGGGCTGGCCGCCGGCAAGGGCGTGGTGGTGGCCGAGACACCCGGCGAGGCCCATGACGCGGTGGACCGGCTTCTGGCCGGGCCGGGCGCGGAAATCGTCGTCGAGGAGTTCATGGCGGGCGAGGAGGCGAGCTTCTTCGTGCTGGCCGACGGCGAGGACGTGCTCGCCTTCGGCACCGCGCAGGACCACAAGCGGATCGGCGAGGGCGACACCGGGCCGAACACCGGGGGCATGGGCGCCTATTCTCCCGCCCCGGTCATGACGCCAGAGGTGACGGAACGGGCGATGGACGAGATCGTCCGGCCGACGCTCGCCGAGATGGTCCGGCGCGGCACGCCCTTTTCAGGCGTGCTTTACGCCGGGCTCATGATCGAGAACGGCGCGCCGCGGCTCGTGGAATACAACGTGCGCTTCGGCGACCCCGAGGCGCAGGTGCTGATGATGCGGCTCGGCGCGCAGGTGCTCGACGCGGTGCAGGCCTGCGCGGAAGGCCGTCTCGGCGAGGCGAGGGTGGACTGGGCCGGCGACCATGCCCTCTGCGTGGTGATGGCCGCCCCCGGATATCCCGGCACCGTCGAGACGGGACAAGTGATCTCCGGGCTGGGCGACCTGCCCGAGGACAGCCGACAGATGGTGTTTCACGCCGGCACGCGGGAGGTGGACGGCCGGACCGTCGTCTCGGGCGGGAGGGTGCTGGGTGTCACCGCGCGGGGCGATACGCTTGCCGAGGCCGCGGCCCGCGCCTACGGGCTCGTCGACCGGATCGACTTTCCGGGTGCCCAGGTGCGGCGCGATATCGGCTGGCGGGCATTGTCGGTTCGGTGACGCGGCCGGAAAGGGGGTTTCACCCCCGCCCCTTCGGGCTCCCCCAAGGTATTTTCGCCAAGATGAAGGACAGCCGTCAGGAGCACGCCAGCGCGGCGGCGAAGGCGGCGGGAGTGGTCTCGTCCGCCAGAGCGGTCTCCGCGAAGCCCTCGCCCGTCCAGCGAAGCGAGACGATGCCGGACCAGTCGCCGCGCGCCACGACCATCTCGGGGCCGTCTCCGCATTCGCGGATGCCGCCGGAAATGAAATCCTCACCGATCCGGTGGTTCGAATAGCCGGGCGCGCGGGCGACCTCGGTGAGCGTCGCGTCGCGCCAGGAAAAGACCCGGACGGTCTTCGCGAGGTGCGGGCGGTCGACGAAGGCGATGTCCATGGCCCCGTCGCCGTCGAGATCGGCCGCGCCGATGGGGGCGAGCCAGCGGTTGGGCCGGCCGATCCAGTCCGTCGCCGTGACGAGGCCGTCGAGCCCGTAGACCGCGAGGCGGGCGCCGAAGTCGCGGTGGCTCTCGACGACGATCACTTCCGGCCGGGCGTCGCCGTCGAGATCGGCGAGGCGCGGGGCGATATCCTCGAACACGCGCTCCTCGGGGAGGACGAGGCGCATCCGCCGGCCCTCGGACGTGTCGAGGGTGAGCGCGCCGTATTCTATGGCGTCGCCGAGCACACCGTGGGCGTAGCGCGTCGTCGGATCGTCGTAGCGGGCGGCGGTAATGCTCTCTCCGGCGGCGGCCGGGGCCGCGAGGGCGAGAAGGAGTGCCGCCGCGAGGCGCATCAGATCTGCTTTTCCGGCATCTGCACGACGAGACCTTCGAGGGCGTCCGACACCTTGAGCTGGCAGGTCAGACGCGACCGCTTCGGGTCGGGCTCGTAGGCGAAGTCGAGCATGTCCTCCTCCATCGCCTCCTTCGGCGGGAGCTTTTCCACCCAGTCGGGGTGGACGTAGACATGGCA
>CAZPPH010000240.1:0-3900 GCA_964588375.1 uncultured Rhodobacterales bacterium | reverse complement strand
CCGGTCAGGTCCGGAAGGAAGCAGCCGTAACGAGCCCCGCTTGGGTCGTTGTCCAGCCTCTCACCTGTACCTTTGGAATGGAGGTTTCATGGCAGAGCTTGCCGCCCACCTCCGGGCCAGCGTCTGATACAACGACGCTCGACCCGATGAACCACCCCCGGCCCAGCCGGATCTTCAGGTGTTTCCAGAGGGCAAGACCTTGACCACATTCTCACTTGCCGATCTCGGATGGTCGGCCGCATTCCAGTCGCAACTCGCACTGGAGGACCTCGAGACATTACGCCCGGCACGCATCGCCGAGGTGCAGCGCCACAGGGCGGTCGCACTCACGCCGGCCGGCCAGGATAGCGTGACATTTCCCGGCGACATTCCCGCGGGCGACATCGCCGTCGGCGACTGGGTGCTCCTTGAAACGGGCGCTCCCCGCATCGCCCGCCGCCTCGACCGGACAAGCGAGATCGCCCGGCGTGCCGCCGGCCAAGGGGCCGAACGCCAACTCATCGCAGCCAATGTCGACACGCTCGGCATCGTGACCGCCGCGACCGCCGAATTCTCCCTCCCGCGCCTCGAGCGATACCTCGTGCTGGCCGCGGGTTCCGGCGCACAGCCACTTGTCATTCTGACGAAGGCCGACCTCGCGGACACGGCTCCCTTCCTCGACATGGTGCACGGAGCCGCGAGGGACTGCCCGGTCGTCGCCGTCGACGCCCATGCACCCGAAACGGCCGCCGAAATCGCGGCTTGGACGGGGCGCGGGCACACAATCGCGCTCGTCGGTTCGTCCGGCGTCGGCAAGACGACGCTGACGAACGCGCTGACCGGCCGGTCGGATGCGACGGCGGGGTTGCGCGAGGATGACCAGAAGGGCCGGCACACGACGACCTTCCGCGCGCTGCGGCCCATCCTCGGTGGCGGGTGGATCATCGACAGCCCCGGGATGCGCGAAGTCGGCCTCGTCGAAGCCGGGGAGGGCATCGGGCAGGTGTTTTCCGATATCGGAGATCTCGCGCTTGGATGCCGCTACCGCAACTGCGTGCATGACGGCGAGCCGGGATGCGCCGTGACCGCAGCTGTGCAAGCGGGCAGGCTCGACACCGACAGGCTCGAGCGTTGGCGCCGACTCGTCTCCGAGGATGCCCGGGCGAGCGAGACGCGCGCCGCGGCAAGGGCGCGGAACAGACGCTTCGGCAAGCTCGTCCGAGAAGCGACGGCCGAACGGAAGCGCAAGGGGAATTGGGGCGACTAGCCCTGCAGCCTGGCCCAGACGACAAGTCCGGCCAGCGCAGCCAGAAGCGCGAGCGCGAACCAGAAGGGCACCGCCGACACCCGGCGGATGCCCGACCCTTTCGGCCACCCTCGCCCCACCGCGAAAGCGGCCAGCGCGATGAGGCCGGCCACTCCCTGCCAGCCGAGAAACAGCCCCACCCGGTTCAGCCCCCGTGCAAAGCCGTCCCCGTCCGGCTGCGTCGTCAGGCCGGCGAAGCCCGACCAGGCGAAGGCGAGCGCCCAAGCGGCGAGCAATATCGCAAGCAGCCAGAGAGGTCGCTGCGGTTCGGCCATGGCGTGCGTCCTCCACGATCGCCGGGAGCATCATGATCGGCGCTCTGGCCGGCGGCGGCAAGCCGCCGCTCGCCCCGTCGGCCACCGCCGTGCACGGCGCTTTCGGTTGAGGCCGGCCCGGGTGCGCCCTAGTCTTGTCGCATGACCGAATCCGGCGCCTACCAGGTCCTCGCCCGCAAATACCGCCCCGCGACCTTCGCCGACCTCATCGGTCAGGATGCGATGGTGCGCACCCTGAAGAACGCCTTTCTGGCGGACCGGATCGCGCAGGCCTTCATCATGACGGGCATTCGCGGCACCGGGAAGACGACGACCGCGCGGATCATCGCCAAGGGTCTCAACTGCATCGGCCCCGACGGCACGGGCGGGCCGACGACCGACCCCTGCGGTGTCTGCGAGCATTGTACCGCCATCGCGCAGGACCGGCACGTGGATGTCTACGAAATGGACGCCGCGAGCCGTACCGGCGTCGACGACATCCGCGAGATCATCGACAGCGTGGCCTACCGGGCGAGCTCGGCACGCTACAAGGTCTACATCATCGACGAAGTCCACATGCTGTCGCGCAACGCCTTCAACGCGCTCCTGAAGACGCTGGAAGAGCCGCCCGAGCACGTGAAGTTCATCTTCGCCACCACCGAGATCCGCAAGGTGCCCGTCACCGTGCTCTCGCGCTGCCAGCGCTTCGACCTCCGGCGCATCGAGCCGGAGGTGATGATCGCCCATCTCCGGACCATCGCGGAAAAGGAGGGCGCGGACATCGCCGGTGACGCGCTCGCGCTCATCGCCCGCGCCGCGGAAGGCTCGGTGCGCGACGCGATGAGCCTCATGGACCAGGCCATTGCCCAGGGGGCGGGGGAAACCACAGCCACCGAGGTTCGCGCCATGCTCGGGCTCGCGGACCGGGGCCGCATCCTCGATCTCTTCGACCTCGTGATGAAGGGCGATGCGGCCGGGGCGCTGGCCGAGCTCTCGGCGCAGTATGCCGATGGCGCCGATCCCGTCGCGGTGCTGCGCGACCTCGCCGAAGTCACCCACTGGATTTCGGTCACCCAGATCACGCCGGAGGCCGCCGACGACCCCACCGTCTCGCCCGACGAGCGCGACCGGGGACGGGCGATGGCCGAGGCGCTGCCGATGCGGGTCCTGAGCCGGGCCTGGGCGATGCTGGTGAAATCGCTCGACGAAGTCGGCCGCGCGCCGAACGCGATGATGGCCGCAGAGATGGCGGTGATCCGGCTCACACATGTCGCCGATGTCCCCACCCCCGAAGACCTCGTGCGCCGTCTGCGCGATGCGCCCGCTGATCCGCCCCCGGCCGGCCCCGGCGGGAATGGACGGGACACCGCCCCGGCCCGCGACGCGCCGCCGCAATCCCCGCCCCGGAGCCGCGCGGCGGACCCGGCCACGCGCGGCGGCGCCCAGATGCACGCCGTCGCGGTTCACAGGTCGGATCCCGAAGAGGCGCTCGTCCGCTACCAGAGCTTCGAGCAGGTGGTCGCGCTCATCCGGACGCAGCGCGACATGGATCTTCTGCTCGCGGTGCAGGACCATGTCCGCCTCGTCTCCTACGCCCCCGGTCGGATCGAGTTCGAGCCCGGCCCCGGCGCGCCCCGAAATCTCGCCCAGCGTCTCGGCGCGCGACTTCAGTCCTCGACCGGCGTTCGCTGGGCGGTCTCCGTGGTCGCCGAGGGCGGGCAACCGACGATCTCCGAGGTTCGCAACGCCGAGGAGGATGCGCTTCGGGCTCAGGCCATGGATGACCCCCTCGTGTCCGCCGTGTTCGACGCCTTTCCGAAGGCGAGGATCGGAGATATCAGAACCCCTCAGGCCCTCGAAGCCGAAGCCGCCAGCGAGGCGCTCGCCGAGGTCGAGGACGAATGGGACCCCTTCGAAGAGGATTGAGCGATGTTCAAGGGTATGGGCGGAATTGGCGACATGGCCAAGATGATGGGCCAGGCCAAGGAAATGCAGGAGCGGATGGCCGAGCTCCAGAAGGAGCTGGCGACGACCGAGATCGGGGGCGAATCGGGTGCCGGTCTCGTGAAGGCCAAGGCGACCGCCAAGGGCGTTCTCACCGGCCTCGACATCGATCCGTCGATCTTCAACGCCGAGGAGAAGGAAGTGGTCGAGGACCTGATCCTCGCCGCGATCAAGGATGCGCAGGACAAGGCGATGGCGCACCAGTCCTCGGAGCTGCAGAAGCTCAGCCAGGAATTCGGCTTTCCCGCCGACATGAAGCTGCCGTTCTAGGCCCGTGAGCGAGGCGCCAGTCGAGATCGAGGCGCTCATCGAGATGATGGCGAAGCTGCCGGGGCTCGGGCCGCGCTCGGCCCGGCG
>CAZPPH010000239.1:1250-3908 GCA_964588375.1 uncultured Rhodobacterales bacterium | reverse complement strand
GTGGGGTGGAACTGGACGAACTCCATGTCCTGAAGCGGCAGGCCCGCGCGCGCCACCATGCCGCCGCCGTCGCCGGTGCAGGTATGGGCCGAGGTCGCCGAGAAATAGGCGCGGCCGTAGCCGCCCGTCGCCAGCACCACCATCTTGGCATTGAAGACATGCAGGGTACCGGATTCGAGGTTCCAGCAGACCACCCCCTGGCACTGGCCGTCTTCCGACATGATGAGGTCGGTTGCGAAATACTCGATGTAGAATTCCGCATCGTTCTTCAGGCTCTGACCGTAGAGCGTGTGGAGAATGGCGTGGCCGGTCCGGTCCGCGGCCGCGCAGGTGCGCTGCACCGGAGGGCCCTCGCCGTATTCGGTGGTATGCCCGCCGAAGGGGCGTTGGTAGATCGTGCCCTCCTCCGTCCGGCTGAACGGCACACCGTAATGATCGAGTTCGTAGACCGCCTTCGGCGCCTCGCGGGCAAGGTACTCCATCGCGTCGACATCGCCGAGCCAGTCCGACCCCTTGACGGTGTCGTACATGTGCCACTGCCAGCTGTCGGGCCCCATGTTGCCCAAGCTGGCGGCGATCCCGCCCTGGGCGGCGACGGTATGCGACCGTGTCGGGAAGACCTTCGATATGCAGGCCGTCTTCAGCCCCTGCTCCGCCATCCCGAGCGTCGCACGCAGGCCGGCGCCGCCGGCGCCGACCACGACGACATCGTATGTATGGGTTTCGTATTCGTAAGCCGCCATTCCGGGGGTCTCCTTAGAGCGCGATCCGCGCGAGGGCGAAAAGCCCCGTCGCCGCCGCCGCGTAACTCAGACAGATCGTCGTGATGATCAGCGCTTTCCGGGTGAAACCGTGCGTATAGTCCTCGATCATGACCTGTGCGCCGTTCTTGAAGTGCATGAAGCCGACCGCCAGCGTCAGCGCGGCGACGATCGCCGGGAAGGGCCGCGCGAAGTAGGCCACGACCTCGGCATGGGGCTCGCCCAGCATCGGCCCGAAAGTGAAGACGAAGAGCGGCACGAGGATGACGAGGGCCACCGACGAGATCTGCATCGACCAGAAATGGTGCGTCCCCTCTTTCGCGGACCCGAGGCCCTCGGCGCGCTTCCTGTCCGTCATGTAAGCCATCTTCGCCTCCCTCAGATCAGGATCAGGGTCAGGATCGTCAGAACGAACGATCCGCCGATGATGCCTAGCCCGAGTTTCTCGGCGGTCTCCACGTCGAGTCCCCGCCCGGTGTCCCAGTAAAGGTGCCTGAGCCCTGAAAGGCTGTGATACCACAGCGCCCATAGCGACAACGTCATCACGATATCGCCGACCACCGAGGTCACGATGCCGTCGACGAAGGCGAAAGAGCTCTGCGACGTCGCCGCGGCCAGAAACCACCAGACCGTCAGCAGTGCGCCGACGATCAGGGCGTTGCCCGTGATCCTCGTGAAGATCGAGGTCATCGACGTCAGCTGGGGTTTGTAGATCGTCAGGTGCGGCGACAACGGGCGATTGCCCCGGTTCACATCGGCCATACGGCCCTCCTCGCGCGTCTTGTTGTGTAAGGGATAGCAGTCTTGGCCGGGAAGTCACGCCGCTGCAAACCCTCAAGTTGCGATGTTTTGGCGCAATTCACCCAAAATCGTGCAGTTGTGATCACAGGCGAATTCATGTGATCACAAATCAGGCGCGGAGCGAGCGGCCCCTCTTCGTCCGGAGGCAATCGCTTGAGAAACCGGATTCTTTTCCGGCTCAGATCGGAATCAGCGCCCAGTAATCGAGGTCGAGCAACACGCCCGGCGCATACTTCCCGTCGTCATCCTTCAGCGACATCGGCGGCGCCTCCGCGGTCTGCGCCACCAGCCTCAGACGCAACGCTCCGACCCCGGGCGCCGCCGTTTCGGCCTTGTCCAGCACTTCAGACCAGGCGCTCAGGGTGGTTCCGGCGAAACAGGGGTTCGCATGGGTTCCGCCGTTGAGCGCCACAACGATCTGAGCGTTCGCAAGCCCGTTGAAGCTCAGCGCGCGCGCCAGCGAAATGACATGCCCGCCGTAGACCAGCCGGCGTCCGTCCTCGCGGTGCGTCGCGTCGAAATGCACCTTCGCGGTGTTCTGCCAGAGGCGCGTGGCGAGCATGTGCTCGGCGTCCTCCACCGTCACCCGGTCAACGTGGTCGATCTTCTCGCCGATCTCGTAATCGCCCCACCGATGCGGCTCGCCGGCCAGGGCGAAATCGTAGGCCGTGAAATCGAGACCCTGCGGGACGACGAGGTCTTCCGGTGCGACCGTGTCGGCAAGATCAGGCACCACAGGCGCCGGCGCGACCCCGGACACGTCGCGCTTTCGCACCATCACCCAGCGGACATAGTCGAGCACCGGCGCCCCGTCCTCGCGCCGCCCGGTCGACCTGACCCAGACGATCCCCGCCTTGCCCGAGGATACCTCCTTCAACCCGATCACCTCGGACGTCGCGGCGAGCGTCTCTCCGGGCCAGACCGGGGCCAGCCAGCGCCCCTCGGCATAGCCGAGGTTCGCCACTGCGTTGAGCGAGATGTCGGGCACCGTCTTGCCGAAGACGACGTGGAACACGAGGAGGTCGTCGAGCGGCGAAGCCGCCAGCCCCGACGACCGCGCGAAGGCGTCGGACGAATGCAGGGCATGTCGCGCGGG
>CAZPPH010000239.1:0-1150 GCA_964588375.1 uncultured Rhodobacterales bacterium | reverse complement strand
GCCACCGCCACGCCGCCCTTGGCCGCGTCGCCCATGCCCGCGCGCGCCTCGGGGGCGACGCGCTTGAACACGTGCGCGCCACTCCAGAGCGCGAGCCCCAGTATCAGAACGACCCATCCCATCACGCCTGTGCCTCCGCTATCGCCCGGGCCTTCGCCAGCACCCGGTTCGCCGTCTCGACATGCAGGTTCTCGACGATCCTGCCGTCGAGCACCGCGACCCCCTCGCCCTTCGCGAGCGCCGCCTCATGGGCGGCGATCACACGCCCGGCCGCCTCGATATCGTCGCCCGACGGCGCGAAGACCGCGTTGGCGATCTCGACCTGCGCGGGGTGAATCAGCGATTTCCCGTCCATCCCGAGATCGCGGCCCGCCTCGCATTCGGCCCTCAGCCCCGCCTCGTCGCGAAAGGCGTTGTAGACCCCGTCGATGCAGACGATGCCGGCGGCCCGGGCGGCCAGCAACGCCGTCTGCAGGGCGGTCGCCAGGGGTCCGCGGCCGGGCAGCGGGGCCGCGCCCAGTTCCTTCAGCAGATCGTTCGTGCCGAGAACGAAGCCCGCGATGCGAGGATGGTTGGCGATTGCGGGCGCGTTCAGGACACCTTCTGCCGTCTCGATCATCGCCCAGAACGGCGTGGCGGCGACAACCGCTCCGGCCGCGTTGACGTCAGCCGGCCGGTTCACCTTCGGCAGGAGGATTCCGTCGACCGCCATGTCCGCGGCCGCGCGCAGATCCGCCTCGCCCCAGTCGGTCTCGAGCCCGTTGACCCGGACAAGAACCGTGCGCGCGCCGAAGGCGCCGGAGGTCAGGGTGTCTGCGAGCAGCGCACGGGCCGTGCACTTTTCCTCCGGCGCAACCGCGTCCTCGAGGTCGAAGATGATCGCGTCTGCGGGCAGGCTTCTCGCCTTCTCCAGCGCCCGCGCCTTCGAGCCGGGAATGTAAAGGACCGACCGGAACGGTCTCGCCATGTCGACCATGATTCTGCCCGAAGTTCATCTCGCGGTGCAAAACGACCATGGGAGCGGTGCGAGGGCAAGGGGCGCGTTGGTCGCGGGCCAGTCCGGCTTTTCAACCGCTTGGCGTTCTGCCGCGCGGCCGCGCTCGCCGTTAACCATTTTTTTTACACTCCTCCGCAGTCTCTCATGCGTCGG
>CAZPPH010000238.1:0-3920 GCA_964588375.1 uncultured Rhodobacterales bacterium | reverse complement strand
AGAAGAAGATCGAGAACAGGATCAGGCAGCCGAAGATCACCACCGCCACCGCCGCCCCCGCCCCGATGTTAGACACCGCGAAGGCCTGTTCGTAGACGTTGACGGTCAGCGTCCGCGTGCCGGCGTTGCCGCCGGTCAGCAGGAAGATGTCGTCGAACTTGTTGAAGGTCCAGATGAAGCGCAGGAGGAACAGGACCGACAGGATGCCCAGAAGCTGCGGCAGGGAAAGATACCAGAACATCTGGAACGGACTCGCCCCGTCCATCTCGGCGGCCTCGTACATGTCCTCGGGGATCGACTGCATCCTGGCGAGGATGAAGAGGAAACACAGCGGAAAGTAGCCCCACATCGCGAAGACCGTCACCATGATCAGCGCGTAGGGCCGCTGGCCGAAGAAATTGATGCTGGTCTCCGTCACGCCCATCTGCACCAGAAGCGCGTTCACGCTGCCCGAGAACGGGTCGAACAGGATGATCCAGGTGAAGGCCACCGCGATGATTGGGGCGACATAGGGAAACAGGAACAGACCCCGCAGAATCCCCTGCCCGCGGAACTCCTTGTTGAGCAGCATCGCCGCGAAGAGGCCCAGCACGATGGCCCCGATCGTGCCGAAGAAGGTGTAGAAGAGCGTGACCCCCAGCACGCGCCAGAACTCGCCGCCGTCGAAGACCCGCTCGAAATTCTCCAGCGTGAAGTCGAAGTTCGTGAGGATGTTGTCGGCGCTACCGGTAACGATGGGCCGGCTCGCCTCGAGGTCGCCGCCAACGAGATACTCCTGCTGCACGACGACCGGGATCCGGAAGTCCTCGCGGAAACCGCCCTCCCAGTCCCCGAAGTCGCAGAAGAGGTCCCGCCCGTCGAGCGTGCAGCGGTCGTCAAGCGCCTGTACCTCCAGCCCTGCCGGCAGCGCATCGGTGAGCGTCACGCCGCGGATCTCGATGTCCTGGCTCGAATTCCTGAGCCGGTAGCGGATCTCGGCTTCGTCACCCGCCGCCTCGGGACCGCCGCGCAGGTCCTCGCGCACCACCACCTCGGGCGGGCGCAGGTCGGCGAGGCTGACCGGCTTGAACGAGATCCAGAAGATCGCGAAGAGCGGCAGAATCACGACGAGCGACACGATCACCACCGTGGGCATCAAAAGCCCCCAGGCCAGCCGCGCCTCCCGCCGTGCAAGCGGCCCCGTTGTCCTGGGCGGCCCCGGGGACGCGGGCAGCGGCGCCAACGCCGCCTGCTCCAGCGGATCGGTCGACCTATCCTGCGTCGACAGCGTGCTCATGAGACCTCTCCGGGTCGGGGAACGGGCGCGGCGGTTGACCCGCCGCGCCCGCTGGCGGTCACTCGATCGCGCCCAGTTCGTCGTTCATCGCCGCGACCGCCGCCGAAGCGTCGATCTGCCCGTCGATGTACTGGCGCACGATGCGGTTGATCGCCTGGCTGTTGATCATCTTCGACGCCAGCGCGAGCTGGTTCTCGGCCACGCCCCAACGCTGCGCGACGTCGAGCCCGCCCACGATCTCCTCGATCATCGACGTCTCGTAGAGATCGCCCATCGGCGCCTTGCGGTCGACGCCGACCGGCAACGTCGCCCAGGCTTCCTCGAACTTGTCGGGATCGTCCGCGGTGCCCTTGCGGACCGGGAACTTGCCCTCGGGCGCAATCGACAGCGTCTGCGTGTAGCCGTCGTCCATCGAGAACTTGATGAAGTCCATCGCCGCGTCCGTGTCGGCATCGGACGAGATCCCGAAGTAGCGGATATCGGCCCAGGCCGCGCCGTCGGGGTTCGAGGGGCCGGCGAAGTTCGTCACGATCCCGGTCTTCGACGCCAGTTCCGTCGAGGTCGGGTCGTCGTTGATCGTCGGCGGCGCGCTGTCGCGCAGGCCCGCAAGCTCGTCGAGGATGAACGGCGACCAGATGATCATCGCCGCGTCGCCTGCGAAATAAAGGCTGCGCGACTGGTCCCAGTAAAGCTCGCCCGGAGGCGACGCCTCGGCGATCGCCTTGTAGAACTCCAGCACCTCGGTCGTCGCCGCCTCGTCGAGCGGCGCGAAGCCGTTCTCGTCCACCGGGCTCACGCCGTTGGCGAGAAAGACATGCTCCAGCACCTGGCTCATGAAGTTCTCGTCGACCTTGGTGGCCGCGACGAACCCGTACATGTCGGGCGGGTTGTGCAGCGCGTCGACGGCCGCGAGCACGTTGGCGTAGGTCGTCGGCGGCTGGAGCCCGGCCTCCTCGAAGAGGTCCTTGCGGTAGACGATCATCTGCGTCCAGCCGTCCACCGGCACCGACGCATACCCGCCGTTTACCGCCGCCATCTCAAGCGCGCCCTGCGCGAAGGTGCCGGCGCCCAGGTCCTCGATCACGTCGGTCGCGGCTTCCGTGTCTAGGATGCCCGCCTCGGCCCAGGGCAGCGCATACTGGAGCGTGTGGTAGATCACGTCCGGCAGGTCTCCCGCTGCGAAGGCAGCGGTGGCGCGAGTTCCGAGATCGCTCTCCGTCACCGGGATCACCTCGACGGCGATGCCGGTCTCGGCCTCGAACTGGGCCGCCATCTCTTCCTGTTTGGCAAGCCGCTCGGGCTGCTCTTCGGTCGTCCAGAACCGGATATCGGCGCTGGCGCCCGTCGCGGCGAGCGCGAGGGCCACGGCGGCCCCTGACAGAAGACGAGCGTTGAGTTTGTTCAAGCAGGTCATTGGTTTCCTCCCTTGGATATTCAGACCTTTGTCTTTGCGCTGGAGATGCGCTCCCGCAGTTCCTCCGTCGTCATGGAGGGCGGGCCGTGTGAGGCCCGCACCCTCAGTCGCGCGTGGGCGGTTTCCCGAAGATCTTCGGGTGCCTCGCCTCGTATCCGCCGGATCAGGAGTTGGGCGAGCCGCTCCCCCGCCCTGCGGCTATCGACTTCGAAGGTCGTGAGCGGAGGCGCAGCATAAGCCCCCTCCGGAATGCCGTCATAAGCGATGATCGACACGTCGCGACCAACCTCCAGCCCGAGTTCGTCGATCGCGACATAGGCGCCGAGCGCGGCCATGTCGGTGGCGCAGACCAGCGCTGTCGGCGGTTGCGGCCGGATCAGAAGCCGCGCCGCCTCGCGCCGGCCGTCCTCTCGCGTGACCGCAGCCCCGCCGATCAGGCCCGGATCGGTGGCGAGACCCAACGCCTCCAGAGCAGCCCAGAATCCATCACGTCGCAGCAGGCTGTAGTTGTATCCGTCGCCGCCCGCGATGTGCCCGATCCGGCGATGTCCAGCGGCATACAGACGATGCACCGCTTCTGACATCGCATCCTCACCGAGGATGTCGAACCACGCGCAGCCCTCGGGCCGTGTAGTGCGCCCCCAGAGAACGAAGGGGGTCTCCGCCTGGCGCAGCACATCGATACGGCTGTCCCGGCACCTGGTCCGCGGCAGAATGAAGCCATCGGCCTTCTTCTCGTCGATCAGCCGCTCCATCGTTACGAGGGTTTCGGCTTCCGTCGATGCCGTCGCGACGGTCAACGTCCAGTGCTCGCGACTCGCCGCGGTTGTGACCCCGGCCAGGAAGTCTGCAAGAAAAGGTCGTTGGGCGTCGTGTTCGCCAATCTGCAGCACGATGCCAATGGCCCGCACGCGACCGGTCCGGATTGCCTGCGCATGCGCCAAGGGAGCATAACCCATGCGTTCAGCCATGCGCGCCACGCGGTTGCGGGTGCTGTCCGATATGTCCGGATAGCCATTTAGTGCGCGAGATACGGTGCCCTTCGCCAGACCGAGCTCACGGGCCACATCATTGATGGTAACCCGTGCGCTCCGTGTGCCGCTCCGCGCCATTTCTGGGACGTTCTGGAGCATTAGCATCCTCCCATACACGTCCATTGGTCAGGTCCGAAACCGGTTTCGGCAAGCATTTTGTTGAACCTGCCGAGACGTTTGGGTGAGCGCCCAACAC
>CAZPPH010000237.1:0-3938 GCA_964588375.1 uncultured Rhodobacterales bacterium | reverse complement strand
AAAAAAGGGGCCCCGCCGTTTCCGACGGGGCCCGAAGTCGTGCCGTGGTTGGGCCACAGGCACAGGCGGTATCTCTAGCCCTGCATCTCCGCGCGGATCTGCTGGCGCAGCGCGTCGATCAGCACCGGTGCGCCGTCGCGCATGAAGTGCCAGTAGGTCCAGCCATTGCACGAAGGCGCTCCCTCGATCGCGGCGCCGACCTGGTGGATCGACCCCTTCGCCTCGCCGGAAATCACCGTGCCGTCCGCGCGCACCTTCGCGGTCTGCCCGCGCGGGCCGGTCAGAACCTCGCCGGGCCGCAGCATCCCGCGCTCGACGAGCTGGCCGAAGGGCACCCGCGGCTCGGCGCGCCTCGAGGCCGAAACCTCGAGCGCCGCCCGGTCGAACTTCCGCACATCCGCGATCCGCGCCTCGGCGACGACCCGGTAACTCTCCTCGCGCTCGATCCCGATCCAGTCGCGCCCGAGCATCTTGGCGACCGCGCCGGTCGTCCCGGTCCCGAAGAACGGGTCGAGCACCACGTCGCCGGGCTTCGTCGTTCCCACCAGAACCCGGTGCAGCAGGCTTGCGGGCTTCTGGGTCGGATGCGCCTTGTCGCCGCTCGCGTCCTTCAGCCGCTCATGGCCGGTGCAGATCGGCAGGGTCCAGTCCGACCGCATCTGCACACCGTCGTTCAGCGCCTTCAGCGCTTCGTAGTTGAAGGTGTATCGCGACGCCTCCGACCGTCCCGCCCAGATCAGCGTCTCGTGCGCGTTCGTCAGGCGCTTGCCGCGAAAATTCGGCATCGGGTTCGACTTCCGCCAGACCACGTCGTTGAGAATCCAGAACCCGAGGTCCTGTACCGCGGCACCCACGCGGAAGATGTTGTGATACGACCCGATCACCCAGAGCGCGCCGTCGGGCTTCAGAACCCTTCGCGCGGCGGCGAGCCAGGCGCGGGTGAACATGTCGTAGGCCTCGAACCCGGTGAACCTGTCCCATTCGTCGTCCACCGCGTCGACGCGGGAATTGTCGGGCCGGTGCAGCTCGCCCTTCAACTGAAGGTTGTAGGGCGGGTCGGCGAAAACGAGATCGACGCTGGCTTCGGGAAGCGCGTTCATCGCCTCGACGCAATCGCCGCTCAGGATCGTGTTCAGCGGCAACGCCCCCGCGTCGCGCCCCATCGTCTTTGTCATCTCTGCCTCGTCCCCGCGCGGGTGGTCCCGCGTCGTCGTTCCGGCAGAAAGATGAGTCAGAGGCGATTCGCAGTCAATTTCTTTTTTGAATCAGAAGCTTGCGGAATTCACTTGTAACAATATATTGTGTACCGGACGGAATGACCGTCTATGGTGTGGGGTCACACCGAGGCGCTTCAGACCCTCGAGATGCGCGGCCACCCCGTAACCCATGTTGGTCTCCCAGCCGTAGCCGGGGTGCTGTTGCGCCAAATCCACCATGATCGCGTCGCGCGCGCATTTCGCCACGATCGAGGCAGCCGCGATCGTCAGGCAGCGGGCGTCGCCGCCGACGACCGCGCTCGCCGGGCAGGTGATGTCTCGCGGTATCATCGTGCCGTCGATCAGGAGATGATCGGGTGGCACCGACAGCCCCCCGAAGGCGCGCACCATGGCAAGATGCGCCGCGCGGAGAATGTTCAGCCGGTCGATCTCCTCGACGCTGGCGTGTCCCACCGAGACCTCGGCCGCCGCCATGATCTCCGGCAGGAGTGCGTCGCGCTGCTCGGCGGTGAGTTTCTTCGAATCGTTGAGGCCGTCGGGCAGGCGCCCCGCGTCGAGCACCACCGCCGCCGCGGTCACCGGCCCTGCCAGGGGCCCGCGCCCGACCTCGTCGAGCCCGGCGACGCGGGCGAAGCCGCGACCGATGCACAGGGCTTCGAGTTCGAAGGTCGGACCGTCCATCGCGACAACCTGCCAGCGAAACCGGCGGCCGCAAGCCCAAAAGAGGCGGGCCCGGCTCGGCCCGCCTCCTTTCGACCTCGGGGTCTCCGCTGCCGAAGACCGCGCGAATGACACTCGCCGTGGTTCCGAAGGGTGGGGCCGGGTTGCCTTTCCCGGCCCCTCGGCGCGGGCGGAGATGTGCGATCGCCCCGCGCCGAACCTGCTCGGACCCCTTGCCGTCAGTCGCGGTCGCGCCGTCCACCGAGCACCCGCCGGCCATCGTGGCGCCCCCGATCGTCGCGGAACCGGAAGCCCTCGCGCTCGAGGCAGCGGCGGAAATACGCGTCCCGGAGCCCCCGGTCGGTGCGCACCCGAACCTCGCAGCGGTCCGGCAGGCGCGCGGTCCGCACGCCGTTGCGCTCGAGGCAGCGCTCGCCGGCGAGGTTGCGCACGCCGCGATTCGTCTCGAAACGCCGCACGCACCGGGCGGGCAGGACGTTCCGCCGATCGTCCCATCCGCGGTATTCCCGGTTCGACCGCCCGGTAATCGTCAGCGGCGCCTTTTTCGGCGCGGCCTCCGCCCGGTTGTTGTTCTTCGAGGCGATCACACCGACGACGACGAGACCGGCAAGAAGAGCCGCCGTTTCCTCCGCGGTCAGTGCTTTCGCCTCCTTCGCCGCCCCTCCGAAGGCGACGCCCGCGGCCAGTATCGGAACCAGAAGTGCTTTCATCATGTCGTTGCCCTTTCACCGGAAGCGCCCGTGGCGCCGTCTGCGTCCGGCGACCCCCCGGGGGAGCCGCTCTGTGGTGAACCGATGAGGGGGCATGACGGCGAAGCTAGACAATAGCCCGCCGCCGCTATGGGATAGCAGGGCGTTCCGGGGCAGCGTGACATTGTGTTACGCAGCCGGTTCGAACATGGTCGCCACATGAACAAGCGCGCGGTTTTCCTTGCGGGTCTCCTGCTCGCCCTGCCTGCCATGGCGGAGGCGGCGTGCTATGCCGACTACAAGGCCAAACGCGACGACCCCTTGCGGCTGCATTACGGGGTGGTCAAGGTCAGCGACGGAGCCTGTCCCGACGCGGGGCGCGTCGCGGACGACATCGCGCGGCGCATTTCCCGCGACGGCTGGCAGCTTTTGAACGTCGTGTCGCTCTTCGATGATACGGGGCTCGACCAGAGGAGACAGAGTGCAGGAGAGTTCTTCCTCCGCTACTGACGTTCGCGTCGCGGGGACCCGTATCGTCACTCTCGGCATCGCCGCCATCGTCCTCATTCTCGGGGCGGCGGCGCTGTTTCTGTTTCTGAGCCTCCCCGATGCGGACGCCTTCAACCAGAGGGTCGAGCGCATATTCGTCGAGAACGACGACCTCACTTCGCCCGCCGAACTGAGGCTTCTCGAAATTCTCGCCCAGTCCGGCACCGCCTTCTCCGACGTCATCGCGAGCTACCGCGTCGTGATCTTCGTGCTCTTGGTGTTCTCCACCGGTCTGCTGATCGCCGCGCTCACGTTTCTCGTCATGATCGTCATCCTCAACCGGCGCATGGCCGCGATCGAGCGGCAGGGCATCCAGGTCTCGTCCCTCGTGCTGTCGCGCGAGCGCGGGGTCGTCAGCCTCAACGACATGGAATTCAAGCTCACCAATGCCGCCCTCGAGACCCTCGCCGTGCTCGCCGAGGCGCGGATGGACGGCGACGTCCTGACCGGCGCCGAGATCGAGGCGGTGATTTCGGGGCGCTCGGCGTCCGACTGCGACGAGGCGGCGGGGGCGACCCGCATCAAGCGGCTGCGCGACGCGCTCGGCAACCAGATGGTGGCGGAGCTTCTCATCAAGACGATCGCGCGGAAGGGCTACATGCTGGCCATCGACCGCGACCGCATCTCGATGACCTGACCGGCGCGGGGCGACGCCGGGCCCGGCACGGCTGCCATACCACTTGCCATACGGGGTGCCATACAGGTTGCCATACGCGCGGCATACGGCGCATTTCCCCCGTGCCTGCTGGCGACCCCGGGAGGATTCGAACCTCCGACCTACCGCTTAGGAGGCGGTTGCTCT
>CAZPPH010000236.1:0-3948 GCA_964588375.1 uncultured Rhodobacterales bacterium | reverse complement strand
TTCGGCCAGGGGTCGTCCCATTCCGCCCAGCCCGGCCCGGAGCCTGCCGGGTTGCCGTTCGACAGGAGCACCGGAAGGTCGCTCTCGATGCGCACCCGGAACGGCGCCATCACGTCGGGCCGGTCGGGGTAGTAGGTGATGCGGCGGAAGCCCTCGGCCTCGCACTGGGTCGAGAACATGCCGTTGGAGATGTAGAGCCCTTCGAGCGCCGTGTTGGCCTCCGGGTCGATCTCGACCTCGGCCTCCCAGAGAAACGGCGCGTCCGGCACGTCGGCCACGAGCGCGTCGGAGGTGATCTCGGGCGTAATCTCGGTGCCGTCGATGGCGGCCCGGATGAGCGTCAGCCCTTCACCGTCGAGGCGGAAGACGCCGCGCGGGGCATCCGGGTTCGGGCGGAAACGGATGCGCGAGAGCACCCGTGTCGCCTTCGGCGCGAGGCGGAAGGTCAGCTCGACCTGCTCCACGGCGAAGGGATAGGTGGCGTAGTCCGAAAGATGGACAGGCTCTGGTGGGGACGCGTTCATGCATGCTTCCAATCACTCGGGACGGGCGGACGTTAGCGGTGGCGAATCGGCGCAGCAACCGGTGTTGGCATGCCGGGTGCCTTTCCGCCGGTGGCAGCACGGCTATTTCGAGCGGCATGACGACGATCCTGTGGTTCAAGCGCGATCTGCGCATCGCCGACAATGCAGCACTTGCGCTCGCGGCGGCGCCCGGCGGCGCGGTCGTGCCGCTCTACATCGCCGAGCCGGGGTTCTGGGCGGGGGCTGACGCGTCCGGGCGGCAATGGGCGTTCGTCGCGGAATGTCTCACGGAGTTGCGGCGCGATCTGAGGGATCTCGGCGCGCCGCTGCTGGTGCGGGTGGGAGCGGCCGTGCAGGTGCTCGAGGCGCTTCGGCGCGAGACCGGGGCGGACCGGCTCGTCAGCCACGAGGAGACCGGCAACCTCTGGACCTATGACCGCGACCGGAAGGTCGCGGCATGGGCGCGTGAGACCGGCGTGGACTGGACCGAGGTGCCCGGCGCCGGGGTCGTGCGCCGGTTGTCCACCCGCAACGTGTGGGCGAAGACCCGCGACGCCCGGATGGCCGGGCCGCAGACGCAGACGCCGCCGGCGCTGAAGCCCGTGTCGGGACTCGACGCCGGGGAGATACCAGTAGCGCGTGACCTCGGCCTCGCGCCGGACCCGTGCCCCAACCGCCAGCGGGGCGGGCGCGAAGGGGGGCTCGCGCTGCTTGACGGCTTTCTCACCACGCGGGGGAGAACCTACCGCGCGGACATGGCGACCCCGATGAAGGGGGAGACCACCTGTTCGCGCCTCTCGCCACATCTCGCGTGGGGCACTCTGTCATCGCGCGAGGTGGTGCAGGCGACCGCTGCGCGCCAGCGCGAGGTGCGCGGTGCGCGCGACGGCTGGGGGGCGAGCCTCAGGTCGTTCCAGTCCCGCCTCGCGTGGCGCGATCACTTCATGCAGAAGCTCGAGGACGAGCCGGAGATCGAACGCGCCTGCCTGCACCGCGCCTACGAGACCCTCCGGCCCCGCGAGACCGACGCCGCGCGGCTCCATGCCTGGGCAATGGGCGAGACGGGGCTGCCCTTCGTCGACGCCTGCATGCGCTATCTCCGTGCGGGCGGCTGGCTCAACTTCCGGATGCGGTCGATGCTGATGGCGGTCGCGAGCTATCACCTCTGGCTCGACTGGCGCGCGACGGGGCCGGTGCTCGCGCGCTATTTCACCGATTACGAGCCGGGCATCCACTGGCCGCAGGTGCAGATGCAGTCGGGGACCACGGGCATGAACACCGTGCGCATCTACAACCCCGTGAAGCAGGGGCGCGACCAGGACCCAACGGGCGCGTTCACCCGCGCCTGGGTGCCCGAGCTCGCCCCGGTGCCCGACGCCCATCTTCAGGAGCCCTGGCGCTGGGACGAGGCGGGATTTCTCGGCGCGGCATATCCCGCGCCCGTCGTCGATGTCGCCGCCGCCGCGAAGGCCGCGCGCGAGGCGGTCTGGGGCGTGCGGCGGGGCGCGGAATTCCGCGAGGAGGCCGCGCGGGTGGTCGAACGGCACGCCAGCCGGAAAGACCCGCAGGGGCGCTTCGTCAACGACCGTGCGCGGCGAAAGCCGCGAAAGCGCAAGGCGGATGATGGCCAGATGAGTCTCGACTTGTGAGCCCGATGCGCAGAAAGGCCGACCTGCCGGTGAAGACCTGTGCCGCCTGCGGCCGCCCCTTCGCCTGGCGGAAAAAATGGGCGAAGGTCTGGGACGAGGTGCGCTATTGTTCCGACCGCTGCCGCCGGGCCAGGAGCGGTCATCGTGCCTGACCAATCGGGGGAGGTTTTCCTTGCGGAACTTCCGGGCTGGTTCTAGTTACCCGCACCGAAAGTATACCGTCGTATGGTAATGGAGATTTGCATGTCGGAACGGGTGACACGGGAGGGGCTCGGGGTTGCCGGCGAGCTGGCGGCGTTCATCGAGACCGAGGCGTTGCCCGGCACCGGCGTCGACCCTTCGGCCTTCTGGAAGGGCTTCGCGTCGATCGTCGCCGACCTGCAGCCGAAGAACCGGGAGTTCCTGCGTATCCGCGAGGAGATGCAGTCGAAGATCGACGACTGGCACCGCACCCGGCGCAATGCGCCGCACGATCACGAAGCCTACCGGGCGTTTCTCGAGGAGATCGGCTACCTCGTGCCCGAGGGCGGCGATTTCGAGATCGAGACGGCGAACACCGACCCCGAGATCGCGAGCGTGCCCGGCCCGCAGCTCGTCGTGCCGATCACCAACGCGCGCTATTCGCTCAATGCCGCGAACGCCCGCTGGGGCTCGCTCTACGATGCGCTCTACGGCACCGACGCGATGGGCTCGCTGCCGCCGCCGGGTGGCTACGAGCGCGGCAGGGGCGCGCGGGTCATCGCCCGGGCGCGGGTCTTTCTCGACGAGGCGTTCCCGGCCGAAGGCGTCTCCCATGCCGACGCACGGCGCTATCATGTGCAGGGCGGCGCGCTTTTCGTGGATGACAAGCCACTGGAAAGCCCCGGTAAATTCGTCGGCTACCGGGGCCACCCGCGCGCGCCCGACGCGGTGATCCTGCGCAACAACGCCCTGCATGTCGAGCTTGTCTTCGACCGGACATCGCCGATCGGCGCGCGCGACCAGGCGGGGCTTGCCGATATCAGGCTCGAGGCCGCCGTCTCCGCGATCATGGATTGCGAGGACTCCGTCGCCTGCGTCGATGCCGAGGACAAGGTGGCGGCCTACCGCAACTGGCTCGGGCTGATGAAGGGCGACCTCTCGGAGAGCTTCGAGAAGGGCGGCAGGAGCGTGACTCGTTCCCTCAACCCCGACATCGTCTGCACCGGGCCGGACGGCGGGGAGGTGACGCTGAAGGGCCGCGCGCTCATGCTGGTGCGCAACGTCGGACACCTGATGACGAACCCCGCGATCCTGACGGCGGACGGCGAGGAGATCTACGAAGGGCTGATGGACGCGGCGGTCACCACGCTCATCGCGATGCATGACCTCGCAAAGACGGAAGGTGCGCGCAATTCGACCGAAGGCTCGGTCTATGTCGTGAAGCCGAAGATGCACGGACCCGCCGAAGTGGCCTTCACCGACGAGATCTTCACCCGCGTCGAAGCCGTTCTCGGCCTGCCCCGCCATACCGTGAAGCTCGGGATCATGGACGAGGAGCGCCGCACCTCCGTCAACCTCAAGGAATGCATCCGCGCCGCGAAGCACCGGGTCGCCTTCATCAACACAGGCTTTCTCGACCGCACCGGCGACGAGATACACACCTCGATGGAGGCGGGCCCCTTCAGCCGGAAGGACTTCATCAAGCGGAAGTTCTGGATCACCGCCTACGAGAACCTCAACGTCGATATCGGGCTCGAATGCGGGCTGTCGGGCAAGGCCCAGATCGGCAAGGGCATGTGGGCGATGCCCGACCG
>CAZPPH010000235.1:0-3949 GCA_964588375.1 uncultured Rhodobacterales bacterium | reverse complement strand
GATTCTCCGGAGTGACTGGAGTTCAGACGTGTGCTCTTCCGATCTCGACGAGGCACATCTTCAGGAGGCGGTCGCCCTGTTGCGCGAGGAAATCGCTGACCTTGAAACAAGCGACGGACCACTTGGCAGCGTCCCCTGATAGCTCTGACGGACCCGCCTTTTCGCCGTAGGCCAGCATCGCGCCAGCAGCCGGGATGCCTGTTGATCCGCATGATCGGCGCAGACCGCGAAGCTCTCGGCCGAACTCAGTGACGAATTGGACTTTCATTCCTCTGTATCTCGTTGGCTGACATTTTACATTTGACATTACAGCCCACTTTCATTTTTCGGGTGCCAACGCCCGGCCGTGGGGGGATGCCGGGCGCATTGTATCCCTATTGCGGGCCGCCCAGATAGAACGGCATCTCGAACCCGAGATAATTGGCCGTAAACCATTGCAGCAGGCCTTGGGGGTATTCGAGGGTCAGGAAATAAGACAGAAGCCCGAAGAATACCGCCGCGGAAAGACCGAGCAGCGCGTTGCGAAGGTGGTTCACGCCGACCTTGTGCGAGGTGAAGAGATAGATGAACACCGCGGAAGCCAGAGGGAATCCGATCAGAAAGGTGCCGCCCAATATGCCCGAGAGAATCCAGCCGAGATAGTAATATTCGGAATGGCTGGTATCGCCGAGCAGATTCTGGTCGGACAGCACAGCGCAGGGTTCCTTCGCCGTGATCTGCTGGTAAAGGATCGGCAGGAGGAAGGCGAACCCGAGCAAGCCGACCCAGAATGGGAAGATGCGGCCTAGCGTCTCGTAACGGAAGCCGTCGACAAACGCGACAAGGACGACCACCAACAGGAAGACTGTGAATCCGATTTGCGGCCATTTGCGCCGGGTCGAGGCCTCGCTGTCCTCCGTGTAGACCTTTTCGGCGTTTCGGTCGTAGCGGAGTGCCGCAGTGATCGACAGCACCGTCAGCGCCAGGAGAATGAGCACGATCGGCCTTTCGAAGATGTCGTAGCCGTAAACCTGGACCGTCTGATAGAGGGAGGTCTCGATACGGTCGGACAAGAAGAAGCCGATCAATAGAGCCGGTCGCGACCAGTCAAAACGCTTCATGAACACGCCCAGGACGCCGAAGACAAACAGCGTGATCATATCGTTCCAGTGCACTGTCGCCTGATACGCGGCGAAGAAGATCAGCACCAGCATGAACGGCGCCAGGAATCCATAGCGGATCGTGGTCAGCTTCGCGATCTGCGAGGACAGCAGCAGGGCGGCACCGGCCCCAAAGACGTTGGCGAGCGCAAGCGACCAGATCATCGTGAAGGTCAGATCGAGGTGCTCGGTGATCATCTGCGCTCCCGGCTGAATGCCGATCATCACAAAGCCGCCGAGCAGGATGGCGTAGCTGCCAGATCCCGGGATGCCGAACAGGATGGTCGGGATCATCGCCCCGCCTTCCTTTGCGTTACTGGCGGATTCCGGCCCTATGACGCCACGGATGTCGCCTTTGCCGAAGCCCGACCTGTCCTTTGACGTCTGGACGACGTGGCCGTAGGCGATCCAATCGACAACCGATCCTCCGAGCCCAGGCAGGGCTCCCACCAAGCAACCAATCATCGAGCAGCGGAGTACGATCCACCAGTTCCGCAGCGTGTCCTTTAGCCCGCGCAACCAGCCGCTACCCAGCAGGCCTCCTTTCGAGATCGTTTCGTGCCGCCGCAGCAGATCGACGATTTCCGGCACGGCGAACATGCCCAGGCCGATGATCACGATCGCGATTCCATCGCTGAGATAGGTCGACTCGTAGACGCCAGGAATGCCCGTCAGGCGGACGGTGCCGTGCGGTTCGAACCCGATCATGCCAATGATCAAGCCGATGACACCGGACGCCAGACCCTTCAACACGTGGTTGCCTGTCAGCATACCGATCATGCTCAAGGCCAGGATGATGAGCATCAGTTGTTCGGCAAAGCCCATGGCAAGAATGATCGGTCGCGCCAGAAAGATGGCCCCCGTCAGGATGGCTGCCCCGAACAGTCCGCCAAACAACGAGGCCGAAAAGGCAGCGGCAAGGGCCCGCGCGCCCTCACCCTTTTTTGCAAGAGGGAAGCCATCGACCACGGTCGCCTGCGAGGCAGAGGTACCGGGAATGCCCATCAGCACCGAGGGAAAGGCATCCGAGGTCGTCGTCGGCGCCAGCAAGCCGATCATCATCGCCAGAGCATGCGAGGCTTCCATGTTGAAAACAAAGGGCAGCAAGAGCGACAGGCCCGCAAGACCGCCCAGTCCGGGCAGGACGCCAACAACCATGGCCAAGCCGGTGCCCAGAAGCAGAAAGCCCAGATGCGCCGGCTCAAACAGTTGATTCAGGGCATCGATGGCAATTTGAATGTCCATGACAGTATTTGCCTTCAATCCGCGATCGGACAGCCTTAAAGAAGCGCCCGACCCGTGAGGGTCGGGCGATAAGGCATCGAATGTGGAAGGGAATCTATTACAGGTTCAGTTCCAGGTCGTAGCGTTCCCTCGCAAATTCACGAATAAAGGCACGCGCTTCCGACGGAATTTCCAACGCATCGTCTACTGCAGCTTTCGCAGCAGGGCCGATCGTGGCCGTATATTCGCCAAGGATTTCGGATCTGAGCTCGACGAATTCCGGGTCTTCCATGATGTCGCGCATTGCCTGCCACCATGCTTCCTTCGCACTCTCATCGGCATCCTTCGGCAGGTGAAAGGATTTGTTGAGAAGCACACCGACATTGAGCAGAGCCAGGGTGGCCTGCCCTGCAGGGCTATCGAATGATCCGTCGGCACCTTCCTCATACACCTCATAGTAGGTCGGAACATCCGGCCAGGTTGGATCACGGTGCCAATTGCCGTCGGCATCCTTCCAATTACCATCGGCATCTGGTGCGCCATGTGTCCAAAGCTCAGTGGCGATGCCCGAGTCGCGGAAGTTCTCACGCTGATTCAGGTAAGCCATTGAGTTTTCAAAGTTGATTGTGAATTCACCGCGCTCGAACGCCTGCGCGGTTGGGCCGGCGCCATCCATACCAAAAACGTCTTTGGTCTCGACGCCGAGCAAGGACAGCGCCAGGCGCTGCTTCAGGCCAGCATCGGCCGGCGTCATGCCGCCAAAGACCAGTTCATCCTCCGGAATAGAGCGCAACTTCTCGACCAGCTCTGTCGGATTCAGGCCTTCGAGCCCCAGCTCGGAACGGGCATAATTCATGTCACCACGCGGAAGCACCATGATATGCTCCCACTCCTGCATGTCAAACTCCGCCCGCGGATCGCGAAGGAGGAAATTCATTACAGCCGAGAGCGACATCGCCATGACCCAGGTACCGTCCTTTCTGGCGTTCTCCTCGAAATGGTTGGCGCCAATCATGCCGCCGGCCCCCGGCCTGTTGACAACCTGGATATTCGGATTGCCGGGGAGATGCTTCTCCATGAACGGCACCAGGGCGCGGGTCAGAGTGTCGGTTCCACCACCTGCGCTGTAGGGCACGATGATGCGGATGCGCTCGCCAGAGTAGTCGGCTTCTGCCTGCGCCATCGGCGCAAACCCCGCGGTCAGGGCAAGCACGGTCCCGGCAAGGACACCTGCAAGACCACGCCTCGTGGTCTTGGGTTCCACCGTCTTTCCAACCTTCTGAAATTTCAAGAAACGCTTCATGACTCTCCTCCTCTGCGTCATTTCTGTTTCACCTCATGCGCGCCCGCTTCCTGCGGGCGGACACATGGCCAACCCCCCGGGCATCCGGACGATGCGCGGCCTTCAACGCACACCAAGCATATCAGGCGATCGGCTCCTTTCCAATAGTGGAGGACAATCATTTTCAATAAGAAAATATACCATATAAAGTCCATAATGTGGGCGTTCTGGACGCAATCCGATGGATGCGGGATGCGTGCCCGTCCCAGCGGATTTCGCTGGGGCCGCCGGTCTGGCCCCACCC
>CAZPPH010000234.1:2966-4048 GCA_964588375.1 uncultured Rhodobacterales bacterium | reverse complement strand
CGCGTCCGTCTGGGGGACGGAAGGTCGCAGGTTCGAATCCTGCTAGCCCGACCATTCACGATACCGGAGCCTGATGCGCCGATGCCCGGGGTTCTCCCAGACAACGAGATTCGTGCTCTCATCGGTTCGGGCGCTCTTGCCGCCGAGCCCGCAATCGACCCCGCCCAGATCCAGCCGGCTTCGATCGACCTTCGTCTCGGCACCGTCGCCTACCGCGTTCGCGCCTCGTTTCTCGCCGGTCATGGCCGGAGCGTGGCCGATCGGCTGGCGGATTTCGAGATGCACCGGATCGAACTCGGGTCGGGGGCGGTGCTGGAGAAGGGCTGCGTCTACGTTGTTCCGCTCGCCGAAAGCCTCGCCCTTCCCGCTGACGTGGAGGCCGTGGCCAACGCCAAATCCTCGACGGGGCGGCTCGATCTTCTCACCCGCGCCATCACCGACGGCGGAGTCGAGTTCGACCGGATTCCGCCCGGCTACGAGGGTCCGCTCTATGCCGAAATCTGCCCGCGCTCGTTTTCGGTGCTCGTGCGGCCGGGCATGCGGTTGAACCAGATGCGTTTTCGCCGGGGTCACGCCGTCCTGTCCGACGAAGCGCTGAGGACGCTCCACATGGCGAGCCCGCTGGTCGACACGCCTCCGATGATCTCCGAAGGACTCGGCTTCTCGGTCGATCTGATGCCTCGGGATGGCGCCCTCGTCGGCTACCGCGCGAAGCCCCACAGCGCGGTCGTCGACCTCGACGGCGTGGGCCGGCACGACCCTGCCGAGTTCTGGGAGGAGCTGCGCACCGGCACCGGCCGCATCATTCTCGACCCCGGCGCCTTCTACATTCTCGTCAGCCGCGAGGCGGTGACGATTCCGCCCACCCATGCCGCCGAGATGGCGCCCTATCTCGCCATGGTCGGCGAGTTCCGGGTGCATTACGCGGGCTTCTTCGACCCCGGTTTCGGCTGGGCCGAAGCCGGTGGCGCAGGCTCGCGCGGCGTGCTCGAGGTGCGCTGTCACGAGGCGCCGTTCGCTCTGGAGCACGGCCAGATCGTCGGCCGCCTCGTCTACGAGGAAATGGCCTCGCCGCCCTCGGC
>CAZPPH010000234.1:0-2866 GCA_964588375.1 uncultured Rhodobacterales bacterium | reverse complement strand
CGGCCCTCTACGGCGCTGGCATCTCCTCGAACTACCAGGGCCAGGGCCTCAAGCTCTCGAAACACTTCCGAAGCGGCTGAACAAAGCGGCGTCTCCCGTCGCGTGCGCGCGAGCGGCTTTCAGAAAGGTCGCGTGGCGCTTCCCGAACTCGGTCGCTATTCGCCGATTTCCTCGACGACAAAGATATCGCGCGCCGCGGCGGCTTTGGCGTAGACCAGCGCTTCCTGGTATCTCGGAGAGTTGTAACAGGCCTCCGCGGCCTCGAGTGAGGGAAAGCGGATGACGACGTTGCGTGCCCGCCCGCTGCCCTCGAGCTGCACGCGATTGCCGCCACGAGCAAGAAAGACACCGCCATGAGCCTCGATGGCCTCCGTGGCGGGGCCTGCGTACTTCGCATAGGTCTCAGGGTCGCTCACGTCGGCACTTGCGATCCACAACGCGCTCATGATGTCGCTCCGATCATCTTCCTGACCGCATCGAAGGCCGCGTCGGCCTTCTCCGCGGATTTGGCACCTCCCTGGGCGAGGTCGGGCCGGCCACCGCCACCCTTGCCGCCGAGCGCCTCCACCGCCGTGCGCACGAGATCGACCGCCGAATAACCGCCGGTCAGATCGTCGGTTACCCCCGCCGCGACGGCAGCCTTGTCGCCCGCATCCGCCACGAGGACCACGATGCCCGAGCCGAGCCGCGCCTTGTGGGCATCGACGAGCGCCGGCAGGTCCTTCCCGGACACCCCGTCGACCACCTGAAGAATGGCCTTCACCCCATTGATTTCCTTTGCCTCCACGGACTCGCCGGGGCCTCCGCCAAGGGCGAGCTTGCGCCGAAGCTCCGCCAGCTCGTTCTGAAGGGCCTTGCGTTCCTCGAGAAGGGCCGCGACCCTTGCGGGAACATCGGACGCGCCGGTCTTGAGCGCGAGGGCCGTCTCGGCCAGCCGGCGATCCTGCTCGGCGAGGTATCGGTAGGCGGCGTCACCGGTGAGGGCCTCGACCCGCCGCACGCCGGCAGACGACGCGCTGTCGCCGAGGGTGACGAACAGGCCGATGTCGCCGGTGCGCTCCACATGGGTGCCGCCGCAAAGCTCGATCGACCAGGTCTCGCCGTCCGTCCCCTTGCCGGTGTCGGCCCTGCCCATGGAGACAACACGCACCTCGTCGCCGTATTTCTCGCCGAAAAGCGCCTGCGCGCCGATGGCGCGGGCATCGTCCAGCGGCATGACACGGGTCTCCACGGGGTCGTTCTGGCGGATGAACGCGTTCACCTCCGTCTCCACCCGCGCGAGTTCGTCGAGGGTGAGGGCCTGGCCGTGGGAAAAGTCGAACCGGAGCCGGTCCGGGGCATTGAGCGAGCCTCGCTGGGAGACGTGCGGACCCAGCGCCTGACGCAACGCCTCGTGAAGAAGATGGGTCGCCGAGTGATTGGCCCGGATCGCGGTGCGCCGGCCGTGGTCGACCACGAGATGCACCGCATCGCCCGTCGCCAGCGTGCCTCCGACCGCCGTGACGCGGTGGCCGAAGACCGCCCCACCCGCGAAGCGGCGCGTGTCGGCCACGGTCCCCGTAATGTCCCGGTCGGCAAGCGAGATCATGTGACCGGTGTCGCCCACCTGGCCACCGGCCTCGCCGTAGAACGGGGTCTGGTTGACGGCAATCCAGGCCTCCTCGCCCTCTTCGAGTCGATCGGCAAGCTTGCCGTCCTTCACGATGGCGACGATCTGGCCCTCTGCCGTCTCGGTGTCGTAGCCGAGAAACTCCGTGTGCCCCTCGGTCTCGGCGATGTCGAACCACGCGGTCGCATCGGCCGCCTCTCCGGAGCCTGCCCAGGCCGCGCGGGCCTTGGCCTTCTGTTCGGCCATTGCCGCGTCGAAGCCGGCCGTGTCTACCCCCCGGCCCATTTCCCGCAGCGCGTCCTGCGTGAGGTCGAGCGGGAAACCATAGGTGTCATAGAGCCGGAAGGCGGTCTCGCCGGGAAGGTCGGCATCCCCGGGCAGCTTTCCGAGCTCGTCGTCGAGAAGCCGCAGGCCGCGCTCGAGGGTTTCGCGAAACCGCGTCTCCTCGAATTTCAGGGTTTCCTCGATGAGCGCGCGACCGCGTCCAAGCTCGGGGTAATGCTGGCCCATTTCGCGCTCGAGCGCCGGCACCAGCCGGTGCATGACGGGGTCGGATGCCCCCAGAAGATGGGCGTGGCGCATCGCGCGCCGCATGATCCGGCGCAAAACGTAGCCACGGCCCTCGTTCGAGGGCATGACCCCGTCAGCGATGAGAAAGGAGGTCGAGCGCAGGTGGTCGGCGATCACCCGGTGGTGGACGTTGCCCGGCCCGTCGGGCTCGCCGTCCGTCACCTCCGCAGACGCCTCGATGAGCGCGCGCATGAGGTCGGTATCGTAATTGTCGTGCTTGCCCTGCAAGAGCGCGCCGATCCGCTCCAGTCCCATGCCGGTGTCGATCGACTGCATGTCGAGAGGGCGCATCGTGCCGTCTTCGAACTGCTCGTTCTGCATGAAGACGATGTTCCAGATCTCGATGAACCGGTCACCGTCCTCGTCCGGCGAGCCGGGGGGGCCGCCGGGAATATGAGGGCCGTGGTCGTAGAAGATCTCGGTGCACGGCCCGCAGGGGCCGGTCGGCCCCATCTGCCAGAAATTGTCCGAGGTCGCGATGCGGATGATGCGGCTCTCGGGAACCCCCGTCTTCTTCCATATCTCGGCCGCCTCGTCGTCGGTATGGTAGATCGTCACCAGCATCCGCTCGGGGTCGATGCCGAAGCCCTTGGTGAGAAGCTCCCAGGCATAGGGGATCGCTTCGGACTTGAAGTAGTCGCCGAAGGAGAAGTTGCCGAGCATCTCGAAGAACGTGTGGTGCCGCGC
>CAZPPH010000233.1:0-4076 GCA_964588375.1 uncultured Rhodobacterales bacterium | reverse complement strand
GGCGCGTGGAACACCCGGCCGAGGCCGTGGCCGCAGAAGTCGCGCACCACGCTCATCCGGTGCGCCTCGACATAGGACTGGATGGCGTGGCCGATGTCGCCGAAGGTGTTGCCGGGCTTCACCGCCTCGATGCCCTTCATCAGCGCATCGTGCGTGACCTCGACGAGCCGCTCGGCCTTCCGCCCGATCTGGCCCGCCGCATACATCCGGCTCGTGTCTCCGTACCAGCCGTCGACGATGACGGTGACGTCGACGTTCAGGATGTCGCCGTCCTTCAGCTTCTTGTCGCCGGGAATGCCGTGGCAGACCACGTGGTTCACGCTGATGCAGGAGGCGTGCTGGTAGCCCTTGTAGCCGATCGTCGCCGAGGTCGCGCCGGCCTCCCTGACCATCCGCTCGATGGCCGCGTCGATCTCCCCGGTCGTCTGGCCGGGAAACACCAGCGGCGCGATATCGTCGAGAATGCGCGCGGCGAGATCGCCGGCGGCATCCATGCCGGCGAAATCGGCCTTGTCATAAATGCGAATGCCGTCCTTCGTGAGGCGGCCGCGGCTCTTTTCGTCCACTGGAACGCTCCGGTCTCTTCGGGCCAATACATAGGGCAGAGCCCCGGCGAGTGCCAGAACCCCTTGCCGCGCAGTTCAGAAAGTGACGGGCAGCGGCCGGTCGAGCCAGACCCCCTCGCGCGTGATCCGGGTGCCATGGGCGATCATCTCGACCCCCCGGGCGGAAGCCTCCGCGGCTGCCTCGGCATAGACGGGGTCGATATCGGCCGCGAGCCGCACCCGCGCGCAATCGGTGCGCTGGACGAGATAGAGCATCACCGCCCGGTGGCCCGCCCCGGCCATCGCGGCAAGCTCGCGGAGATGTTTCGCCCCGCGCGCCGTCACGCTGTCGGGAAACTCGGCCCAGTCGCCCTCGCGCAGAAGATGGACGTTCTTCACCTCGACATAGGCATCCACAAGCCCCGCGCCGCGGGCGAGAAAGTCGACCCGGCTGCGCGTGCCATAGGCCACCTCCGCGCGGATATCGTCATAATCCGCGAGTGCCGGCACCGCCCGGGCCGCCAGCGCCTCGGCGACCACCCGGTTCGGCACGCTCGTGTCGATGCCCGCCATGTGTCCGCCGGGAAGCTCGGCCAGCCGCCAGCCGAATTTCAGCTTCTTCTTCGAATCGTCGTTCGGTTCGAGCCAGATCCGAAGCCCCGGCTCCTTCAGCCCCAGCATCGCGCCCGGGTTCGGGCAATGAGCCGTAACTTCGCGTCCGTCCTCGAGTGTCACATCGGCGAGAAACCGGTTGTAGCGCCGGATCAGCCGGCCGGGGACGAGAGGGGTTTGAAAGCGCACGGGGGGCGACCTATACCGGGCGCCGGATCCCCACAAGGAGTGCGAGATGCCCAACCCCACCGCCGCCATGCTCGTGATCGGCGACGAGATCCTGTCGGGGCGGACACGGGACGCCAACATGCACCACCTCGCGGGGCGGTTGAGCGAAACCGGCATCGACCTCACCGAAGCCCGCGTCGTCTCCGACGACCCCGGCGCGATCGTCGCCGCCGTCCGGTCCCTCGCCCCGGTCCACGACCACCTCTTCACCTCCGGCGGCATCGGGCCGACGCATGACGACATCACCGCAGATTGCGTCGCCGAGGCGATGGGAGCCGCGATCGGCGTGCGCGACGACGCGAAGGCGCTCCTCGAAGCCCATTACGCGCGCCAGGGCACCGAACTCAACGCCGCCCGGCTTCGCATGGCGCGCATCCCCGAAGGGGCCGTTCTCATCGACAACCCGGTCTCGGCGGCCCCCGGCTTCTCGCTTGGCAACGTGCACGTGATGGCGGGCGTGCCGGCGATCTTCGAGGCGATGCTCGCGAGCCTCCTGCCGCGCCTCACCGGCGGGCGGCCGCTCTTGTCGGAGACCCTCCGGGTGGAGCTGCCCGAGGGCGAGATCGCCGGGCCGCTCGGCACCCTCGTCGCGGCGCATGGCGACGTGAGCTTCGGCTCGTACCCGTTCATCCAGGAGGGCCGGTTCGGCGTGAACCTCGTGGTCCGCGGTGCCGATCCCGAAGCGGTCGGGGTCGCCATGACAGCGCTGCGCGAGATCTTCGGGAAGGCCGCGGAGTGACCCTGCCCGGGGCGGAGGACGCGCTCGCCGCCCTCGAGGCGACATGGCCGGCCGCGGAGATACGCCACGAAGGGCCGGTCCGGCTGCGGCGGGGAGCCGGCGGCGGCAAGCGGGTCTCGGCGGCCAGCGTCGGAGCCCCGTTCGGGGAGCCCGACATCGCCCGGGCCGAGGCCCTGATGGCCGACATGGGCCAGGCGGCCCTCTTCATGGTGAGACCGCACGAGGCGGCGCTCGACGACCTGCTCGCGGCCCGCGGTTACCGCCTCCTCGACCCGGTCACGCTCTACGCGAGGCCCGCCCGCCCCGGTCCGCCGCCCCCCGAGGCGGAGGGCCGGACCGACGCTCTCCGCTCGCTCTGGGACACCGGCGGCATCGGCGCGGACCGCCGGGCGGTGATGGACCGCGCTCCCGGACCGAAAGCAGTCCTCGTCCTGCCGGGCCCGGACGCCCCCGACGCCGCCGTCTTCGCCGCCTGCGGCGGCCGGGGCGCGATGCTCCACGCCCTCCATGTCGCCCCGGCCGCGAGGCGGCGGGGCCTTGGACGCGCGCTGACCGAGGGTGTCGTTCACTGGGCCGCAGCCAGGGGCGCACCGTGGGTCGGGCTCGCCGTCACCGATGCCAACGCGCCCGCACGCGCCCTCTACGCTTCCCTCGGCTTCGAACCTGTGGGACGGTACTGGTACCGGGCATCGAGGGGATGAGAATGGTGCCACGCCCAGTTGAGAGGCGGGTCGCCGCCCGCATCGTCGCGGTCGCGGTCTGGCTTGCCTGCGCCCCGGCATCCGCGATGACCCTCGACCTGCCCGCCACGGCCAGGCTTTCGGGCGAGGACGTCCGCACCGCCGACCGCCTTCTCGTCCCGATCGGCCCGCGATCGGGTTCGGGCGGGCCCGGGCTCGTCGCCGAGGGCCGTGTCACGAGGCGAGCATGGGTCGTGCCGGGCGTCGGCCTGACCCCGTTCCAGCTCATCGCCCCCCTGCGCGACGAACTGGTCGAAATGGGGTTCAAGACCCGTTACGAATGCCGCGACCGCGAGTGCGGCGGCTTCGACTTCCGCCTCGCCCTCGACCTGCTGGCCGCCCCGGCGATGCATGTCGACCTCGGGGATTTCCGCTACTTCGCCGCCGAGCGCGAGGGACCGGAAGGCGCCGAAATCGTCTCGGTCGTCACCTCGCGCTCGGGCGGGGCGGGGCACATCCACCTCACGCTGGTCACGCCGTCGGAGGCACCCGACAGCTTCACCGCCCGCGCCTCCGAAGCCGGTTCGGCGCCGGCCGCGACCGGCCTCGCCCGCGGACTGGAGGCGCAGGGGCACGTCGTGCTCGAGGGTCTCGCCTACCGGCCCGGCTCCTCCGCGCTCGGCGAAGGGCCCTTCGCCGCGCTTTCCGAGCTCGCCGACTGGCTTCTGGCCGAAGCGACGCGCTCGGTGGTGCTCGTCGGCCATTCCGACAACGTCGGAGGGCTCGAAGACAACATCCGGCTCTCCGAGCGCCGCGCCGAAGCGGTGGCCGAGGCTCTGGTGCGCGACTACGGGGTGCCGGCAAATCGCCTGTCGGTACGCGGCGTCGGCTATCTCGCCCCGATCGCCCCCAACGCCACGCCGGAGGGCCGCCGCCTCAACCGGCGGGTCGAGGCGGTGGTGCTTTCGCCCTGACCCGGGGCGTGATAGCGCCCGGCGTCATGCCGGAACAATCGGGTTCAGCCGCAGGCACCGCCCTCATCGTCCTCGCGGCGGTCGCCTTCGGCACGGTGCCGTTCTTCGCGCGCGGGCTCATCGAGGGAGGGATGAGCCCCGTCGCCGTCGCCTTCTGGCGCTTCGCCCTCTCGGGTATCGTGCTCGCCCCGCTTCTCTTGCGGGTCCTTCACGAACGCGCCGCGATTCTCTGGGCGGTGTCGGCGGGCCTCGCCCTCGGGGTCGGGTGGATAGGCTACGCCACCGCGCTCGAGACCCT
>CAZPPH010000232.1:0-4094 GCA_964588375.1 uncultured Rhodobacterales bacterium | reverse complement strand
GCCGAGTTCGGGCTGGAGCGGTTCCGGGAGGGGCGGTTCATCGACGAGTCGGTGGCCGCGGGGGTGGCGCATTGACGGCGTTTGTCGACAAACGCCGGGGCGCGAAAGCGATTGCGCTGCAATCGCGTGCGCCTCGCTGCGGTGCCACTCCTCTCCGTGGACCGTGCGACACGGGGAAGGCGGCGCGCTTCGAGCGATCACCCTGCCGCTGGGCGCTGCCGGGCGGTGCCCGCACCGCCCCCGGCGCTCCGGGACAGCGCACATCCGGTGCAACGCGGGCATCCTGTGCACCCACGTCCCCCCCCGTGCGCCGGGCTTCAGCCCGGCACGACGCCCCGTGCGCCTCAGTCCCCGCCGCCGTCGCCATCGCCAACGCCGTCGCCGCTCAGCCAGTCCCCGAGGCCCGACCCCCCGACTTCGCCGGAATTGCGCGCCGAGCCCGAGCCCCAAAGACGCCCCGCGACGAACGCTCCGAGGCCGAGAAAGACCATCCAGTAATCCGACAGAAACTCCATCGCGCCGCCTTTCGCTGTCGCGCTCATCAGCCGTTCCCGCCTGTTCTGTCCGCCAATTCCGGCGACGATAAGGCGCGCGTCGGCGCCACGGGGCCCGGCGCCGGCCGCACCGGGAACCCAACCGGGGGCCCGGTCGTTCCGACCTCATGGCAAAGCACGAAACCGATCACCGCACCGCATCCCAACGCTCCGACGCCCCGCTCGAAGAGAACACCGCGAAGAGCCGGGCGGGGTTCTGGTTCATCGCCGTTCTGCTTCCCGCGGTCATCGTCGGAACGGCCATATTCATGTGGTCCAGCCAACTCGGCAACGAGACGCCGCTCGTGGACGACCCCGAGACCGTTCCGGCGCCGGATATCGCCGAGTGACGCAGCCGCGACATCTTCCGGCTTGAACCCCGGGTCCGATGGGATATTTCTCGCCCACCGAAGAGACCCGAGAGAGCCATGCAATCCATCTTCACCCGCCTGCCCGACGCCGACTTCTTTCAGCGCAACGGTCACCGCATCGGCGGTTTCGTCGCGGGTGCCGTCGGCACGCTGCTCATCGGGCTTCTGTTCTCGGTCATCTACACGGGCCACGGCATCGGCCAGGAGCCGCCGCGCCCCGAAATCGTCTATCCCAACTTCTGATCTGACCGGCGGCTCCGGCTTCTGTGGGCGGGCCTGCCATACGCCTGCCATACAGATTGCCATACGCTTTGCCATACGCCCGTTTTTCACCCCCGGGGGTGTGCCATGCTGATCCTGGACTGCCCCTGTTGCGGTGTCGCCGCCGACGAGACCGAACTCGCCCCGGGCGGGCAGGCGCACATCTCCCGCGCCGGCCTCGAAGCGGATGACGAAACCTTCGAAGCCTATCTTTTCCAACGGATAAACCCCAAAGGCGTGCATTTCGAGCGCTGGCGCCATTCCCATGGCTGCGGCAAGTGGTTCCACGCCGCCCGCTGCACGGTGACGAACGAGGTCTTCGGCACCTACTCCGCGCAAACCCTTGAGCCGCCTCGGGAAATCATCGACCATATCAAGACGCGCCGGCCCGGCTGGTCGCTGGAGCACTGGACATGACCGCCCGCCGCCTCGACGGGGGCCGGCTGATCGACCGTGAAAAGCCCCTCCGCTTTACCTTCAACGGCAAGAAGATGACGGGATATCAGGGTGATACCCTCGCCTCTGCGCTTCTCGCCAACGGCCAGACCCTCGTCGGGCGCAGCTTCAAGTATCACCGCCCGCGCGGCATCGTCACCGCCGGTCCGGAAGAGCCCAACGCGCTGGTCGGGATCGGCAAGGACAAGCGGTTCGAGCCCAACGCCAGGGCGACCACGGCCGAGCTTTTCGACGGTCTCGAGGCGGTGAGCCAGAACCACTGGCCGAGCCTCGAATTCGATGTCGGCGCGGTGAACGACCGGCTGTCGCGGTTCCTGCCGGCGGGGTTCTACTACAAGACCTTCATCCATCCGCGCCCGCTCTGGAAGCACGTCTTCGAGCCTTTCATCCGACGGTCGGCGGGGCTCGGGAAGGCGCCGCGCCACCGCGATGCCGACACCTACGAGCACTTCAACGCCACCGTCGACGTGCTTGTTTCGGGGGGAGGAATCGCCGGCCTTGCCGCCGCCCTCGCGGCCGGACGTTCCGGCGCGCGGGTGCTTCTGCTCGAGCAATCGGCGCGATGGGGCGGTCGGCTCGCGGACGCGGGAGAGATCGACAGCCGGCCCGCGAGCGAGTGGGTCGCCGAAACGGTCGCGGCGCTGAGCGATCTTCCGAACGTCACCCTGAAACTGCGGACCACCCATTCGGGCGTCTACGACCACGGCTACTGTCTCGCTGCCGAACGGCTGACCGACCACGCGCCGCTTGGCCCCGGCCCGCGCGAGCGTCTCTGGAAGATCCGCGCAAGCCGCGTCGTCGCCGCGACGGGCGCCATCGAACGGCCCCTGTCATTCGCCGGCAACGACCTGCCGGGCGTCATGCTGGCCTCGGCGGTGCGCGATTACGTCACCGATTACGGCGTCGCTCCGGGCGAGCGGACCGTGGTTGTGACCAATAACGACGACGGCTACCGCACCGCGCTCGCGCTCAACAAGGCGGGCCTCTCGGTGCCGCTCATCCTCGACGCCCGGCCCGACATCTCCGGCCCGCTCGCCAGGGAAGCGCGGGAGATGGGCCTGTCGGTCGTCCCAGGCAAGGGCCTCGCCGAAGTCACCGGCAAGGGCAAGGTCGAGGCGGTGCGCGTCGCCGCCATCGACGGCTCGGGTGCCGTGCTCGACGAGGTGCGGTGCGACTGCGTGGCGATGTCGGGCGGCTGGTCACCGGCGGTGCACCTTTGGTCTCACGCGGGCGGCAAGCTCGTCTGGGACGAGGCCGACGCGATGTTCGTGCCCGACCCCGGCCGGCCGCCACCGGGGGCCGACGGTCAGGCGATGCTCCGGTGCGCGGGTGCCGCGAACGGCGACCTCTCCGCCGCCGGGGCATTGGAAGGCGGCTGGGCGGAGGGTCTGCGGGCGGCGAGCGAAACCGGCCACAAGCCGGAGCACGGCGCGGCGCCGGAGACCGAGACCGCCGAAGAGGCCCCGATTCTGCCTGTCTGGGTGATGCCCCGCGGTGCCGGTCCCGAAAAGCGCGCGAAGATGTGGCTCGACTACCAGAACGACGTGAAGGTCTCCGACGTCCAGCTCGCCCAGCAGGAGGGGTACGAGAGCGTCGAACACGCCAAGCGCTACACCACGCTCGGCATGGCCACCGATCAGGGAAAGCTCAGCAACATCAACGGCCTCGCGGTGCTTTCAGAAGCGCGTGGCGAGCCGATCCCGGCGGTCGGCACCACCACTTTCCGCCCGCCCTTCACGCCGCTGACGCTGGGGGCCATCGCGGGCGAGGCGCGGGGCGAGCTGTTCCAGCCGATACGTCGCACGCCGATCCACGACTGGCACGAAAGGAACGGGGCGCACTGGGAGCCGGTGGGCCAGTGGCGCCGTCCCTACGCCTTCCCGCGGTCCGGCGAGAGCGTCGCCGACGCGGTCGCGAGGGAGATCGTCAACACCCGCACCAATGTCGGGCTTCTCGACGCCTCGACCCTCGGCAAGATCCTGGTGAAGGGCCCCGATGCCGCGCGGTTTCTCGACATGCTCTACACCGGCATGATGTCGACCCTGAAACCCGGGCGCTGCCGCTACGGCCTCATGTGCTCGGAGAACGGCTTTCTCATGGACGACGGGGTCGCCGCGCGGATCGACGACGAGACCTTCCTCTGCCACACGACCTCCGGCGGGGCCGACAGCATCCACGCCCATATGGAGGAATGGCTCCAGACGGAGTGGTGGGACTGGGAGGTCTACACGGCGAACCTCACCGAGGCGAAGGCGCAGATCGGCGTCGTGGGTCCGAACGCCCGGACGCTTCTGGAAAGCCTTGGCGGCATGGACCTCTCCGACGCCGCACTTCCGTTCATGGGCTGGGCCGACGGCGAGCTCGGCGGCTTCAGGGTCCGTGTCTATCGCATCAGTTTCTCGGGAGAATTGTCCTACGAGGTGGCGCTCGATGCAGGGCAGGGGCAGGCCTTCTGGGATGCCTGTCTCGAGGC
>CAZPPH010000231.1:0-4123 GCA_964588375.1 uncultured Rhodobacterales bacterium | reverse complement strand
ACATCGACCTACGGGCCGGCTGTGAACCCCTGGCGGCGGGGCGATGACGCCACACCGCTGACGCCCGGAGGATCATCGGGCGGTTCGGCAAGCGCCGTGGCCGCCGACCTCTGCCTCGGGGCGACCGGCACGGACACCGGCGGGTCGATCCGCCAGCCCGCGGCCTTCACCGGGATCACCGGATTGAAACCCACCTATGGCCGGGTGAGCCGCCTCGGGATCATCGCCTTCGCCTCCTCGCTGGACCAGGCCGGGCCGATGGGCAAGAGCGTGCGGGACTGCGCGATATTGCTGAAGGCCATGGCGGGGCATGACGCGAAGGATTCGACCTCGGCCGACCTTCCCGTGCCCGATTTCGAGGCGATGCTCACGGGCGACATCCGCGGCAAGACCATCGGCATTCCCCGCGAATACCGGATGGACGGGATGCCGGACGAGATCGAGGCGCTCTGGGCCGAGGGCCGCGCGATGCTCGAGGATGCCGGTGCGAAGATCGTCGATATCTCGCTGCCGCACACGAAATACGCCCTGCCGACCTATTACGTGATCGCGCCGGCGGAAGCCTCGTCGAACCTCGCGCGCTACGACGGGGTGCGCTACGGGCACCGCGCGAAGCTCTCCCAGGGCGACGGCATCACCGAGATGTACGAAAAGACCCGGGCCGAGGGGTTCGGGGCCGAGGTCAAGCGCCGGGTGATGGTGGGCACCTACGTGCTCTCGGCGGGGTTCTACGACGCCTATTACAACCGGGCGCGGAAGGTGCGCGCGCTCATCAAGCGCGATTTCGAGACCGTTTTCGCCGACGGCGTCGATGCGATCCTCACTCCCGCGACACCGTCGGCGGCTTTCGCGCTTGGCCAGGAGTTCGACGACCCCGTGCAGATGTATCTCAACGACGTCTTCACGGTGACGGTGAACCTCGCGGGCCTTCCCGGGATCGCGGTGCCCACGGGGCTGGACCGACAGGGGCTGCCGCTGGGACTGCAGCTCATCGGACGGCCCTGGGAAGAGGGCGATCTGCTGAACACCGCCCATGCGCTCGAGGCGGCGGCAGGCTTTGTGGCGAAGCCAAGCAAATGGTGGTAAGCCGACGAAACGGGAACCGGGCAGGCACATGAAACGCATATTTTCCCTCGTCTTCGTGGCGCTGGCGGCCTGCGCGCCGCAGGTGCCGAACTCCGCCGCGGGTGTCTTCACCGGTGTGGGGTTCGAGGATTACGAAAGCTACGGGACCGAGGCGCCCGGCCAGCGCGGAAGCGCCGGCCCGCCGATTTCGGACGAAGTGCCGGGAAGCGGCCCGGCGCCGGCCCCGTCGCTCAACAATCCGGGCATTTCCGACGAGCAGGATTTCGATGCGGTGAGCGAACGCCAGACCATCGAGAGCGATGCCGCGCGGCTCGAACGGCTCCGCCGCGATTATCAGGTGATAGAGCCGCGCCCGGTGCCGGAGCGGCGTGGCGACGGCGGCCCCAACATCGTCGCCTTCGCGCTCGAGACGTCGCACCCGGTGGGACAGCAGGTCTACCGGAGGCTGGGCCGGGAGCCGAGCCGCGAGGAGATCCTTCGGCGCTGCGCGGCCTATGTCTCGGCCGACGCGGCGCAGCGGGCGTTTCTCGAACAGGGCGGGCCCGAGCGCGACCGGCGGGGCCTCGACCCCGACGGCGACGGCTATGCCTGCCTCTGGGACCCGGCGCCGTTCCGGGTCGCGCGGCGGTAGGCGCGCCGTTGGCGCGCTGCCTCCGGCAGAGGTATTTGTGCCAAGATGAAGGAGCGGGCCTTTGCGCCTGAGCCACCCCTCGCCGAACTTCGGGGAACGCCGGGACGGCGCGCGGCCCTCGCTCGTCGTGATCCATTACACCGCGATGGAGAGTGCCGGCGTGGCGTGCGCGCGGCTCTGCGACGTCGAGGCTGAGGTTTCGGCGCATTATCTCGTCGATTACGACGGGGCGGTGTTCTCGCTCGTCGAGGAGGGCGCGCGCGCCTGGCACGCCGGGGCCGGACGATGGGGCGAAATCACGGACGTGAATTCCCATTCGATCGGGATCGAGTTGCAGAACGACGGGGCGGAGCCGTTTCCCGAACCGCAGATGGCGGCGCTGGAGCGGCTTCTCGTCGGGATCATGGAGCGCTGGGGCATCGAGCCCGGGGGAGTGATCGGCCATGAAGACTGCGCGCCGGGGCGCAAGCGCGACCCGGGTGTCCGGTTCGACTGGGCGCGACTCGTGCGGCAGGGCCTTGCCGCGCGGGACTTGACCGGGGTGGGGCCGGACGCCTAAGTGCTTTCTGCGGAGGGCCGGGCGGCCGCGGGACCGGGTTCATCTCCGGTGCCGAGGAAAGTCCGGACTTCACGAAGCGACGGTGCCGGGTAACGCCCGGGCGGGGCAACCCGACGGAAAGCGCCACAGAAAAGAGACCGCCTTCGGCGCACGGCCTGGCCGGGTTCCGGAGGTAAGGGTGAAACGGTGGGGTAAGGGCCCACCGCGGGACGGGCAACCGGACCGGCACGGCAAGCCCCACCGGAAGCAATGCCGAATAGGGACCCCGCGCGGCTTCGGTCGCAGGGTGGCTTCGGCCCAGGGGTCCGGGTTGGCAGCTTGAACGGGCCGGCAACGGTTCGTCGAGAGGAATGGTCGCCCATGGGGCTCGCCCCTGGACAGAATCCGGCTTACAGGCCCTCCGCAGCCTTTTTCGTTGACACCGCGTCCCGGGATGATCCCGGCGACAGCGCCGTTGGGTGAACATCCGCGCCTGGCAGGCCGGGGGAACGAGGGCCGCGGCGGTGACAGGGACGCCGCTGTCGGGGGGATTTGCGCCGGGTGGGTCTTGTGGAATGACGGGGTGCTGGTGAAGGAGCATCGCCCCGGCAAGGCGTCGTTGTTGGCCGTCCATGGGCGGCGTCGCGATCGGCCCGGTCGAAATCGCGCCTGGCGGGAACATCACCGCTTGCGGCTTGTGCGGCGGGAAAGGCCCGGCCCGCAGCGGCGCCGGGGTCGCGCGAAACGGATCTCCGGGTGGCGGAAGCCGCGGCGCTTTCGGCGCGCACTCGGTCCTTCCTGCCAAGGTGCCTTCCCGCGCCGCGAGTGTCTTACGGGCAAGGCGTATCGTCGCGCCCGTGCTATGATGAAAAACGAATCCATTTTTTCAGGGAGTGAAGGGAAGTGAGTTTCGTTCGGACATTGGCGACCCTCGCGGCGGGCTTCGCGGCAGCCAAGGGTGTGGATCATTTCAGGAAGATGGGCGGGATGGCCGGCGTGCAGGAGGCGATGGCGGGCAATCCCGCGATGTCGGGCCTCGCCGGCCAGATGGGCGCCATGATGGAGAAGATGGGCATGCCCGGCGGCGCGGACGGGGTGCAGAACATGATGAGCCAGTTCACCGGCCAGCAGGCGGCGGCCGGCGGCGCCGCCGCGGCGGGGCTCGGCGGACTTCTGACGGCCCTCGGCGGTGCGGCCGCCGCCGGCACCGAGGAGGCCGGCCGGATGATGGACAGCCTGACCGGCAATTCGGCGGTTACCGACACCCAGGAGGCGAACGCGCGTCTGATGATCCGGGCGATGATCCAGGCGGCGAAGGCCGACGGCGAGATCGACGAGGCCGAGCGCGAGGCGATCCTCGAACACATGGGCGAGATGGAGGCCGGGGAACTCGATTTCGTGCGCGCCGAACTCGCCGCCCCGGTCGATGTCGAGGGGCTCGCCGCCGATACTTCGGACCAGATGAAGGCGCAGGTCTACGCGACGAGCCTCATGGCGATCCGGGTCGATCACGTCCGCGAGGCGCAGTATCTCGACGCCCTCGCGGGGGCGCTGGATCTGTCACCGGAGATGCGCGAGACCGTGCACCGGTCGATGGGGGTGACCTGAGACGCGCGCCTTGGGTTGACTCGGGCGGCCGCGCGGGTAAAAGGCGGCCTTCGAACATGACCGGGGGCCGCGGGCCTTCGATGGCAGGAGACGGCGCATGGCCAAACCGACGACGATCAAGATCCGGCTCAACTCGACCGCCGACACGGGCCATTTCTACGTGACCAAGAAGAACGCGCGGACGATGACCGAGAAGATGTCGATGCGGAAGTACGACCCCGTCGCGCGCAAGCACGTCGAGTACAAGGAAGGCAAGATCA
>CAZPPH010000230.1:0-4132 GCA_964588375.1 uncultured Rhodobacterales bacterium | reverse complement strand
CTGCATACTGTGAGACGGGCGCCCTATCTCAGGCGAACATGTGGTTTAGCTTAACTCCTTCAGCAGCCATTCCGCGCGCTCCACATGGGCGCGGGCGACGCAGAGCTTCTTCTTCAGTCGCGCCTGCTTCTCGGCAGACTGCGTCGCCGCGATTTCCGTCTCGAGCTCCTCTGCCTTCTTGCGAAGTTTCTCCAAGACTTTGTCTACGTGGCCGGGCTTGATCTTGTTCGCCTTGCCGCTCTCGAGACGTTCGTTGTATTCGGCCACTTTCGCGGCAAGCTTTTTCAGACCCATCTGCGCCTCCCAAGTGTCAGCCTTTGCAAACGGCTCTAGACCCGTTTCATGACGTTCTCGTGACCCTACCCTCCGGCGATCGAGAGCCGGGTCCGCTTTCGGAGCCGACAAACGGATCGTCGAGTTCCTCTTCATCAAAGGACAGGAGACGTTCGACCTCGGCCATCGCGCTGTCACGTTCAATGTAGTAACTGCGGGCTGCGTCGATCAGATCGCGCATGGCGCTGTAGGCGTATCCGGCGTCGTTCAGGAAAGACGTCGCGGCGGCCGGGCTCAGGTCTTCACTGCGTATAAATGCATCCACGCGTTGCGTGGTCGACCGCGCCGCCTCCTCGATCTGAACCCGTTCCTGGTCCAGCCAGAGCGCGCTGCGTTGCTCGGCCGGGGCAAGCCCGAGGTTTCTGATCTCGACCGCGATCCGTGCGATCTCGGTCCGCAGGCCATCATACAGTTCGGTGGCGGCACCCTGGGGTCGCGTCGTGTAGCGCAGGATGTTCTTGCGCAGGTGCTTCACGGATTTCACCGCCTGCACGACATCGCTCGCAACGTCCCGCAATGCATAGACCCGGTTGGCGATCTCCGGCGCCAGTCGCTTGTCGCCCGCACGTGTCGTGAACTCCACGATCGCCGAGTACAGCGTCTTGACCCGGCGTTCGTAACCCTCGTCGATGTCGAGTTCGAGAGGTGTTCGGCTTTTTCGGACCTCTGCCGCGACATCGTCGGTCTCGAAGATCCGCTGCCTGTGCAGATTCAAGCCATGGAGGATCAGTTCAGCCGCGTTCTCGTAAAGGTGAAGAACCTCCTTGCGAAGCGCGATCTCCAGGGTCTGCGGAAACTCGTCGACGGCCTCGTTCAGGAAATGCGGACGGCTCACATCAGGCACAGGTTCGGCGATACGGTGCTCGATGAACCAGATGAGCCTGTGCAACACCGGCACCATGAGAACGACGCCCAGCACATTGAAAATGGTGTGAAACACGGCGAGCTTCATCGCGTAATCGCCGGGCGCGATCCCCACAATCTGGCTGATCCAGTCGACGGCTTCACGAAGCGGCGCTATCAGGATCAACGCGACGGCAGCCGTGACGGCGTTGAATACGAGGTGGGCGAGCGCCAGCCGCTTTCCCTGAAAGTTTGCGCCGAGCGAGCCGATGATCGCGGTGATCGTGGTGCCGATGTTGGCACCGATCGACAGCGCCAGGGCATTTTCGTAACTGATCTGGCCGGCGGCAAGCGCCGTGAGTATGAGAACCATCGTCGCGTGGCTGGACTGCATGATGACAGTCGCGGCGGTTCCGATGAGCGAATAGACGAACAGGCCGAATACGCCGGCCAGTGCAAAGCGCTTCAGGTCTATCTGGTCCTTGAAGGCATCGAACCCTTCCTTCATGTGATGAATGCCGAGGAACAGGAAGCCGAGGCCGCCAAGCGCATACCCGATCCCGCGCAGCGCTTTCGACTTCTGGAACACGAGAATGATGCTCAGCGCGATCATCGGCATGGCGTAAGCCGCGATATTGACCTTCAGGCCCAGCCCGGCGACGAGCCAGGCGCCGGTCGTGGTTCCGATGTTGGCTCCGAAGATGATCCCGACGCCGCCGATCAGCGAGATCAGCCCCGCGCTGAGAAAGGATATCGTGATCACGGAGACGAGCGAGCTTGACTGCAAGAGCGTCGTCGACACGATTCCGAAGGAGATCGCGCGCGTCGTCGAGCCTGTCGCCGTCTCCAGTACCCGCTCCAGCGCGCCGCCGCCAAACAGTTTGAATCCGTCTTCGAGCATCAGCATCCCGAACAGGAAGATCGCAACACCGGCCGCGATTTCCTGTGCGTCCGGGCTGAACCAGAAGGTCAAAAGAAGCGCCGCGATCGCGACAGGAAGATAATACCGGGTCATTCGGACAGACCCGCCGAATTCGACTTGGCATTAAATCCGAAAAACTGCGGCACGATCGCCCGCAGGCCGTCCTCCAGTCCGGCTTTCAAAACCCTCTTCCCGATCTGCAGACGATCTCTCCACGAATAGCGTTGCACATCGGAGACATATCGGTGCCTGCGTGAGCTGTCGTTGATGTGGCTCATTTGAGGTTTTGCGAGGCACGCCATGGTCCCCGGACGACTTGCGCGACAAAGGGGGGATTGTGCCGTGCTGAAGACCGAGAATGTCGAGACTGCCATTGAACGAAACCGGGGGGAGCTTTTCCGTTTCGGGACAGCGCTGATCTTCATCGTTGGCGTCATGCTGTTCACCATCGTGCGGACCGACGGCGGTGTCGACGGAACATTGCTGGTCGCGGCAGCCATGATCGGCGGCTACATGGCGATGAACATCGGAGCGAACGACGTGGCCAACAACGTCGGCCCTGCCGTAGGATCTCATGCCATCACGCTAACCGGGGCCATCTTCATCGCGGCCTTTTTCGAAGCTGGCGGCGCGCTTATCGCCGGCGGTGACGTGGTCGGCACCATCAAGAGCGGCATCATCGATCCCGATCTTGTCGCCGACCGCGATACTTTCATCTGGCTGATGATCGCCGCTCTTCTTGCGGCGGCAGTATGGCTCAACTTCGCCACGGCCGTTGGCGCACCGGTCTCGACCACGCACTCGATCGTCGGCGGTGTGCTCGGGGCGGGCATCGCGGCTGCGGGCTGGAACATAGCGGACTGGTCGGTCGTGGGCCAGATCGCCGCGAGCTGGGTGATTTCGCCGGTAATGGGCGGACTGATCGCGGCCGGCTTTCTCTACGCCGTGAAGCACACCATCACCTACAAGCAAGACGTGCTCGAAGCCTCGAACCGCATGGTGCCCGTGCTGGTTGCGGTCATGGCCTGGGCCTTTGCAACCTATCTGATGCTGAAAGGCGTCAAGAAGCTCGTCGCGGTGTCCTTCCCGGTCGCGGTGCTGATCGGGGTCGTCGTGGCGCTCTTCGTCTATGTGCTGATGCGGCCCTACATCGCTCGCATGACGGCGAAGCTGGAAAACCGCAAGGCGAGCGTCAACGACCTCTTTACCATTCCCCTGATTTTCGCGGCCGCGCTCCTGAGCTTCGCGCATGGTGCCAACGACGTGGCGAACGCCGTCGGGCCGCTTGCCGGGATCAATGATGCCATCGTCGGCGGTGGCGTGATCACCAGCGCATCCATTCCGCTCTGGGTCATGGCGGTAGGCGCGATCGGGATCTCCCTTGGTCTGGCGCTCTACGGGCCGAAACTGATCCGGACGGTCGGCAGCGAGATCACCGAACTGGACAAGATGCGCGCGTTCTGCATCGCTCTGGCAGCAGCGATCACCGTGATCATCGCCTCGCAGTTGGGGCTGCCGGTCAGCTCGACGCATATCGCGGTCGGCGGTGTCTTCGGCGTCGGTTTCCTGCGCGAATACATCAAGTCGAGCTATGCGCGCATGCTTCACCAGATCCGCGAGCACCACGCCGATCAGGACCCCGAGGCTGTCGAGGAATTTCTGGCACGGTTCGAGATCGCCGACGTGGCGACGAAGGGAGAGATGTTGCGCGGAATGAAGGCACAGGCCGCAGGTGATCGTCTGCTTGGCAAACAGGAGAGACGCGATCTCGGCCGTGTGCACCGGGTCGAACTCGTGAAGCGCAACCTTCTCTTGCGCATTGCAGCGGCATGGATCGTCACGGTTCCGATCGCGGCGATCCTGGCCGCGATGTTCTTCTTCATGCTGCGCGGGATGCTGCTGCCATGAGGTGATTCCGAGGCAGATTGTGGGCTGAGACGATTATGAGCGGCGAATGGCAGCACCCGTCCGCGTTCTGCAAATTCGGCCCCATCGGGCACGGTCTCCTCGCGCCGCGCAAGATCCGCAACACGG
>CAZPPH010000229.1:0-4187 GCA_964588375.1 uncultured Rhodobacterales bacterium | reverse complement strand
CCGGTAGCCGAGCTTGCGGGCGATCTTCTCCTGCAACGCCTCGATCTCCTCGTCGACGAACTCGATCACGTCACCGGTCCTGAGGTCGATGAGGTGGTCGTGATGGTCGCGGTCGGCATCCTCGTAGCGTGCGCGCCCGTCGCCGAATTCGAGCTTCTCGATGATGCCGGCTTCCTCGAAAAGCTTCACGGTGCGGTAGACGGTGGCGAGCGAGATCCCCGGGTCGATGGCCGCGGCGCGGGCGTGCAGTTCCTCGACGTCGGGGTGGTCGTCGGCGGCTTCGAGCACGCCGGCGATGGTGCGGCGCTGACCGGTCAGCCGCAGCCCCCGGGCCTCGCACCGCTCGGTGATGGTTTCAGGCATCGCGATCTCCCGCGAGGTCTCCCGGTCGGGACCCGGCTCGACTTCGGTGATAGGCGGGATGGACGGCTCTGAAAAGCCCCGGGACTGCCTCAGGTGCCGCAGAAGGTCTGCGTGACCTCCTCGCCCGGAGCGGGCGGCTCGGCGAAACGCGCATCCCCGGGCGCGAGATCGTAAGGGCGCGCCAATACCCGGTTCAGCTCGTGAAACGGGGCATGATCGCCCGCGGTCCCCGCCGCGATCGCGGCCTCTATCAGGTGGGTGCGGGGAATGACGGCGGGGTTTGCCGCCCTCAGCGCCTCCCGCCGGTCGTCCGGCGTCGCTCCCTCCCGTGCGAGCCGGGCGACCCAGCGTTCGCGCCAGGGGGTCAGAGCCGGTTCAGGGTCGCCGGCCAGAGACCTGAAGGTGTTGGTGAAATCGGCCTCCGCTTCCGACATGGCCGTGAGAAGTCCGGTTGCCAGTTCGGCATCGCCGTCTTCCTCGGTCTCGAGCCCGAGCTTTGCGCGGAACTCGCCGAGCCAGGCCGCGCTGTAGAGGTCGGGAAACCGGTTCACGCTCTCCGTGGCCCGGGCGATGGCATCGTCGCGGTTCTCGCCCATCAGCGGGAGGAGGCATGACGCGAACTGCGCGAGATTCCACACGAGAATTTCGGGCTGGCGGCCGTAGGCATAGCGGCCGAACTGGTCGATCGAGGAGAAGACACGGCCCGGATGGTAGGCATCCATGAAGGCGCAGGGGCCGTAATCGATGGTTTCACCGGCCACGCTCGTGTTGTCCGTGTTCATGACGCCGTGGATGAAGCCGACACCCATCCAGCGCGCGACGAGCTTCGCCTGCGCGGCGATGACCGCCTCCAGGAGATCCAGCGGCGTCTCCGCCTCGGGGTAGTGGCGCGCGATGACGTGATCGGTGAGCGCGCGCAGCGCCTCGTCGTCCCGGCGCACGGCGAAATACTGGAACGTGCCGACGCGGATGTGGCTCGAGGCGACCCGGGTGAGCACGGCACCGGGAAGGGGGGCCTCGCGCACCACGGTCTCGCCGGTCGTCACCGCCGCGAGGGCGCGGGTGGTGGGGACGCCGAGCGCGGCCATTGCCTCGGAGACGATGTATTCGCGCATCACCGGCCCGAGCCAGGCGCGCCCGTCACCCATCCGGGAAAACGGCGTTCTGCCCGCACCCTTCAGCTGGATGTCGCGGCGGCGCCCGTCGCGGTCCATCACCTCGCCCAGAAGGATCGCGCGCCCGTCGCCGAGTTGCGGCACGAACCCGCCGAACTGGTGGCCCGCATAGGCCTGGGCGAGGGGGGCCGCACCCTCGGGCACGGCGTTTCCGGCCAGAATCGCGAGCCCTTCGGGCGCGCGGAGCGCTTTCGGGTCGAGGCCGAGCTCTTTCGCGAGCCCGTCGTTCACGGCGACGAGCGCGGGCTTGGCCACCGGCGTCGGGTCGAGCCGGGCGTAGAAGGTCTCGGGCAGGGCGGCGTAACTGTTGTCGAAGTCGATGCGAAGGTCCATGGACCCTACATAGGACCTCCCGGCCGGCATCTCCATCTGTCCGGAGAATATCCTCGGGGGGAAATCGCGCCGGAACGGCTCTACAGGCGGACCGGCAGCCCCGTCAGGTCTCGCGCTTCGCCCGCCATGTCATCAGGTGATGACCCTCGCGGGTGCGAAAGCCGAGGCGCTTGTAGATACGCCGGGCCCGTTCGTTGCCCGGACCGACCTCGAGGTGAAGCCCTTTCAGCCCGCCCCGGGCGAGTTCGCCCAGAAGGGCCACCATCACCTCGCTGCCCATGCCGCGCCCGCGCACGCTTTCGCGGATGAAGAATTCGTCGACGAAGCCGTCGAGCCCGCCCATCTCGATCGACCAGCCGAAGGTGATGGCGATATATCCCACGGGCGATTTCCGCGGTCCGATCAGCCAGATCGCCCCGTGCGGCGACCCTTCCAGAAGCGGCGAAATCCCCTCCATACGGGTCTCTTCGGTGCTCTCGATTCCCTCGTGGGCGTGGTAGGCGGCGACCATCGGCAGGAGCTTTCCTGCATCCTCGGTCGTGGCGAGATGAAGCGACGCGCTCACAGCCGGCCTATCCGATCGGTCAGAAGCCCGAAAAACGCCTCCGCGTCGACATCTCCGATGAAGGTGGCGTTGGGCGGGCGGCCCGAGACACCCCACCAATCGGCGACCGTCATCCCCCGGGTGAGCGCGCTCTCCGTCTCGATCTCGACGTTGATGAACCGGCCGGAGAAGAGGCCGGGCTCGAGAAGCCAGGCGATGACGCAGGGGTCGTGCAGCGGTGCGCCGTCATGACCGTATTTCTCCATGTCGAACCTCTCGAAGAAATCGGTCCATTCCGCGACGGTGCGGCCCGCCTCGGTGCCGAGGTTCCGGAACGCCTCGATACGCGGTCGGGTGGTCAGCGCCTTGTGGGTGACGTCGAGCGGCATCACGGTCAGCGGAACGCCGGACCGAAACACGATTTCAGCGGCTTCCGGGTCGACATAGATGTTGAATTCGGCCGCCGGGGTGATGTTGCCGACCTCGAAATAGGCGCCGCCCATCAGCACGATCCCGCCGATGCGGGGCGCGATGTCGGGCGCGCGAGCGAGGGCTTCGGCGATGTTCGTGAGCGGCCCCAGCGGGCAGAGGGTGACGCTGCCAGCGGGCTCGGCGCGCAGGGTCTCGACGATGAAATCGACCGCATGGGTCGCCTGCAGCGGCATCTCGGGTTCGGCGAGGGCCGGACCGTCGAGGCCGGTCTTGCCGTGGACATGCTCGGCGGTGACGAGAGGGCGCTTCAGCGGCGCGTCGCAGCCCGCGAAAACCGCCATGTCGGGCCGCCCCGCAAGCTCGCAGACGATCCGCGCGTTCCGCTCGGTGAGGGTGAGCGGCACGTTGCCGGCGACCGCCGTTATGCCCAGGACCTCGATCTCGTCGGGGCTCGCGAGGGCGAGGAGAATCGCCACGGCATCGTCCTGTCCGGGGTCGGTGTCGATGATGATCTTCCGGGGTGCCATGGCCTCGGTGATGCAGAGCGGCGGAAGGATTGTCCAGCGGGATCGGCGCTCGTCGGCCGGACGCGGCCGACGGTTGACGGGATGTGACCCGGGGACCGGTTGCCTTGCCCGCAGCCTTGCGGCGCGAAAACGTAAAAGCGAGCGGCTCTAGGAGCGCTCCGCCGCCTTCGCGGCATTCCAGAGCGCGTCCATCTCCTCAAGATCGCTCGCCTCGGGCCGCTTGCCCGTCTCCGCGAGCCGCGCCTCGATCCAGGCAAACCGTCGTTCGACCTTGGCGTTGGTGCGTCGCAGCGCGGCCTCCGGGTCGACGCCCCAGTGCCGGGCGAGGTTGACGAGAACGAAAAGAAGGTCCCCGAACTCCGCCTCGGTCGCGTCCGCCGACTGCCCCCGTGCCTCTTCGAGTTCGCCGATTTCCTCGGTGATCTTGTCGAGAACGGGGCCGGTATCCGGCCAGTCGAATCCGACCCTTGCGAGGCGTTTCTGAAGCTTCAGCGCCCGCGTCAGCGCCGGCAGGCCGAGGGCCACGCCGTCGAGCGTTCCGCTCTCGTCGCGTCCCGCGCGCTCGGCCGCCTTCGCCTCTTCCCAGTCCCGGGTCTGCTGGTCGGCGGATTTCTCGCGGCTCTCGTCGCCGAACACATGGGGGTGGCGGGCGACCATCTTGTCGGCGATCGCGCGGGACACCGAGTGAAAGTCGAAATGCCCGGCCTCGGCGCCGATTTCCGAATGGTAGACCACCTGCAGGAGCAGATCGCCAAGCTCGCCCTCGAGATCTCCCCATGCTTCGCGCTCGATGGCGTCGGCGACCTCGTGGGC
>CAZPPH010000228.1:0-4209 GCA_964588375.1 uncultured Rhodobacterales bacterium | reverse complement strand
GCGCGTCGGGCACCGCCACCTCGCCCACGTTGGGCTCGATGGTGCAGAACGGAAAGTTCGCCGCCTGCGCCGCGGCGGTTCTCGTCAGGGCGTTGAAAAGCGTCGATTTGCCGACATTCGGCAGGCCGACGATCCCGGTCTTGAAGCCCATCCTGCGCCCCCTTGCTGCTCCGCCCGGAGCCTCTATCGGCCCACGGCTGCGCGCGCAAGCGGGCCGCAGCGGGCCCAGTCCCAGATCACCGGTCGTCGGCGGCTCCCGATCCTGAGCCCGCCCGCGCGGATCGCCTCGAGACGCGTTCCCCGGGAGACGCGCGTGACCTCTTGTCCGGCCTCCGCCAGCCGACCGCCGACACAGCCGCCGGTAGCGCCCGCACCGATGATCGCGATCTTCATGTCTTGCCCCGACTGAGACGATTGTCTGTCGCGGCGTCGTGAAGTTCGGGCCCCGTCGCGCGGCGGGGCATTGCTTTCCGCCGCCCGCTGTCGCACATCTCGGCGGCTTGACGCGGAGGGGGACCGATGACGCGGATCGACGATACATTCGCCCGGCTGCGCGCCGAGGGCCGGAAAGCCTTCGTCGCCTACATCATGGCCGGCGACCCCGACGCCGAGACCTCGCTCGAGGTCATGCGGGGGATGCCGGCGGCGGGGGTCGACATCATCGAGCTCGGACTGCCCTTCACCGACCCCATGGCCGACGGCCCGACGATCCAGCTCGCGGGCCAGCGCGCGCTCGAAGCCGGCCAGACCCTCGACAAGACACTCGCGATGGCCCGCGCCTTCCGCGAAGGCGACGACACCACGCCCATCGTGCTCATGGGCTATTACAACCCGATCTATTCCAAGGGCGTCGCCCGTTTTCTCGAAGAGGCGAAGGCGGCGGGCATCGACGGTCTCATCATCGTCGACCTGCCCCCCGAGGAAGACAGCGAACTCTGCCTTCCGGCGCAGGCGGCGGGCCTCAATTTCATCCGCCTCGCCACGCCGACGACCGACGACGCGCGCCTGCCGAAGGTCATGACGAACAGTTCGGGCTTCGTCTACTACGTCTCGATCACCGGCATCACCGGCTCGGCGGAAGCCTCGGCGGGCGACGTCGCCCCCGAGGTCGCGCGCATCAAGGCGGTCTCCGACCTTCCCGTGATCGTCGGCTTCGGCATCAAGACCCCCGAGGCGGCCGAGGCCATCGCCTCTGTCGCCGACGGCGCGGTCGTGGGCTCGGCCATCGTCGAGCGCATCGGCCGGGGCGACGCGCCGGGCGACGTGCTGTCCTTCGTGAAGAGCCTCGCCGACGGCGCCCACCGCGCTTAGTTTCGAGCCTAGGCGTTCGTGTTGCGGTAATCGTCCATAAAGACCCGCAGTTCTTCGAGCACCGGCAGGATCGCCTCGATATGCGCAGGCTCCACCCCTTCTGCCAGATCGTCGAACAAGGGCCCCATATCCGCGATCGCCTTGTCGCGGAACGCCCGGCCCGTTTCCGTCAGCCAGACCCGCTTAGACCGCCCGTCCTCGGGGTTGGGGCGCATCTCGACCAGCTTGTGCTTTTCGAGACCGGCGAGGGTGTGGGTCATCGTCGTCTTCGGCACCTGAAACGCACGGGCAAGCTCCAGCGGCGTGCGACCGTCCTTCACCCGGATCAGGCTGTTGACCACCGCGAAATGCGGCGCGATCAGCCCATCGGGCAGCCGCGCCTCCAGAAAGGCGCGGCTCAATTGCTCAAGAATGCCGATCTCGTTGAAAAGCCGGAACAGCATCGCCTGGGTCTTTTCATCCATTCACGATTTTTGCGTCGAGCGGCCAGCGCGGGCTGACCGGCACCGCCTCCCCGTACCCTACACGGGCCAACATTTGCACGGTCCCGCCACCGGGGGCCAGCGTCTCGTGCACCTGCGTGTAGAGCCCGGCCATCTCGGGATATTCCTGCAAGGCCTGGCTCAGGGGCTGCATTGCGAGCCCCAAACCGGTCGCGGCAAGGTTCAGCCGCACCCAGTCGCGGCCCGCCGCGATCTGATCGACCCGGGTGTTGGTCGGCGTGACCTGCCACAGATGCCCCATCGCGGTATCGGTATTGGCGAACACCGCCGCCAGCCCCTGCTCATAGGCCATCGAGGATTTATCCAGCGCCACCTCGCGGCTGAACATGCCCGTGACCGCCATCGCCTCGAACATCGGGCCCGAGAAGTCGATCCCGTCGGGGTTCGCCTCGATCTCGCGGCTGCCGATGCGGAAGAGATCAACGCTTTCCTTATAGGTATGCGGCGTCTCGATCTCGATCCGCAGCGCCTCATGGCTCAGCGCCCGCCAGCGTTCGATGTCCGCCGTCTCGACCGACCCGCCGACCTCCGTGCCCTGTGCCACAGCCAGAACAGTATCGAGCACAGTCCGGTCAACACTCCGGGTCATATCGAAAGGTTCCTTGAGGCTTCGCCGCTCCATCACATGGGCAAAGAGCGGATCGGGGGCCGCCACCCCACCGAACCGACACACCGCGACCGGACGCGCGTCGAGTTGCGCCTCATCCACGCCCTCGGGGAAGAGTTCGACCGCCATCCCCAATCCCCGCTCCGCCGCCGCCATCCGCGCGATCTCGAGAAAGCAGCCAAGCCCTACGGTGATCTGGCGGTTGAACGGGTCGGTATGGGGCAGCATCCGGTCGGTGTCGACATGAAGCGTCGCCTGATCCGGCACCGAGAGGTCCACCAGCCAGGGCTGCCGGTTGTGCGGGTTGGGAGCAAGGATCGCATAGCTCAGCGCGCTCTTGCGAGGGTCGGCATAGCCGCCCGCCACCGCCCAAGGGGCGGTCGCGGTCTCGGGCATGCGCGTCACACGCGCGGCGGCAGCACCGCCTGCGGCAAGGATCGCGCCACCGCCGATGATGGAAAGGGTCTGTCTGCGGGTCAGGGCCATGTCAGGGCGCTCCAATTGGTTCGATATGGGACTATCTAGTGCGGTATCGCACTATCAGCAAGCGAAAACACGTTGCCTCCCCCGCCCGCAACCGGCAAACCTGTGTCAGTCCTTGAGAAAAAGTCGCCACGCCCCATGCCTGTGATCACCGAAATCGCCGACCTCAAGCGCCTCTACCACCGCCGCGTCCCACGCATGTTCTACGATTATTGCGAGACCGGCAGCTGGTCGGAACAGACCTTCCGCGAGAACACCTCCGACTTCGACAGGCTCTATTTCCGCCAGCGTGTCGCGGTCGACATGAGCGACCGCTCCACCGCCTCCACCCTCGTCGGCGAGGCGGTGACGATGCCCGTGGCCATCGCCCCGGTGGGGCTTCTCGGCATGCAATCGGCCGACGGAGAGATCAAGGCGGCGCAGGCGGCGGAAGCCTTCGGCGTGCCCTTCACCCTCTCCACCCTCTCGATCTGCTCGATCGAGGATGTCGCGGCGCGCACCACGAAGCCCTTCTGGTTTCAGGTCTACACCCTCAAGGACGACGACTTCATGACCCGGCTTCTCGCCCGCGCGAAGGATGCCGGCGTCGAGACCATCGTGCTCACCCTCGACCTCCAGCTTCAGGGCCAGCGGCACCGCGACATCAAGAACGGCCTTTCGGCCCCGCCGAAACTCACCCCCGCCACCATGCTGAACCTCGCCACCAAGGTCTCCTGGGGCCTCGAGATGCTGGGCACCCCGCGGCGGTTCTTCGGCAATGTCGTGGGCCATGCGAAAGGCGTGACCGACCCCGCCTCGCTCTCGACATGGACGGCCGAAGCCTTCGACCAGGCGCTGGACTGGGAGCGGGTCGCCAAGCTGCGGCGGATGTGGGACGGCAAGGTCATCGTCAAGGGCATCATGGATGCCGAGGACGCCCGGAAGGCCATCGACGCCGGTGCCGACGCCATCGTCGTGTCGAACCACGGCGGCCGCCAGCTCGACGGCGCGCTGTCGTCGATCCGGGCGCTCGAGCCGGTGGTCGAGGCCGTGGGCGACCGCGTCGAGGTGCATTTCGACAGCGGCATCCGCTCGGGCCAGGACATCCTGAAGGCGCTCGCGCTCGGCGCCAACGGCGTCATGGTGGGCCGGGCGATGGTCTACGGCCTCGGGGCGATGGGCAAGAAGGGCGTCTCGGAAGCCCTGCGCATCCTCCAGCGCGAACTCGAATACACCATGGCGCTGTCGGGCCGCACGAGCATCGACACGGTCGACCGGTCGATCCTCCACGTGCCGAAGGGGTTCTCGGACGACTGGGGCTGACGG
>CAZPPH010000227.1:0-4246 GCA_964588375.1 uncultured Rhodobacterales bacterium | reverse complement strand
AAGCTCCGCGCGCCGGGTTATCTCCATCTCCAGTCGATGGACCATGTCGCCAAGGGCCACCAGCTCGCCGACGTCGCCGCGATCATCGGGACGCTGGACATCGTCTTCGGGGAAGTGGACCGGTGACCGGGCCCGCGCCGCAGGGAGAAAGCCGATGACCTTCAATGTCCTCACCCTCGCCGCCCTCGTCTTCCTGCCGATGATCGCCGCCCTCGCGGTGCAGCTGCTCACCCAGAAGCTCGTCGGCAGGCCGCTGTCGATTGTCCTCGGCATCGTCGCGCTTCTCGGCACCGGCTGGGCCGTTCTGACCTTCGGGCTCGGTGCGGAAATGGAGGTGGCCCGCGCCATCCGGGTGGTCTGAGCCCCGCGCTCCCCTGCCGCCTTGAAATCCGGAGCGTTTGAGGCCACCAAGTCCGAAACGCGCGGCCCCTCGGGGTCGGCGAGACAAGAGGAAAGCAATGCTCCGTCGTCGTTACCTGGACCAGCCCGGGCTTTGCCTCCACTCCGGCAAACCGGGCCTGCGCCGAAGCGCAGATCGCGAAATTCCCCGAAGGCCGGCCGGCCGGCGCGATCATCGGAACGCTGGATATCGTCTTCGGAGAGGCGGACCGGCGAGCGCGCGGCGCGTCCCTTGTGCGGCGCTTCTGCGCGAGGCCGTCGCCGATGCGCACCGCTCCGCGGGCTGTATCGTCTACCACACGAGCGATGTCGCGACCGACATCTTCCATGCCCGCATGGACACGCTGGCCGAGGAAAAGTTCCGCGCCCCGGGGTTGCAGTTTCCGGCCACCATGGAAGAGCGGGGCGCTGCCTCTCTGCCGGTCTATGCCGATCTCGCCGCCGAGGGGCTCATCATCGACGAACAGGACGGGGACATCGAACGGTTTCCGTCCGCCTGTGAGGAATAAGAATGCTCCGCCGTCTTCATCCAGACCAGCCCGAGAGCTTCGCCTTCACCGAGGCCAATCAGGCCTGGGCCGAGGCGCAGATCACGAAATACCCCGAAGGCCGGCAGGCCAGCGCGATCATCCCGCTTCTCTGGCGCGCCCAGGAGCAGGAAGGCTGGCTGACGCGGCCCGCGATGGAACATGTCGCGGCGATGCTCGACCTTGCCTACATCCGCGCCCTCGAGGTCGCGACGTTCTACTTCATGTTCCAGCTCCAGCCCGTCGGCGCGGTGGCCAACGTGCAGGTCTGCGGCACCACGTCCTGCATGATCTGCGGCGCCGAAGACCTCATCGCCGTCTGCCGCGAGAAGATCGCGGAGAGGCCCCACGAGATCTCCGAAGACGGCAAGCTCTCCTGGGAGGAGGTCGAATGCCTCGGGGCCTGCGCCAACGCGCCGATGGCCCAGATCGGCAAGGACTATTACGAGGATCTCACCGCGGAGAATTTCGCGAACATCATCGATACGATTCGCGAAGGCCGTGTGCCGCGCCCGGGCCCGCAGAACGGGCGCTATGCCGCCGAACCCCTCGGCGGGCTCACCTCGCTGCAGAGCTTCGCCGAAAGCCCCGCGGACGGCAATGGCTCGGTCGCGCTGGCCATGGCCGTCGGCGACACGATCAAGCGGATCGACGGCACCGAGGTGCCCCTCACCGCCCCCTGGCAGGGGGCGGAAGGCACGATCTCGGACAGCGACGAGGCCGTGGCGAAGGCCGATCGCGAGAAAGGCCCCTCCAAGGCGGAGATGGACAGCGGCAAGGTCGCCCGGCCCGAACAGGGCACCGCCGCTCCGATCTCGGACGCGGATCGCCCCGCCGGGCTCGACGCGCCGGGCGAGCAAGGTGCCGACGACCTCAAGCGTATCAGGGGGGTTGGACCGAAACTCGAGAGGCTTCTCAATTCGCTCGGCATCTTTCATTTCGACCAGATCGCCGGCTGGAGCGAGAGCGAACTCGCCTGGATCGACGACAACCTCGAAGGCTTCAGGGGTCGGGCCAGTCGCGACGAGTGGGTCGCGCAGGCCAAAACCCTCGCCGACGGGGGTGCGACATAATTTACCACCACTGCAAAAACCTGTTATGAGGTTTTCGAGTGCCTCGACTTCAGGGAGAACGCGGAGATGTCGAAACAAACACAAAGCTCGATGCTGCTGGTTGGAGTGATTTCCGGCGGCGTAGGGTTCTTGGCCTTTCTGGTCCTGCTCGTGATCGGGAACTTCGGGTTCAACCAGTCCTTGTTCCTGGCGTTGTTCCTCGCGCTGGTGGTGGCCGTGTTCCTGTTCGTGGCGTTTCACCGCTCGCCGGACGCGCCGGCAATGCCTGCCGACACGGCAGCCAAACAGGCTCCGGCGCCCGCGGCAGCGACACCGGAGCCCGAGCCCACGCCAACTCCCGCTGCAGCGCCCGCGGCCGCACCGGAGCCCGCGACGGCCAGTGAGACTTCGACTTCGACCGCCGCCAGCGAAGGCGAAGGATCCCGGCCCGAGACACTCGATGGTCCGCGCGAGGGTGGTGCCGACGATCTCAAGAAAATCAAGGGTGTAGGCCCAAAGCTCGAGACGCTTTTGAACAGCATGGGCTTTTATCACTTCGACCAGATCGCGGCCTGGAAGCCTGCGGAGGTCGCATGGGTCGACGAGAACCTCGAGGGGTTCAAGGGCCGCGTCTCGCGCGACGACTGGGTCGAACAGGCCCGGCTTCTCGCCTCCGGCGGTGAGACCGAGTTTTCGAAGAAGGTCGAAGGCGGCGACGTCTACTGACGCGCCGCTGACAGAACGCCGCCGGCCCGAGGGTCGGCGGCATACCGGGCGGCGAAGGTCGCCCGGGCGAACCACAAGAGCCGCGACGCATCGCTTCCGGCGAACCCGAGGCAAGGGATGGAAGACCGAGACGACCGAGACGAACGGCTGGCCCGTCAGGCGCGGGTCGCGTCCATCGTGATCGCCGCGACGATGGTGCTGTGGATGATGGCGCAATGGGTCGGCGGGAAGATGGGCCTTGAAGCCCGCTTCGTCTTCCTGTTCGATCTTGCCGCACTGGCGGGGCTGGTCTGGGCGCTAGTTGTCACATGGCAGGTCTGGCGCAAGCGCCGGGGCAACTGAGCGAAACATCACCGGGGGCGGCATGCTCGACGACAAGGACCGCATCTTCACGAATCTCTACGGGATGCACGAGCGCACACTGGCGGGCGCGAAGGCGCGCGGCCACTGGGACGGCACCAAGGGCATTCTCGACAAGGGGCGCGACTGGATCGTCGACCAGATGAAGGCGAGCGGTCTCAGGGGGCGCGGCGGCGCGGGCTTCCCGACCGGCCTCAAATGGTCGTTCATGCCAAAGGAAAGCGACGGCCGGCCCTCCTATCTCGTGGTCAATGCCGACGAATCTGAGCCCGGCACCTGCAAGGACCGCGAGATCATGCGGCACGACCCGCACACGCTGGTCGAGGGGTGCCTCATCGCCTCGTTCGCGATGCAGTCCCATGCCTGCTACATCTACATTCGCGGTGAATACATCCGCGAGAAGGAGGCGCTGCAGGCGGCCATCGACGAGGCCTACGAGGCCGGGCTCGTCGGCCCGAATGCCTGCGGCTCGGGCTGGGACTTCGACCTTTATCTCCACCATGGCGCCGGCGCCTATATCTGCGGTGAGGAGACGGCGCTTCTCGAAAGTCTCGAGGGCAAGAAGGGCATGCCGCGCATGAAACCGCCGTTTCCGGCGGGTGCGGGACTCTATGGCTGCCCCACGACGGTCAACAACGTCGAGAGCATCGCGGTCGTCCCAACGATCCTGCGACGTGGCCCGGACTGGTTCGCGGGCTTCGGCCGGCCCAACAATGCGGGCACCAAGCTCTTCGCGGTCTCGGGGCACGTCAACCACCCCTGCGTGGTCGAGGAGGCGATGTCGATCTCCTTCGAGGAGCTGATCGACCGTCACTGCGGCGGCATCCGCGGCGGCTGGGACAACCTCAAGGCGGTCATCCCGGGCGGCTCGTCGGTACCATGCCTGCCCGCAAGCGTGATGCGCGACGACGCGATCATGGATTTCGACTGGCTGCGCGAGCAACGGTCGGGCCTCGGCACGGCGGCGGTGATCGTGATGGACCAGTCGACCGACATCATAAAGGCGATCTGGCGGCTCTCGAAGTTCTACAAGCACGAAAGCTGCGGCCAGTGTACGCCCTGCCGGGAAGGCACCGGCTGGATGATGCGGGTCATGGACCGGCTGGTGAAGGGCGAGGCGGAGGTCGAGGAGATCGACATGCTTCTCGATGTCACGAAGCAGATCGAGGGCCACACGATCTG
>CAZPPH010000226.1:0-4271 GCA_964588375.1 uncultured Rhodobacterales bacterium | reverse complement strand
CTACGGTACACGGTACCAAAAACCGCTGCCTTACCACTTGGCTACACCCCAACGGCCCGCGCTAGATACTGATTGGCCCCGGCAGGCGCAAGCCCTTCGCGAGCGTCGCCATGACGGTCAGGACGAGACCTGTTCGCGCAGGATCGAGACCGTCAGCGAGACCATCAGGTAGATGCCGGCGAAGATGAGAAACGCCAGAAGCGTGTTCTCGAAAGGCTTGGGGTAGGTCGGCTCGTCGGGCGGTACGGGGGTCACGCCGAGCGAAAGGTAGCGTACCTGCCGGTTCGCTTCCACCCTTGCGCTTTCGAGCTGCTGGAGCGCTTCCTGCATCATCATCGTCCGGGTTTCGAGGTCCACCTGCGCCATGCTGAGTTGGCCCGAGATCGCCGCGAGCGATCCAGCGCCCGTGTTGCTTTCGGTCATCTGGCCCCTGAGGTCGGCGATGAGCGACTCGAGCCGGTCGATGTCGCCCCTGACACCGGATACACGCGCCTCGTTCGGTTGCGAGTTGTCGAGAAGCTGATCCAGCTGCAGCCGCTTTTCGGCAAGCTGCACCTCGAACTGGGTGATCTGGGTCATCAGCCCCGAGGTTTCGGAGGCCGGGTCGAGCACGCCAAGCTGTTCCTGGATGTCGAGCACCCGGCTCTGCGCCGCGACCATCTTCGACTCCGCGTCCTCGAAACTCTCGACCGCGCCCGCCATCTGGTCCTCGCGGAGCCTCTGGGTGAGGTTGTCGACCTGCTCTTCGGCATAGTTGATCAGGGCCTGTGAGAACTCACGGCTCTTTTCGGGACTCGCCGCGGCGACTTCCATGCGGATGATCCCCTCCGTCGGGTCGTAGCCGATGGAGACGCGTTTCTTGTAGACCTTGTAGGCGGCCTCGTTGGAGGCGTCCTCGTCCAGCCGTTGCAGGATGTCGATCCGGGGGCCGCTGAAATGATCGATGAAATCGTGGTCGCTGTCGAGCCTGAGCATCGCGTCACGGCTCTGGAGGTAGCTCTGCACGGTGATCGAGTCCTGGCTCGTGGCGAATCCCGTTCCCGAGAACAGCCCCCCCATACCGCCGGACTGCGGGGCATCTGCCTGCTGGATGACGAACTCCGACTGGGTGGCGTACATCGGCGTGGCGATCATCGTGTAATAGAGGCCCGCAAGGAGCGTCGGCAGGAGAACGAAGGCCGTCAGGCGGCCCGCGAGACCCCACATCTTGCGCCGCCGCCGCCGGGCGATATCGGCTTGCATCGCCGAGATTTCGGCGGCCCGGCGCGCGGCGATGTCGGGCGGCGGGCCCGCGGGCGCCGGTGTCTTGATAGGGTCGATCTTCTGGGGCAGCGTCTGCCCGGTGGGCGCGGCCTGCCCGGTCGGCGTGGTGGCGGGGGGGGCCTCGGCGCGCTCGGTATTCTTCTGTTCAGGCACCACCAGTTCGAGAAGGCTCGAGCGCTCGAACGGGTCGATGCCCCGGGCGCGCAGGAGACGGACCGCATCGAAATCGGAAGCCGGGGTCAGGCCGTTCTTCGCCGCGAGCCGCCGCGCCATGCGCAGCTGGCGGCCCGTCAGGCCCTCGCTCGCGATCGCTTCGAGCGCGGCCTGCACCTCGGCGGGGTTTTCTGTGGGTCGAGAAGGGCGACGCGCGGCCGCGGAGCCCGGGAACGGCTTGTCGCCGAACCCGTCGTCGCGCCGGCTGGTGAAGCTCTCGTTCGACGCGGGGCGGGCCGCCTGATCCTCCGCGATCGGCGATGCGCCGGCCGCGGCGGACGCGTCTCCACTGACCGGGCGGCTTCGCCGGATCCGGAATTTCCTAGCCTTCGGTTTCGTAGTCATAAAGGCGCTTCGCCTCTTCCAGCGTATCGAACATCATGAACCGCCCGTCCTTGAGAACCGCGGCGGAGCGGCAGAATTTTTCCAGCGTTTCGGCCTGGTGGGACACGATGATCACCGTCGCCCGTTCCAGCCGCTCGCGCAGAAGCGAGCCGGCCTTCTTGTTGAACTCCACGTCCGTTGTGGTCGGCATCCCTTCGTCGATCAGGTACATGTCGAAGTCGAGCGCGAGAAGCAACGCAAAGCTGAACCGCGCCCGCATGCCTTGCGAATAAGTGCCGACGGGCATGTCGAAGTACTCCTCGAGCCCGCACAGCCAGCGGCAGAACGCCTCGACATAGTCGGGATCCAGATCGTAGAGGCGGGCGATGAAGCGCGAGTTCTCCATCGCCGAAAGCCTTGGCACGATGCCGCCCATGAACCCGAGTGGGAAGGAGACCCGGCACGCGCGCATGATCTCGCCGTCATCGGGCTTCTCGAGCCCCGCGATCATGTTGATGAGCGTGGTCTTGCCGGTCCCGTTCGGCGCGAGAATGCCGAGCGAGTTGCCGAGTTCCACGCGGAACGAGGCCTTCTCGAGAATCACCTTTCTCTGGGTGCCCGTCCAGAAGGACTTGCTGACATTTGCGAACTCGATCATCGGCTTGCCTGATTGGCCCGGACTTCCGCAGTTTGGGCTGCGGTCTGTTAACATGCCCCGAAAGCGTATTTGTATCGTATCATGCGCGAATTGACCTGCCACTTGCAATCAGCCACGCTCCTGGGCATTCGCCAGCCGATCGCGGTCCCGGGGCAGGCGGTTTGCCGCCGTCGTCTTCGGCAGTCCGGAAAGGGTCCTCGAGTGCCTTGTGACGCGCTCAGGACGCGCGTCGAGCCAGGTAATTCGCCGAACCCGGCGCCGACAGGCCAAACATGGCGGGAAGCCGGCTGCCGCTCCATACAAATGGGTGAAGCGGCGATCTCGGGGCGGGCTGTTCGGGAGAGTTTCCCGAATCATGTCCTGATCCCAGGCAAGCGGATCGACCCCGCAAGCCGATTGTGCGGCCGGTCCGGCCACGCTATGTGGCACACCATGCCTACAATGTCTTCCGAACGAGTCGAGCCGATATCGCTCGAACGCGACATAGCGGCCTGCCGGATCTGCGCGGAGCGTTTCGCCGCGACCGTGACAGGACACCGGCCCCGCCCCGTCGTCTGGTTCCGCCCCGGGGCGCGCATCCTGATCGCGGGCCAGGCTCCCGGCGCGCGCGTCCATGCTGAAGGCCGGCCGTTCGCCGACCCGTCCGGGGTGCGCCTTCGCGCCTGGATGGGGATCGGTGAGGACGTGTTTTACGACCGATCCCGTCTCGCCATCGTGCCCATGGCGTTCTGCTTTCCCGGCTACGACGCCAAGGGTGGCGACCTGCCCCCGCCACGCATCTGCGCGGCGACGTGGCGAGAAGCGGCGATGAGCGCGCTCGGCTCGGTGCGCCTGACCCTCGTCATCGGCGGCTACGCCCAGAAATGGCACATGGGCCCCGCGGCGAAAAAGGGGGTGACCGAAACCGTCGCGAACTGGCGGGAGGCACCCGAAGGCGTGCTTGCCCTGCCGCATCCCTCCTGGCGCAACACCGCGTGGCTGAAGCGAAACCCGTGGTTCGAGGCCGAGGTGCTGCCGGTCCTGCGCGCGCGGGTCAAAGAGGCGCTGGCATGACCCCGCTCGACGAAGCCCACGCCGCTGCCGAGGCCGCGCCCGAAAACGAGGCGCTCCTCGTGCGCTACTACGCGATCCTGGCCGAGACCGAGCTCTACCTGCTGCTCGAGAGCGAGGCCGAGGGAAAGAATGCCGAGCCGGTGACGGTCGACCCGGGCATGGGCCCCGTCGCCATCGCGTTCGACCTGGAATTGCGGCTGGCGGATTTCGCCGGCGCTCCCGCCCCCTTCCTCGCCTTGTCGGGGCGGGAGGCGGCCTCGATGCTCGCGTCCGCCGGTCTCGGTCTCGCGCTCAACCTCGACGAACCCTCCGAGACGGTGCTCGAAAACGGCACGCTGGCCTGGCTCGCGGGTATCGAGGCGGACACGCAGGACCGCGAGGCGCGGCCGCGCGAGGTCCACAGCCCCCGGGGCCTGCCCGCCGATCTTCTCGAGGCGATCGACCGCAAGCTCGCGCGAGCCGCAGGCCTCGCCTCGCACGCGGTTCTCATCGACGCCGAATACGAAGATGGCGGGCAGGGGCATCTTCTCGCCGTCTTCGACTGCGCGCCGGGTGCGCGCGAAGCGCTGGCCACGGCCGTCGGCGAGGCCATGGCCTTCCAGGGCTTCGGCGCGGGCTGGCTCGACGTGGCTTTCCTCGACGCCGCGAACCCGATCGCGGCAAGGATCGAGAAGGTCGGGCTGCGCTTCGACCTGCCCGAGGCGGGTGCGGCGGCCGCACCCGGTGCGCCGGGAATGGACCCCGACACCCCCCCGCGCCT
>CAZPPH010000225.1:0-4275 GCA_964588375.1 uncultured Rhodobacterales bacterium | reverse complement strand
CGGACTTCTTCTTCCAGCTGATGTTCTGCGCGACCGCCGCCTCGATCGTCTCGGGAACGCTCGCCGAGCGCATCAAGCTCTGGCCGTTCCTGATCTTCGTCGTGGTCCTGACGGGCTTCATCTACCCGATCGAAGCGTCCTGGCAGTGGGGCGGCGGCTGGCTTTCGGAAGCGGGCTTCTCCGACTTCGCGGGCTCGACCCTCGTTCACGCCGCAGGCGGCTTCGCCGCGCTCGCCGGTGCGATCGTGCTCGGCGCGCGGAAGGGCAAGTTCGGGCCCGACGGACAGGTCAACGCGCTGCCGGGCTCGAACCTCGCGCTCGCCACGCTCGGCACGTTCATCCTCTGGCTCGGCTGGTTCGGCTTCAACGGCGGCTCGCAACTCGCAGCCGGCACCGTGGGCGACATCACCGACGTCTCCCGCATCTTCGCCAACACCAACATGGCTGCGGCCGCGGGTGCCGTCGCCGCCCTCATCCTGACCCAGGTGGTCTACGGCAAGGTCGACCTCACGATGGTGCTGAACGGCGCTCTCGCGGGCCTCGTGTCGATCACCGCCGAGCCGCTCGCGCCCTCGCTCTTCGGCTCGCTCCTGACCGGAGCCGTCGGCGGACTGATCGTGGTCTTCACCGTGCCGATGCTCGACCGGATGAAGATCGACGACGTGGTCGGCGCGATCCCGGTGCACCTCATCGCCGGTGTCTGGGGCACGCTCGCGGTCGCCTTCTACACGGGCAACTGGGGTGCGCAGATCATGGGCATCGTCGCCATCGGAGGCTTCACCTTCATCGTCAGCCTCGTGGTCTGGTTCATCCTCAAGGCCGTCATGGGCATCCGGGTGGACGAGGAATCCGAGGACGTGGGCCTCGATGTCGCCGAGCTCGGCATGGAAGCCTATCCCGACTTTTCCAAGGGCTGATCTCCCTTCCAATTGGCCATTGGTTCAACTGCCCGGGCGTTCGCGCCCGGGCTTTTTCATTGCAGAACGCGCCCTGCGGCGCGTGCCTCCGGCGGGAGTATTTTCGGGAACAGAGAAGACCCGGCGCGGCACTCCGGGGCTTCTTCGTTCCGAAAATACTCGAGTGGCGCAAGATTGCGGGCCCGCGCGAGCATGTCGCCTTCGCGGCACCGCGCCCGCGACGCGCAGGGCAGGCACGTGGCGGATCGAAAACCCCGCGTTTTTCGGAGACGTGACGGTCAGGCGTCAGATGCCGGCCGCCACGATCGCTTCGGCGAGGACCGGAACCGTCCGCGCATTCAGCCCGGCGATGTTCATCCGGCTGTCGGCGACCATGTAGATGCCGTGCTCGCGGCGGAGTGTCTCGACCTTCTCGGGACTGGTGCCGAGCCGGGAGAACATGCCGCGATGCTCGGCGATGAAGTCGAACCGGTCGGAATTCGTCCGTTGGCGAAGTTCCTCGGCGAGTTGCTTGCGAAGCGCCAGCATGCCGGTGCGCACGTCTTCCAGTTCGCGCGCCCAGTCGGCACGCAATGCGTCGTCGGTGAGGATCATCTGGACAAGGCGCGCGCCGTGGTCCGGCGGGAAGGAGTAGTTCTGCCGGTTGAGATAGAACAGGTTCGATTGCAGACGGTCGCGGCCGGCGGCGTCGCCGAGGGCCAGCAGAAGGCCGGTGCGCTCGCGGTAGATGCCGAAGTTCTTCGAGCATGATGCGGCTATGATGGCCTCGGGCACCCCGGCCACGAGATGGCGCAGACCGGCGGCATCCGCCTCGAGCCCGTCGCCGAAGCCCTGGTAGGCGATGTCGACGAAGGGCAGCGCACCGGTCTTTTCGAGGTGATCGGTGACCGCGGCCCACTGGCCGGCATCGAGGTTGGCACCGGTGGGGTTGTGGCAGCAGCCGTGGAGCAGCACCACGTCGTCCGGCCCGATGCCCGCGAGGTCGGCCATCATGCCATCGAAATCGACCCCGCCCGTCGCGGCGTCGAAGTAGCGGTAGGTCTTCGTCTCGATCTTCAGATGCTTCAGGATCGAGGTGTGGTTGGGCCATGTGGGGTCGGAGACCCAGACCGTCGCACCCGGCCGCGCCATCATCACCAGTTCGAAGCCCTGGCGCACCGCGCCGGTGCCCCCGGGGGTGGCGGCGGTCGCGCGACGCTCGGCGTGAACTCCCGGGCCCAGGATGAGGTCGGTGAGTGCCTCGCGGTAGACCGGGTCGCCCAGCATGCCGGTGTAGGCCTTCGTCGTCTCCGTGGCGAGAAGCTGCGTCTCGGCGGATTTGACCGCACGCATGATCGGGGTGACGCCCTCGGCGTTCCTGTAGACGCCGACGCCGAGGTCGATCTTGTCTTGTCTCGGGTCGGAGCGGAACGCCTGGCCGAGGGCGATGATCTTGTCGGGCGGCTGCTCGGTGAGGGCTTCGAACATCAGGCGTCTCCGGTGGCGACTTTCAGGTCGGGATAGCTGCCCCATTCGGTCCAGGACCCGTCGTAGAGCGACAGGTCGGTCTTGCCGAGCCGTTCGAGGGCGAGATAGAGGATCGCGGCGGTCACGCCGGACCCGCAGGTGGTGATCGCGGGCTTGTCGAGATCGACGCCGCCGGCCGCGAAAGCGGCGCGCAGACCCGCCTCGTCCTTCATCGTGCCGTCTTCGTCGAGAAGCGTGGCGTAGTGGACGTTCTTCGAGCCGGGAATGTGCCCGGCGCGCAGGCCGGGCCGGGGCTCGGGCTCTTCGCCGCGGAAACGGGCGGGAGAGCGGGCGTCGATGATCTCGTGGTCGCCCAGCTTCGAGGCGGCGGCCACCTGGGTGACATCGCGGACGAGCGCTGCCTGGCGCTGGACGGTGATGTGGCGGTCGCGCATCTGCGGAGGCATATCCTCGACCGGTCGACCTTCGGCTTGCCACTTCGGCAGGCCGCCGTCGAGCACCGCGACCTGGGTCTTGCCCATCAGACGGAAGGTCCACCACACGCGCGGGGCAGAGAACATGCCGGCGCCGTCGTAGACCACGACCTGGTGACCGTCGCCCACGCCCATCGCGCGCATCCGCGCGATGAACTTCTCGGGCTGCGGGGCCATGTGAGGCATGGCTCGGGCGGTGTCGGCGATTTCATCTATGTCGAAAAAGCGCGCCCCCGGAATATGGCCCGCCTCGTATTCGGCCCGGGCGTCGCGGCCCGCGTCAGGAAGATAGAAGCTCGCGTCGAGAATGCGCAGGTCCGGATCGCCGAGGTGCCTGCCGAGCCAGTCGGTGGAGACAAGCGTCGTCGGGTCATCGGCGGGCATGGGCGGGGGTTCCTCGGTTTGAACCCTCTCCGCCTACGCCTCCTCTCGCATCACTTCAAGAGGGCGGTGGGTCAGGTCGGGGCCAGGTTGGGGGGGTGGGCGCCGTTGATGCACCTGGCGAGAGCGGGCTTTTCGAGGATCTTCACATGCATCCGGCGGATGACATTCCCGGGCGTGGCGGCATGGGTCTGGTTGTGCAGGAGGTTCTGTGGCTAGGCCCGGCGGTTCTGTAGACCCCCCGGGAAGCCTTCCGGGGGTAGCCGCAAGAAGCGGCGCCTTACAAAGATCGGGCGGCCCGAAGGCCGCCCGCATTCGACGCAGATGCGTTGCCCCAAAGGGGACGCTCAGTTCAGAACCGACTGGATCGCCGAGCGAACTTCGCTGCGCGACCGGTCGCTGTCGTTGTCGGCCGACGAGATCGCGACCCACTGGGTGCGGGTGAGGTTCTGGGTCGACTGGTCGAAGCCGTACTTCTCGAGCGTCCACATCGCCAGCAGCTCGAGCTGGGTGGCGGGCAGGGCGCGCATTTCGTCCTCGGTCATCGCGGAGGCGGTGCCCGCGAGGGAGATGGCGGCGACGGTGGCGAGTGCAAAGATCTTTTTCATCGTGTTTCCTTTCAGGTTCCGTTCGGGCCTATTCAGGACCCCGGGTGATGTCCCGGTGCTTCAACGCAACCGGCAGGTCCGATGTGCACGGCACGAGCCCGTCGCTCAAATCACGGTTCCGATCACGCACAATCACGCGGTTTTTCCATTGACGAGAGCGCCGGGCCTCGAGCGCGCTCCGCATCAGAGCATTTGGCCCGCGCGTTGCTCACATGTTTCAGAGCGCTCTGTGATCCGTGAGCGAAAAAAAAGCACTGAAACAATTGCTGAAATTCATGTGCGAGGCTTCTGGCGGACCGTGTGAGACGAAAAAGGGCGGCCCCGGGGGGGCCGCCCACGTCGAACTTGTTATGTCCCGTCCCGGGCTGGACCCGGGACCCCGGCGGCGAGAGGCCCCGGATGAGGTCCGGGGCGGGGTCGCCGCCGGGT
>CAZPPH010000224.1:0-4278 GCA_964588375.1 uncultured Rhodobacterales bacterium | reverse complement strand
GAATGCGTGGCCTGCAACCTCTGCGTGAACGTCTGCCCGGTGGAGAACTGCATCACCATGGAGGAGCTCGCGCCCGGTACGGTCGACGCGCGCACCGGCAAGGTCGTCGAGGACGAATACGCAAACTGGACGACGCACCCCAACAACCCCTCGGCGCAGGCGGCGGAATAGGCCTGCCAGAACGACCTCAGGCGGCGGCGCGACACCCCGGCTCCGCACCGGGCCGCGCCTGATCGGCGGACCGGGTGCCCCTCCGGGGTCCGGCCGCGACCGTGGTCCACATCCCGAGCGCTGGGCACCGGGGGCACTCATGGTCCGGGGCGGAAAACCCGAGGCTCGGCGGAAGCCGCGCCGCCTTCCCCGTCGGGGGCTGCGTCCGCAACATCGGGCTGCGGTATCGCCTCGGCAGGCCCGGCCTCCCGGCCCGACCTCTCCGTGTCCGGGAGAAGATTCCGCGAGATCGCCTCTCCGGCGTCGGGGGACCAGGCGAGGCCGGAGCCGGCAAGGGTCGGGGCCATCGCGTCCCCCCCGGAGCTTCCGCCGGTCTCCGGAAACGTCTCGGACGTCTCGCCATCCTTCGGGGGCCGAGGCGCATCGGGCGGCGCGACGGGGGGCGCTGCGCTGGCGACCGCCCGGGCCTTTTCGAGAATGGAGACCTCGAAGGTGGGTGGAGGGCCGGCCGGCGTGCTTTCGGTCGGCGCCTCTCCGGTGAGCATCGACGCGGCTGCCCGGCTGGGTTCGACGAGGCCGCGCGCGGCGCGGGCCCGCTCGTTCGTCTCGTCGCCGGGCAGGGCCACGACCGCGGCCGTCTGGCGCGCGGGATCGATCGCTGCGGCGGTTTCCGTCCGCACCGACGCGATGGCGTTACCCTGCGCGCCGGATACCGCGCCCGCGACGAGCCTCGCGTTCGTGGCAGCCGGCACCTCTCCGCCCGAGCGGATCGGCGGCAGGGGCCCCCCTGGTCCTGAGGCAATCATGCTCTCGCTCCGTCACAAGAGCCCCCACCGGGATTCGGTATGACCGACATCCGTTAACGCGGGGCTAAGGCCTGCCGGTAGAATGTCGCGAGAAACGCCTGGGCCTCGGCGAACCGCATGTCCCCGGTCCCGCCGAGAATGCCCGCCACCTGCACCTCGAAATCGGCGTAATGCTGGGTCGTCGCCCAGATCGAGAAGATGAGATGCTTCGGTTCCAGAGGCGCGAGACGCCCGTTCGCGATCCAGTCCTCGAAGAGCGCGGCCTGCTGGTCGACAAGCTCCTTCAGCCGTCCGGATATGGTGTCGGCGATATGCGGCGCGCCCTGCAGCACCTCGTTGGCGAAAAGCCGGCTTTCGCGGGGCCTCGTGCGCGACATCTCGAGTTTTCTGAGGACGTAGCCGACGATCTCGTCGACCGGGTCGCCCTCGCGGTCGATGGCCTTGAGGGGCGCGAGCCAATCGTCGAGCAGCCCTTCGATGAGACTGCGGTGGATGGCCTCCTTGGAGGCGAAGTAATAAAGCAGGTTCGGCTTCGACAAACCCGCCGCCTCGGCGATCTCGTCGAGCGTCGCTCCCCGGAAGCCCTTCGCCGAGAAAACGTCGAGCGCACCCTCGAGAATCGCCTCGCGGTTCTTTTTCTGGATCCGCGTTTCCCGCCTGTCGCCCGCCACCGCCTCGCCCTCCCGGGCGAAGTCCTTGACTGCCCTTAGCGCTCTGCTAGCGTTCAATTGACCCTTTGGTCAAACCTTTTGAAACCCCCCTTGAAAGGCCCGGCCATGGCCCTCGACAAACCCGCCCCGAACGATCTTTCGGCCTTCTGGATGCCGTTCACCGCGAACCGGCAGTTCAAGGCGAACCCGCGCATGATCACGGGTGCCAAGGACATGCACTACCATACCTCGGACGGGCGCGAGGTGCTCGACGCCGTCGCCGGGCTCTGGTGCTGCAACGCGGGCCACAACCGTCCGAAGATCGTGGAGGCGATCCAGCGCCAGGCCGCCGAGCTCGACTATTCCCCCGCGTTCCAGATGGGCCACCCGCTCGCCTTCGAACTCGCCACCCGGCTCGCCGACCTCGCGCCGGAGCCGCTGAACCATGTTTTCTACACGAATTCCGGCTCGGAAAGCGTTGAAACAGCTCTCAAAATCGCTCTCGCCTACCACCGGGCGAGGGGCGAGGGGTCGCGCACCCGGCTCATCGGCCGCGAAAAGGGCTACCACGGGGTGAACTTCGGCGGCATCTCGGTGGGCGGGATCACCAACAACCGCCGGTTCTTCGGCCAGCTTCTCGCCGGCGTGGACCATCTGCCCGCGACGATCCTGCCCGAGAACCGGTATTCGAAGGGGCAGCCGCCCCACGGCGCGCATCTCGCCGACGAACTCGAGCGGATGGTGGCACTGCACGGCGCGGAGACCATCGCGGCCTGCATCGTCGAGCCGGTGTCGGGCTCGGCGGGGGTGCTCCTGCCGCCCGTCGGCTACCTCGAACGGCTCCGCGAGCTTTGCACGAAGCACGGGATTCTCCTGATCTTCGACGAGGTCATCACCGGGTTCGGCCGCCTCGGCGCTTCGTTCGCCGCCGAGAAATTCGGCGTCGTGCCCGATCTCATGACAACCGCCAAGGGCATCACCTCGGGCACCGTGCCCATGGGCGCGGTCTTCGCCGCTTCGGACATTCACGACGCCTTCATGCATGGCCCCGAGCACGTCATCGAGCTGTTCCACGGTTATACCTACTCGGCGCACCCTCTGGCCTGCGCGGCGGCCCTCGCCACCCTCGACACCTACCGCGAAGAGGGGCTCTTCGAGCGTGCAGCCGAGATCGCGCCCTACTGGGAGGAGGCGATCCATTCGCTCGCCGACTGCCGCAACGTGATCGACACCCGCAACCTGGGGCTCATCGGCGCGGTCGAGCTCGAACCCATCCCGGGCGAGCCGACGAAACGGGCGTTCTCGGCGTTTCTCGAGGCCTACGAGAAGGGCGTCTACATCCGCACGACCGGCGACATCATCGCCATGTCGCCGCCGCTGATCATCGAGAAATCCCACATCGACCGGATCGTGGACGTGTTGCGGGATGTGCTGAACGGGCTCGATTGAGCCCAACCCCGCCCCGGAATGGCCGCGGACGATGTCCGGGGCGCGCAGAAGCAAGGAAGACCCATGGCAGCCCCAGGTGAAAACCTAAGGATCAACGGCGAGAGGCTCTGGGAGAGCCTGATGGAGATGGCGAAGATCGGCCCGGGCGTGGCCGGCGGCAACAACCGCCAGACCGTGACCGACGCCGACGCCGAGGGCCGCGCGCTGTTCCGGAAATGGTGCGAAGAGGCCGGCTGCACCATGGGGCTCGACGAGATGGGCAACATGTTCGCCCGGCGCGAGGGCACCGACGCAGGCGCCCTGCCGGTCTATGTGGGCAGCCACCTCGACACCCAGCCGACGGGCGGCAAATACGACGGTGTGCTCGGAGTGCTGAGCGGTCTCGAGATCGTCCGTACCCTCAACGACCTCGACATCAGGACGAAGCACCCCATCGTCGTGACGAACTGGACCAACGAGGAAGGCACCCGCTTTGCGCCCGCGATGCTGGCCTCGGGCGTCTTCGCGGGCATTCACGAGCAGGGCTGGGCCTACGACCGCACCGACGCCGAGGGCAAGCGCTTCGGCGACGAGCTCGAACGCATCGGCTGGAAGGGCGACGAGACCGTCGGCGCGCGCAAGATGCACGCCTTTTTCGAGCTGCATATCGAGCAGGGCCCGATCCTCGAAGCCGAGGGCAAGGAGGTGGGGGTCGTGACCCACGGGCAGGGGCTTTCCTGGACGCAGGTGACGATCACCGGCCGGGAAAGTCACACCGGCTCGACGCCCATGCCCATGCGAAAGAACGCAGGGCTCGGCATGGCGAAGGTGCTTCAGCTCGTCGACGAGATCGCCTGGTCGCACGCGCCGGACGCGGTAGGGGCGGCGGGGCATATCGACGTCTACCCGAACTCGCGCAACGTCATTCCCGGCAAGGCGGTGTTCACCGTCGATTTCCGCTCGCCCAACCTCGAGGTGATCGAGGACATGGAGCAGCGCCTCAGGCTGGGGGCGAAGTCGATCTGCGCGGAGATGGGCCTCGACGTCGAGTTCGAGAAGGTCGGCGGGTTCGACCCCGTCGAGTTCGACGCCGCCTGCGTGACGGCGGTGCGCGATGCCGCCGAGCGCCTCGGCTATTCCCACCGCGACCTCATCTCGGGGGCCGGCCACGACGCCTGCTGGATCAACCGGGTGGCGCCGACGGCGATGGTGATGTGCCCCTG
>CAZPPH010000223.1:0-4278 GCA_964588375.1 uncultured Rhodobacterales bacterium | reverse complement strand
CCGCAGCGCCGCGACCCGGCGCGCACGATCCGACCACCGGCCAATCGGCCCGCCTCGCCGGATGATCGTGGTCGGTGGACGAGGCGATCGGCAGCACCTCGCAGATCCTACCGGTTCAAGTCGTTACCTCATCACTGATTGCACAGGTCTTGGCCGCAAAGTGTGGTGCGAGGCAGGAGCCTCGTCGATCTTGCGCTGCTGTCGTGCGAGCCTGGTTCGCCGCAAACCTGGCAGGCGTCAGAAGCGCCGCTCGAAAGCCACGCTTAGCTGGTCCCGGGTGCTGCCACCGACGATCTCGCGGCTTGCATTTGCGGAGAGGGTGGCCAGCCCGTCACTGCTCTTCACCGTCCAGTTCAGCTCCAGACCACCTCCGCAATCGGTCCGCGTCGCGCCGGCGCGGACGGTTTCGCACAGGAGGCTGGGCGCGATGGCGAGCTCGCTTTGCGTGATGTCGGCACTCGCCATGTCTGTCGCGAAGACGAACTCGGGCCGGAATCGGACGAGGCCCACGGCCACATCGTCCACGGAAAGCGTTTCGGTCGAGCCGCCCATGGCGGACGAGAAGACGAGGTCGGCGTCGCCGACCGACGCGATCCCGTAGGCGACGCTGAACTCCGGATGAAGCTCGAAGCGCTCGAAGCTGTACTGGCCGGCAAGGGAGAGTCCGGCCTGAACCGACGTCGTGTCGTAGCTGCCGTCGACCTCGAGCGTCCCGTTTCCGAGGTCGAGCTCGTTGCCACCGAGGCCCGCCGAGACGAAACCGTCAAAGTAAAGATTGTCGGTGATCCGATCGACGAAGTAGGCGCCGGCGTTCACACCGTATCCGGTCCGCGTACCCGAGAAGCTGTCTTCGATGTCGGAAAACGTCGCGTTCGCGCCGACGAAGAGGCCGAGGAGGACATCGTCACGCACCAGGCGCTCCCAGGCCACGCGGCCATCGAACGCTGCCGCAGTATCGCCGTCGTCGTAGTGATGAAAGGAGAGTTCTCCGAAGACGAGACGCCTTTGTGCGCCGCCGTGGCTGGCTCTCCGCGACAAGAAGGAACCGCTTCCGGCGACGCCGTCTTCGGTCGCGGAAATTTCCGCATCGAAGACAGGCGCGACATCACGGGCAACGAGATCGGAGCAGCCCTCCGGCACCTCATGGGCTTCCTCGGCGGCCCTGCCCTGCAGATCGCGCTCAAGGTCCCGGCAGCGCAGGTATTCGGCATGCCGGGCCCGCGCGTCGCGGACGGCCCGCTGGTTGAACCTGATGCCGTTGCGCAGATCGCGAACCGTTTCTTCGACGATGATCGCTTCGAGTTCCTCGATTTCGACCGGTGTCGGCGTGCCGAGAAAGAGCACCGAAAGCGCGCTCGACGCGGCATTCGGGGCCCCGTCCGCGTCGGTGACGGCGTTGGCCCTCACTTCGACCACGATGGGCAAGGCCGGATCCGTGGGCGTCACTTCGATGGTGTAGACGTCCGCGGAAGGGTTGGCGAAGCCGGACGCCACCGCGTTGCTCACCTCGAAATCATCCGCTTCCATTCCGACGACCGCCTCGCTGAATGTGGCCGTCACCAGGAACCCGCCGCCCGTGGCGAGCAGAGACGAAGCCAGTTCGACGCTCGGCGCCTCGTTGGCTACGCCCGATACGGCGATTTCGTAGGCGCCTTCGTCGCTGTCGTTGTTCGGCACCTGCATCACGAACCCGAACGGACCGTCGGCGGCGGGCGTGTAGGTGACGTCAAAGGTGGTGGACTCGCCGGGGGCGAGGCCAGACGCACCGTACGGTCCCACGGCAACGGCACCGGCGAGGTTGGTTTCGTCGGCGACGGACGGTGGTCCGCCGAAGGTCAGGACATCGGTCCCGATGTTCGACACGGTGAAGGTCACGGTTTTCGCCGCGCCGGCGAGCTCGGTGCCCTGCGCATCGGTCCCGCCGTCGGCGACGGCGCCGGATTCCGAGGAGGAAATCGCGATTTCGGGCGCGACCGGCCGCGTGGCGAAAACCCCCTGAAGCTCGCGGAAGACGACGCGTCCGTTCTCAGACAGGCCGACGAGATCGTCGATGCGGACTTCGGAGACCCGGTAGAGGCCGGTGCCGCCACCGAACGAGACGAGCCTCGGGTCGTTGAAGCCGATCGTGTCCCCGATATCGACGTCGTCGAGTTGGAGGGTCTCTGTCGAATTGGTCGTCGGATCGAAGTAGTCCACCTCGACGTCGAGCTGCCGCAACTCGTGGTCCGACATGCTATTGCCGGCGTTGGCCCAGATGTTGATCCCCGTCATGAACTGGTCGTTCGCCGGAGAGAACGTGAAGGTCATGCGGTAATCCGGATCGACGGGTGGAAGAAAGCAGACCCCCGGGTTGGAGATGCTTCCGTCGGAGAGTTCGGGGAGGCTCGCCGTGCAGCTGCTGTGACCCCAGCGCGCGAGTGCGTCATTCGCCGTCACGGTATCCGCCGGAAGGTTCTGGGCGGACACGCTGCCGACCGAAGCCAGGACGGCAATTCCACCAAGCAGACCGAAACTCAGGCGCTGGACCGTACGATTTCTGAAACTGGCGCGACCGGGGGCTGGTCTGAACATGATACACACTCACTCGTATACTACCGCCCGACGGAGCGGATTAACCTTAGCGTTTAGTTAAGCCCTGCTAATGTGGAATTAGTTTGGCTAAATATGGCAGATTTCGAAATTCTTCAGGGAATCTTTGACAAATTGTCATCGTCCGGTGCTGCTCCGGGGCGGGAGTGATCGGATCTCGACTGCCGGTGCCCCCCCATGCGGATGGCAGCGCAGAGTGGCGCCGGGGCAGAGTGGAGTTGTACGGGCCGGCATGACCGGCGAGGTCAGCCGGCTAAAGGCTCCGCCATCTCGCCTCGTCGGCCGAGCGGATCAAGACGACCAGGCGGATCTCAGATCAACCGGTGATGCCGTGTCGGGCAGTGACCACGCTTGGTGCCGCCTGGCGTCTTGCCGGCAGGGAATTTCAAACGGCCCGCACGTGCCCGGCGAGGAGCCCGGGCCCCGATCCCTCAATGAAAACGCGTCGGACCTGTCCTTGCGCACCGGCTCCGTCGCAGCGCGGCTTCCAGAAAGCCGTCGTCTCGCGATCGGCGCGTCGACAGGATTGGCGCAGGCACCGTGACGGGTTCGAAGGCCTCGCCATCGACCTCCGGGGCATATCTCTCGACATGCCATTCCTTGACTTCGCTCTTCACTTCTCGATCCGTTCACTCGTTACACACGGCCGCCGAGCAAGGGCGCAGCGGTTGCGGCATTGTTGGGGAAGAAATGCGTCGAAAATTGGGCGGTGTCGTGTCCCATTGCCGCGCATCCCGAAACGCCAGAACATGTCCGGTACTCGCTGTTCCCTGACCGGAAACGCTGGCCGGTCAATCCGGACCGTCCCGGGCCGGCCGCATCCCTCCCGGGCTTGATATGTTCGGCTGTTTTGGCGAGGTACCGGACGGGGCAGAACAACAACCGGGACCGTCATGCGCCTTTCGCCTGTTTTCGCACCCGAGATCTTCGCGCTTCGTCCGGACTTCGCGGCCTTGTGCCTCCTCGCGCAAGGCTCCGGGAACGGACCTAGCAACGCCGAAAGCGACCGTTTGCTGGCAGAGGCGGTCGCAGAGCTCGACGCGAAGCCGTGGGCAGAGGGTCATGTCGCCGCCTGGCGCGGCGCCTACCGCAGCTTCGGCGCCAAGCCAAAACGCACGCCCTGCTCCCTCGAGGCTCTGCTCAAGCGCGCCCGGCGTGACGGCCAGATCAGACCGGTCAATGCGGCAGTCGATCTCTACAACGCGATAAGTCTGCGATACGCCATACCGGTGGGAGGTGAGGACGCGGAGCGCATTGTCGGACATCCCACCCTTCGCCGCGCGACGGGACCGGAGCCGTTCGAGACCATGGCCGAGGGATCTCCAAAGACGCTCTACACGGATCCCGGCGAGGTGATCTGGTGCGACGATGCCGGCGTCACCTGCCGACGCTGGAACTGGAGGCAGGGCACGCGCACGCAGATCCGCGAAGATTCGAGCGCGATGTGGTTCGTACTCGAGCGCCTTGAGCCAATGCCTCTCGACGCCCTGCCCGAGGCCTGCGCGGAACTGGTTGCGGGACTGCGCCTCGTCGCCGGCAACGCGAAGTTCACCGCGCGGCTCTTTCATCGAGAGAACCCGGACGGTGAGGAGATCGCGCTTCCACTTCCGGCCTAATGCGGCGTTGGGGTGCGTTCGGGCGACCCGGAGCCGACGCACGGGCCAAGAGCGTCATTCAAGGCAGGCGCAC
>CAZPPH010000222.1:0-4288 GCA_964588375.1 uncultured Rhodobacterales bacterium | reverse complement strand
TTCGTCGACGCCCTCGTCTGGGCGTTGTTCCCGGTCTTTCTCGTGGGCCGCGGCGCGAGCCTCACGGAGGTCGGCTGGATCGTCGGTGTCTACGGCTTCGTCTGGGGCGGCTCGCAGCTTTTCACCGGGCGGCTTTCCGACCGTGTGGGGCGGTTCTGGCCCAACGTGCTCGGCATGTGGATCTGCGGCGCGGGCGTGGCCATGGTGGTGATCGGCACGGGCGCGCTCTGGTGGTCGGTCTCGGCGGGGGTGGCGGGCTTCGGCATGGCGCTCCTGTACCCCAACCTCTCGGCGGCCGTGGCCGACATCACGCCGCCCTCGTGGCGCGGCTCGGCAATCGGCATCTACAGGTTCTGGCGCGATCTCGGCTACGCGATCGGCGCGCTGGGCCTTGGGCTTGCCGCAAGCCTGACGGGCGCGGCGGAAGCTGCCTTCTGGTTCGTCGCGATCTCGATGATTGTCTCGGGCGCAGTCCTCCTCTGGCTCGGCGAGGAAACTCACCCGCGACTCAACCCGGCCACGAGGCTCGGGGAGGATTTGGCGAAGCCGGGCGCCTGAAAAGCCCCGGCCTTTCGCGGGGCTCGCGCGGTCCGGCATCACTCTCCCCGCCGCCCGCCCCAGGCGGCCCATCCGCGAAGATGCGCTTCGTGAGGATCTGGTGACAGGGGAACCTCGTCGCCGCGCCGCCGCTGGCCGCGTGTCATTCCGACAGGCAAACAGATGGAGGAAGTGCATCGTGCGATTGATGATCCGGGCCGGAGCGCTCGCGGTGTCGGCGACGCCTTCTGCATGCACAGGACGGCACCGATTGCACCCCCCCGGCTCAACGAGGTGGAGGCCCGCGTTCCCGACCTGAACGAGACCCCGGGAGCCTATGAGGAAATGGGGCGTTCCGAAGAGCAGATGGAAGCCGTTCTCGCGACACTCGACGCGGCGCGCATCGTCCGCGACGCGGAGCCACAGGGCTGCCTCAACCTCGTAGAGGCCACCGCGTCGATCCTCGACAGCGGCGAGGGGTAGACGCAACGCGTGCCGCCTTTCCGACGGCGGCGCGCGCCCGGCGAGCGCATTCCTGCCACGAGTGCGGGGTCGGCCCGGTGAACGCCGGTCCGCGCGACGTTACTCGATCAGCGCCTCGATCCGTTCCACGATCGGCCCGGCATCGGGCCTGACCGTCGGCCCCCAAGCGGCGACGAAGTGGCCGTCCCCGCCGATCAGCACCTTGTTGAAATTCCAGCTCGGCTCGAAGTCCGTCTCGGCCTTCAGCGCGCGGTAGAACGGGTGCGCGGCCTCGCCGCGAACCGATGTGATGTCGGTCATGGGAATGTCGAGGCCGAAATTGACCTCGCAGAAATCCTTCACCTCCTCGGCGGTGGCGAGCTCCTGACGAAAATCGTTCGACGGGACGGCGAGCACGACGAGACCCCGGTCGCGGTAACGGTCGTAGAGCGCCTGCAATTCGTCGTATTGCCGGGTGAAGGCGCAGCGCGACGCGGTGTTGGTGACGAGCACCGGCCGGCCCCGCCAGTCCTCCAGCGACAGCGTGCCGCCGTCGATGGAGGCGAACGTTCCGGTGAGCGCCCCGGCGGTAGCCATCGGCACGGCGAGAAGGGTGGCAAGGAGGGCTGCAAGAAGGCGCTGCATCAGGTTTCTCCGATGTGTTGGCTGTTTTACGTCTCCGGGAGGCGCATGGATGACAGCACCGTCGCAATCGTTGAATTCGCCCCTGGGCGGGATACCTCCTCCGGCGAGGCAGCGAAGGACCGTCGATGGCAGACAGACCCACCTCCGGCCGACCGGTGCCGGTGCCCTCGGGCCGCGCCCTGAGGCTCGCCCGGCTCGGCTCGCTCGCGACCGGCGTGTTCGGAAGCGTGGCGTTCAACGGGGCGCGCGAAGTCGCCCGGGGGCGCAGGCCGGGCCTGCGCGACCTCGTCATGACGCCGGCGAACCTCCACCGCGTGACGAACGAGCTCGCGCAGATGCGGGGGGCGGCGATGAAGATCGGCCAGCTGATCTCGATGGATGCAGGCGAGGTCCTGCCCACGGAGCTTGCCGAAATCCTGGGCCGGCTCCGCTCGGACGCCCATTTCATGCCGCCGCGCCAGTTGAAGGAGGTTCTGAACGCAAACTGGGGCAAGGACTGGCTTCGCGAGTTCGAGCGGTTCGACGTGCGCCCCATCGCGGCGGCCTCGATCGGTCAGGTTCACCGCGCGAAGTTGAGGGACGGGCGCGAGCTGGCGATCAAGGTGCAGTATCCGGGGGTCGCGCGCAGCATCGGCAGCGATGTCGCCAATGTCGGCGCGCTCCTGCGGCTCTCGGGGCTCCTGCCGCAGGGGTTCGACCCGGCGCCCTATCTCGACGAAGCGCGCGCGCAGCTTGCGGAGGAAACCGACTATCTTCGCGAAGGCCGCCACCTCGAGGGGTTCCGGGCGCGGCTGGCGGATGCGCCGGAATTCGAGGTTCCGGCATTTCAAGAGGACTGGTCCACCGGCGAAGTTCTGGCGATGTCGTTCGCCGAAGGCCGGCCCATCGAGGAAGCCGCAGGCGAGAGCCAGGAAGCGCGGAACCGCATCGCCTCGCTGCTCATCGACCTCTCCCTGCGAGAGCTCTTCATCTTCGGCGAGGTGCAGTCCGACCCCAATTTCGCCAATTATCTCGATCAGCGCGGGACCGGGCGTATCGTCTTGCTCGATTTCGGCGCAACCCGGGTGATCGAGCCCGGGCTCGCGGCGCTCTACCGGCAGCTTCTCGCGGCGGGACTTCAGGGCGACCGGGACGCGATGCACGACGCGGCGACGGGCATCGGCTTTCTCTCCCCCGCAATCGCACCCCGCCATCGTGCGCGCATCGAAGGGATGATGGAGATGGCCTTCGCGGCAATCCGCGAGACGGAGGTCTGGGATTTCGCCGACCTCACCCTGTCGCGGCGGATGCAGGCGGAAGGGCTCGCGCTTGCGGAGGACGGGTTCGTCCCGCCTCCCGTTCCGATGGACGTGCTCTACCTGCAGCGCAAGTTCGGCGGGCTCTTCCTGCTCGCAAGCCGGCTCGGCGCGCGGCTTCCGCTGCGGGAGCTGCTCGCGCCGTATCTCCAGGGCGGCGGCTGCGACCCTTCGTCGGCCCGCCTCGCCGCGGGCTGAGGGCCAGCTAGGTGCTCCGACGATGACGGAGAAACCGACATACCGCCTGCCCGCGCAGACCGGCGGGACCGTGTCCGGACGGAAACGAAACGACCTCGGGATCTACGACGCGGCCGCGGCCGAGTGGTGGTCGGGCGGAGTGCGCTGGCTGCGTACCCTGCGCAACCTCGTCCCCGGCCGTCTCGCGTGGTTCGACCGGCATGTCGACTGGAAGGGGCTTGACGTGCTCGACCTTGGTTGCGCGGGCGGCTTCATGTCGGAAGCTCTCGTGGAAAAGGGCGCGCGGGTGACCGGCATCGATCCCGCGGCCCGGGCGGTCGAGGCCGCGCGGTCGCGGGCGTCGGAACGGGGTCATTCCATCCGCTACGATGTGGGCGTCGGCGAGGCCCTGCCCTACGGCCCGGAGACTTTCGACACGGTGGTCTGCGTCGATGTCCTCGAGCATGTCGAGGACATCGTGCGGGTCCTCGCAGAGGTCGCGCGGGTCCTGCGGCCCGGCGGTCTGTTTCTCTACGACACGATCAACAGAAACCCCCTGTCCCGCTTCGGTGTGGTGACACTGGCCGAGGATGTGCTGGGCCTTCTGCCGAAGGGCACGCACGACCCCGACCTCTTCGTCAAGCCCCGCGAACTCCTGCGCGCGCTCGAAAACGCGGGGCTGGTCGCGGGGCCGACGAAGGGGCTCGGGCCGCGCGGTATCGACCGGCGGGGAGATTTCGTCTTCGGGCCGGTACCGGTTCGCAGCGTCATCTACATGGGCGTCGCAGCCAAGCCGAGATCGCATTGATGACGGAACTGGCCCTCCTCTCGACCGCGCTCCTGTTCGGCGGCACGGTGCTCTACGCCTTCGGATTCGCCGCCTTCGTCTTCACCGCGCTGCCGGCGGAGACGGCCGGGCCGCTGATCCGCCGCGCCTTTCCGCATTTCTATCTCTTCGTGCTCGTCGCCTCGGCGCTGGCCGCGGCTCTTGCGTTGCCCGGCGACCGGCTGTCGAGCCTGCTCCTGGCGCTCGTCGCGGTGAGCACGGTCTTCGCCCGCGAGGTGCTGATGCCGGCGATCAACCGCGCCACCGACATGGGGCAGAAGCGCCGGTTCAAAGCGCTCCACACGCTCTCGGTCTTCGTCACCCTCGTCCATATCGGGCTCGCCGG
>CAZPPH010000221.1:0-4295 GCA_964588375.1 uncultured Rhodobacterales bacterium | reverse complement strand
CCGAAGAGAAACACCCGCGCCGCGCTCAGCCAGTTCACGTTGGACGATTTCGAGAACAATTCGGAGAACTTCGCCCCCTTCCGCCCCCGCGGCAGGCCGGAGGGCATGGCGATCAGAACGCCGGCGAGGATGACCGCGAGAACCGCCGCCATGGCAAGCACCGCCGCCGCGAACCCCAGCGTCGCCAGAAGGGCCGCGCCCAGAAGGAAGCCGAGACCCTTCACCGCGTTCTTCGACCCCGTCAGAAGCGCCACCCAGCGGAAGAGACCGCCATCCGCGGTGGGCGCGAGGATCTTGACGGCGGATTTCGAGGACATCTTGGCGAGGTCCTTGGCGACGCCGCTCGCGCCCTGCACCACCATGACATAGGCCACCGAAAGCCCCATCGCCCAGCCCGGGTCGAGCTGCGCCAGCGCGACCAGCGCGGCGACCTGAAGCGCGAGCCCGGCATAGAGCGTCGAGGTCAGCCCGAAGCGGGCGGCGATCCAGCCGGCCGAGAGGTTCGTGACCATCCCCGCGACCTCGTAGAGCACGAAGAGATAGGCCAGTTGCACCGGCGTGAAGCCCAGCGTGTGGAAGTGCAGAAGCACCAGCATCCTGAGCGCGCCGTCGGTCAGCATGAAAGACCAGTAGGACGCGGTGACGGCGATGTAGGCGCCGAGGCCCTCGGGCCGCGCGGCGGGGCGGTCGCTCAAATCGAGGCCCCCACCATCAGCGCGACATCGACGAGCCGGTGCGCATACCCCATCTCGTTGTCGTACCAGACATAGACCTTCACCTGCGTGCCGTTCACCACCATGGTCGAGGGTGCATCGACGACGCCCGAGCGTGTATCGTTGGTGTAATCCGCCGACACCAGCGGGCGCTCCTCGTAGCCGAGGATGCCCTTGAGCGGACCCTCGGCCGCCGCCTTGAAGAGCGCGTTCACTTCCTCCGCGCTGGTCTCGCGTTCGACCTCGAAGACGCAGTCGGTGAGCGAGGCGTTCAGAAGCGGCACCCGCACCGCATGGCCGTTCAGCCGGCCCTCGAGCTCGGGATAGATCAGCGTGATCGCGGTCGCCGAGCCCGTGGTGGTCGGGATCAGCGAGTTCAGCGCCGAGCGCGCGCGCCGCAGGTCCTTCGCCGGCCGGTCCACCATCGTCTGCGTGTTGGTGACATCGTGGATCGTGGTGATCGAGCCGTGCCTTATGCCGATCGCCTCGTGGATGACCTTCACCACGGGCGCGAGGCAATTCGTGGTGCAGGAGGCCGCCGTGATTATCCGGTGTGCGGCCGGGTCGTAGATGTCGTCGTTGATGCCGTAGACGATGTTCGCCGTCGGTCCGTCCTTGACCGGCGCCGAGACCACGACCTTCCTGACGCCCGCCTCGAAATAGGGCGCGAGCCTCGCCTCGGTCCTGAAAACCCCGGTGCAGTCGATGACCACGTCGACACCGTCGAGCGGAAGCGCCGGGAAATCCCCCGTTCCGACGAAGGGGAGCCGCGTGCCGTCTACCGTCACGCTCTCCCCGTCATGCGCGAATACCGCGTCCCAGCGCCCGTGCACGGTGTCGAACTCCATCAGATGCGCATGCATCGCCGGGTCCCCGACTGCGTCGTTGATCCAGGCGATTTCGGCGCCGCGTTCCAGAAGCGGCTTCAAGGCCAGCTTGCCGATACGTCCAAGGCCGTTCAGCGCGTAGACGGTCATACAGGGGCCGTCGACGTGGTCGCACCGATCTCGTCCACCGCCTTCTGCAGCGAAATCCGGTCGAGCGAGGCGAGCGGCAGTGCGGTGAACGCCCTGATGCGGTTGAGAAGGGCGCCGTATGATTGTTGGAATGCGAGGCTCTTCTGGGCGTCGGTTCCTTCGACCTTCACAGGGTCGGGCATGCCCCAATGCGCGCTGACGGGCTGACCGGACCAGGCGGGGCATTCCTCGTTCGCCGCCCGGTCGCAGACCGTGAACACGAAATCGAACCTGGTCGTATCGGCCCCCTCCCCCTGGTATTCCGCGACGGTCTTCGAGCGCAGGAGCGAGACGTCGTGTCCCTTCTGCCCGAGAACCTCCAGCGCGAACGGGTTCAGCCTGGAATTGGGTTTCGTGCCCGCGGAATGAGCCTCGAACCGATCGCCGGCCTCTGTGCGGAGGATCGATTCGGCGAAGATCGAGCGGGCGGAGTTTCCGGTGCAGATGAAGAGCACCTCGTATCTCGGCTGGGACATGGTCTGGACTCGTGTGGCTGAAGGAAGAGAAACGGGCGCGCAGAGATCCGGCCGGCCACGGCAGCAGTCGAGCATCAGGTAATCGAGGGTGCGGCGCACTTCCGTCATGGCCATGGAGTAGCGCAGGGACGTTCCCGCCCGCTCCTGGCTGACGAGCCCCGCCTGCATGAGGGCGGAGAGATAGGCCGAGAGGGTGGAAGGCTTCAGGCCGAGCGCATCTGCCAGTTCACCCGCCGGTACGCGGTCGGGATAACGCCGCATGAGCAACCTGAAGATGGCCAGGCGTTGAGGGTGGCCGAGGGTCGCAAGCCGCGCGGGAATCTCTGTTTCCATATTTCATGAATATAAGAAATATCTGTTTCGACAATCGAGATTCCGGCCTGTCACGAAACTTTCACGACGCAATGCCCAACCGAGGCCGCGCCTTCACAGAGCGCCGTGACCGAGATCAAGTCGAACAATCCCTCTACGCTGAATCCCGCATCCTTGACTGCCTGCGCGTCCGGCGCGACGGTTCCGGCCGGGTCGCGGGTCAGAAGGCGGACGAAGGCGAGAACGGGCTTCATGCGTCCCGGAACGCCAGGATGGTCGAGGTCGACCCGGACATCTGCGAAGACCTCCGCGGGGATGCCCCACGCCGTCGCATGGTCGCGGGGCACGGTGAAGCCGTGATGGCGGTCGTTCAGCGACGAGACATGGGCGGCGATGAGTTCGCGTTCGCCCACGGTCAGTTCGCTGGCGTTGCGCAGGGTCGCGTCGTGATACTCGAGCAAGGGCAGGATGCCGCGATCGGGGAACATCCGGAACAGGCCGAGCAATTCGAGCTTCGGGATGGACGGAAAGTGCGGCCTCCTGTGGCTCACGGTCTCTTGATGCCGGATATTTGCAATTTTAGACCTTGTGCCCGGTATTTCCGCTAGGTCCGAACCGATGCATGGTGTCGCTTCCTGGCGATTCCTGTTCAGACCGGGGATTGGATGTTGAGAGAACCCATCAGTAGCGCGGCGCTCGCCCGAGCCATCCGCTCGACGATTGCCAGATCGGGAAAGCACCGGCGCGAATCCCGGGGGGCGGATGGAGGACCCGGGATGGAAGGTGCCGTCCGCCGCTCCGCGCCGTGCCCGGCCTCGGAGCCTGTGTCGGTCGCCGCCAATCTCCCGGCGGGCCTTGCGCCAATCGCGACCCAGGTGAAATCCGTGTCGGCGAAAAGAGGCATGAATATCGAGGGACACGGATGATCGACGCGGCCCTCCTGCCCCTCCAGCGCCGCGTGCTCAGCGCCCCGGCACGCCGGCTGGTCGCCCTTGGCGTCACCGCCGACCAGATCACGCTGGCGGGCTTTCTGCTCGGCGTACTCAGCCTGCCCTTCCTGGCTTACGGTCTGTATGGCCCTGCGCTCATCTTCATCTGCCTCAACCGCATCATGGACGGGCTGGATGGCGCTGTCGCCCGGCTGACCGGGCCGACTGATCGCGGTGCATTTCTCGACATCGCGCTCGATTTCATCTTCTACGCGCTGGTGCCCGTCGGCTTCGCATTGGCGGACCCCGTGCAGAACGCCCTGCCCGCCGCCATCCTCATCGCCTCCTTCGTCGGAACCGGGTCCTCGTTTCTCGCCTTCGCCACGATCGCCGCCAAGCGGGGGATGGCGACGAATGCTTACCCGTCGAAGGGCATCTACTATCTCGGTGGCCTCACGGAGGGGGCAGAGACCATCGCGCTTTTCGTGGCGATGTGTCTCTTTCCGTTTCTGTTTCCCGTCCTTGCCTACGTCTTCGCGGCCGGCTGTGCCCTGACGACCGTGACCCGCTGGCACCAGGGCTGGGCCGCACTTGCACCGGAGAAAATCGCACGAGGTCGCGTAACGGACCGCGACGCCACGGGTCTTGTGCGCAAGACTCCCGCTGAATGAAGGACTGTCGATGCGCTTGCCCCTGATCCTCATGGCCACACTGGCCGCCGCTCCGGCCTTCGCCGGCTGGAACGACACGCTTGAAGCGGCCCGAGGCCAGACCGTCTACTGGAACGCCTGGGGCGGGGACGATCGCACGAACGCGTTCATCGCCTGGGTCGGCGAAGAGACCGAAGAG
>CAZPPH010000220.1:0-4326 GCA_964588375.1 uncultured Rhodobacterales bacterium | reverse complement strand
TTGCCGAGGGACTTCGACATCTTCTTGCCCTCGACCTGGAGCATCTCGTTGTGGAGCCAGACCTGCGCCATGCGTTCGGTGCCGTTCGCGCAGCAGCTCTGCGCGCGCTCGTTCTCGTGGTGGGGAAAGAGAAGGTCGCCGCCGCCGCCGTGGATGTCGAACGTGTCGCCCAGAAGCGCCTTCGCCATCGCCGAGCATTCGATGTGCCAGCCCGGGCGGCCCCGGCCCCAGGGCGATGGCCAGCCGGGCTGGTCGGGGGTGGAGGGCTTCCAGAGCACGAAGTCCATCGGGTCGCGCTTGTAGGGGGCGACCTCGACGCGGGCGCCGGCGATCATGTCGTCGACCGTCCGGCCGGAGAGTTCGCCGTAGTGCGCCTTCCAGCTATCCACCGCAAAGAGCACGTGACCTTCGGCCTCGTAGGCATGGCCCTGCGCGACGAGCTTGCCGATCATCTCCACCATCCCGGCGATGTAGTCGGTCGCCCGGGGCATGTGGGTCGGCGCGAGCGCGCCGAGGGCGGCCATGTCGTCGAGATACCAGCGCGCGGTCTCTTCGGTGATCGTCTCGATCGGGCGGCCCGTCTCCTCGGCCCGGGCGATGATCTTGTCGTCGACGTCGGTGAAGTTCCGCACGTAAGTCACCGACGTCGCGCCATAAACATGGCACAGGAGCCGGAAGAGGACATCGAAGACCACGACGGGCCGGGCGTTGCCCAGATGGGCCCGGTCGTAGACCGTGGGGCCGCAGACATACATCCGCACATTGGCGGGATCGAGCGGTTCGAAGCGCTCCTTCTCGCCGGTGGCGGTGTTTCTCAGGTAGATGTCCATTCGGTCCTCACGCGAGTGTCCCCGCGCGGGTGGCTATCTTGCTCTTCAGGAAAAGACGACCGGCCCGCGCAACTTTCGTCAGCGGATAATGCAGCAGATGATGATGCGGCACGTCGTCATGGGAGGTGTGTAGCAGGTGCGCCCTGCCCCGTCCAGCATCGGAAGAGGGGCTGCTCATCGGGGGAAGACGGGACGCGCGAGGGTCCGAAACACTCGGCAGGATCGCGCCCACGGCTCTCGCGCACAGGGTGTCAGGTGCTCCGCAGCGCAGGGTCGACCCCTTGATTCCCGTCGCGGGACGTGATGTTGAACCATCTACCCAGACGGTGCCTCCCCTCCGATGACAAGACTTCTGACAGTTCTCCTCCTGCTCTCAGGCCTCCTCGCCGGTTCGCCGGTCGCCGCTCAGCAACCCGGACTGCCGGCACCAGCCACGGCAGAGGACACCGCCGGGGGCGCGGAGTCCGCCGCGCCGCTCGACGACCTGATCCGGGTTCTGCGCGACGAGACGGCGCGCGAGGCGCTCATCGCCGAGCTCGAGAGAGCCGCCACCGCGACCGACGGCGGGGCAGCCGCCGGGGAGCAGGCCGCCGAAGCACCGCCCGCCTCGCTGGGCGCCCGGATCGCCAGCGTGACGCAAACCGCGGCGGAGAACGCCACTTTCGCGATCTCGCAGGTCTGGACCAGTCTCCGAGGCGCGCGCGTCCTGTTGCGCGGCCTCGAAGCCGATACCTGGCGCGCGGTCTGGGACGGCGTTCTCGATATCCTGCTCGTCATCGTCGTGACCTTCGCGGTCTTCTTCAGCCTGCGCGCAATGACATTCCCGCTTCTCCGCCGGCTCGGCCGGTCCGCACAGAGCGGCGGGGTCGCGAGGATCTTGATCGGGTTCGCCGGCTCGCTTGTCCTCCGGGTCGCGGTGGTGGCGATCGCCTGGAGCATCGGCTACGGCGCGATGACCATCGTGTTCGGCGATTTCGGGCAAATCCGCCTTAACCAGACGCTGTTTCTGAACGCGTTTCTCGCGGTCGAACTCACCAAGGCCGCCATACGCACCGTGCTGTCGCCCGCCGCCGACGACCTGCGCGCGCTGCCCATGTCGGACCGGGGCGCGCGCACCGCCTCCCGGGTGGCGAGCATCGCCATCGGAATCCTCGGCTACGGCATCATGCTGTTCGTGCCCCTGGTGCAGGAGGCGGGATCCTTCCTCGCCAGGCGGTCGGTCTCGGTCCTGGTGATCGAGCTCACGGTGCTCTACCTCGCCGTCGCCACCGTATGGCACCGCAAGTCCGTGGGTGACTGGCTCGTGGCGAACCTGCTCGCCCGCCCCGCCCCCGCCGAAGATGAAGATGGCGAAGCCGGGCCGGCGACGAAGCCGGGGGCCCGAACCAGCTTCTTCGCCTCGGTTCTGGTCAACTGGCACTGGTTCGCGTTGATCTACCTCGGGTTCATCGTGGTCCGCTCGCTCACCCATTCGCTCGCGGCCCTCGGCGGGATCGTGGTCGACACGCTGCAGATCGCGGCGGTCGCCTTCGTCGGCACCGCGCTGATCGGGTTTCTCGGACGGCGGATGCAGGCCGGGACGATCGTGCCCGACAATTTCAAGGAAAAGCTCCCGTTCTTCGAAAAGAGGTTCAACAAGGTGGTGCTGATGGCGCTTCGCGCGCTCGTCGCCATCATCGTCGTGTTCTTCGCACTGGACAAGATCGGGCTCTTCGCCTTCGCTGACTGGATCAACGAGGAGGGCGGACAGCGCTTCTCCGGCGCGCTGATCGCGGTGTCGCTCATTCTCTTCGTCGCCTGGGCGATCTGGCTCGCGGTCTCGTCCTGGATCGATTACCGGCTGAACCCCGACATCGGCGACGCGCCCTCGTCGCGGGAAATCACGCTGCTCACGCTTCTGAAGAACGCGGCGACCGTCGCGATCCTGATCTTCGCGGTCATGTTCTCGCTTTCGGAGATCGGGCTCAACATCGGCCCCCTCCTCGCTTCCGCCGGTGTGTTCGGCCTCGCCATCGGCTTCGGCGCGCAGAAGTTCGTGCAGGACATCATCACCGGCATCTTCATCCAGTTCGAGAACGCCATAAACGTCGGCGACGTGGTGACGGTCGGCGGCACCAGCGGGGCGGTGGAACGGCTGACGGTGCGCTCGGTCACCCTGCGGGACCTGCAGGGGATCGTTCACATCATCCCGTTCTCGTCGGTCGACATGGTATCGAATTTCACCCGGGAATTCTCGTTCTACGTCCTCGACATGGGGATCGCCTACCGTGAGGACGTCGACGAGGCGCGCCAGGCGATGTTCGACGCCTACGACGAACTTCGCGACGACCCCGATCAGGGCATCTTCCTTCTCGGCGACCTCGAGTATTTCGGCCTCGACGCCTTCGGCGACAGTTCGGTCGTCGTCAAGGTCCGGATCAAGACCTGGCCGGGCAAGCAATGGGGCGTGGGCCGCGCCTACAACCGCCTCGTCAAGAAGATCTTCGACGAGCGGGGCATCGAGATCCCCTTCCCGCACACCACCCTCGTGTTCGGCGAGTCGAAGGGCGGCACGACCCAGCCGATCCGCATCGCGCCCGCGGCCGGCGACATCGAGGAGCCGCTGCATGGAGAGCCGGTCGCGCCCGGCCGCGGGCAGCCGACCGACGACGGAGAATAGCCCCTCGCCGCCGGCAGGGCGGCCGGTCCGGGACGGCACGCCTCAGCCGGGCGTTCTCCTTCTCAAGCTCCTTCAGGCGCTTCAGCCGATCCCGGCTCATGCCGCCGTCCTGCCGGCGCCGCCGGCAGAACGTCTGGCTGAGTCACGCCGATCCGGCGCACGGCTTCGGCAACGCTCATGCCTTGCCCCTGCAGCACTTCGACCTGCCGCGGGCTTCTCTCGCTTCCCAGCCAGATCCTCGTCCTCCAATCTGCGGGGCAAAACCACCCCGGTTGGCGGACCGCTTCAGTGGGGGCACTCCGGTCCCGTCGTTCTGCCCGGTACATTCAAGGGCATTTGGCGGAGATCGAGTAGAGCCGGGGCCAACACCGATCCCAAGACCTGATCTGTCCGAGCGCCAAAGCCGAAAGAGGCCCGCCGCCAATGCGATCCGAGGAGCGGACATTGCTGCGGCGCGCAGCGAAAAGGCTGCACGCGTCCACAGCGGGCCCGTCTGGCGTATGACTTTCCTGCTACGCAGCACCCCTGATGATCGAAGAGGAACCCGGCTCTCAAAGCCGTGCAGCAGGCAGACCGGACATTCATTTTCGCTGCCGAAAACCATGGCGCGCGCGACGACCGCAACGCGGACACTGAAGGCGATGGTGCCAATTCACATCGTGCGCGCCCTTGAGGTGTGCTTTCCGTCATCCGGAGGGCAAGAGGCCATCGTCAATGGAGCTCTGCCTCTGCCGGGTCCGGCGGCAGAAAGCGCAGAGCATACCATCCGATCAACGTTCCGACGAGGACCGCCACCGCCAGACCGCCTCCGATGGTGAACAGCATGATGGCACCCGC
>CAZPPH010000219.1:0-4371 GCA_964588375.1 uncultured Rhodobacterales bacterium | reverse complement strand
CCCTTCCACACCGTCTATGTCCACGCCCTCGTCCGCGACGAGAAGGGCAAGAAGATGTCGAAGTCGCTCGGCAACGTGCTCGACCCCCTCGACCTCGTCGACGAGTTCGGCGCCGACGCCGTGCGATTCACGCTGACGGCGATGGCGGCGATGGGGCGCGACCTGAAGCTCTCGCCCGGGCGCATCGCCGGCTATCGCAACTTCGTCACCAAGCTCTGGAACGCCGCACGCTTCGCCGAGATGAACGGGGTGTTCGAGGTCGACCGCGGGGCCGAACCGCCGAGGGCGGAGGCGACGGCGAATGCCTGGATCGTCGGCGAGGTCGCCCGGGTGCGCGAGACGGTCGATGCAGCCCTCGCCGACTTCCGCTTCAACGACGCCGCGAACGCGCTCTACGCCTTTGTCTGGGGCACGTTCTGCGACTGGTACCTGGAAGTGTCGAAGCCGCTTTTCGCGAGCGACGACGAGGTCGTGGCGCGCGAGACGAAGGCAACCATGGCCTGGGCGCTCGACCAGTGCCTCGTGCTTCTCCACCCGATGATGCCCTTCGTGACCGAGGAGCTCTGGGGGTTGTCGGGAAAGCGCGAGACGATGCTCATCCACGCCGACTGGCCGGACTACACCGCGGCGCAACTCGTCGACGCGCAAGCGGAACGGGAAATGCGCTGGGTGATCTCGCTCATCGAGGCGATCCGCTCGGTGAGGGGCGAGATGAACGTGCCCGCGAGCCTCAAGGCGCCGCTTCTGAAACTGTCGCTCGACGCGGCTGGCGAGGATGCGCTGACGAGAAACCTCGCGCTCGTGGAGCGGCTCGCGCGGATCGAGAGCATCCAGCCGGCCGAGGCCGCGCCGAAGGGCTCGGCCACGATCACCGTGGAGGGTGGAACCTTCGCGCTGCCGCTTGCGGGCCTCATCGACATCGGAGCGGAGAAGGCGCGGCTCGAAAAGAGTCTCGCCAAGCTCGACAAGGAGATGGGTGGGCTGAAGGGGCGGCTGTCGAACCCGAAGTTCGTCGAGAGCGCGCCGGAGGACGTCGTTGAGGAAACCCGCGAGCTGGTGGGCCAGAAGGAGGCCGAGGCCGGTCGTCTTCGTGCCGCGCTGGCGCGTCTGGCGGAGGTGGCCTGAGCCTGAGCCTTGCGCCGTCCGCGGGAGCGGGATCAGAGCGACGTCGGACTGGGGAATGTAGACGGAAAGGCTGCGCAGCAGGCACGCCCGGCCGGGCTTCAAGACAGCGGCGCCATATCGACGGCCGCGAAGACACCCAACACCGGGGCCGGAGCTTGCTTGTCGTCGCCGGCACGATGGTTTTTGGTCGTATCATGACCGACTCTCGCCTTACGCCGCTCGCCGCGAACCTTCCCGCAAGCGTCCCCTTCGTCGGCCCCGAGGCGCAGGAACGCGCAACGGGCCGGGCCTTCACAGCTCGGATCGGCGCGAACGAGAGCGTTTTCGGCCCGTCTCCCGCCGCGATCCGGGCGATGGAGGTCGCCACCGGGGAAATCTGGAAATACGCCGACCCCGAGGCGCACGCGCTGCGGCTGGCGCTGGCGTCACACCACGGGGTGCCGCCCGGGTGCATCGCCATCGACGCCGGGATCGATACGCTCCTGGGGCTGATCGTCCGGCTCTTCGTGGAGCCCGGCGAGACGGTCGTCACGTCCCACGGCGCCTACCCCACCCTCAATTACCACGTTCTGGGCTTCGGCGGGCGGGTCGAGACGGTGCCTTACCGGGATGACCGGGAGGACCCGGTCGCCCTTCTGGACAGGGCGGCGGAAACCGGAGCGAAACTCGTCTACATCTGCAATCCCGACAACCCGATGGGCACATGGCATGACGCCGCCACGATCGAGGCGGTCATCGCGTCGGTGCCGGACGGCTGCCTGATGATTCTCGACGAGGCTTACGGAGATTTCGCGCCGCCGGGCACCCTGCCCCCGATTGATGGGAACGACCCGCGGGTAATCCGGATGCGCACCTTCTCCAAAGCCTACGGCATGGCCGGGGCGCGGGTGGGTTACGCCGTCTCCCATCCCCGTGTCATCGCGGGCTTCGACAGGGTGCGGAACCATTTCGGAATGAACCGGGCCGCCCAGGCCGGCGCGCTCGCAGCACTCGGCGATCAGACCTGGCTGGCCGAAGTCGTCTACAGTACGGCTGCCGCCCGCGACCGGATCGCCGCCATCGTGGCGGCGAACGACCTTTCGTGTCTGCCGTCTGCGACAAATTTCGTCACCGTCGACTGCGGCCGCGATGCCGCCTTCGCCACCGCGGTCCGGGACGCGCTCGCCATCCGCGGGATCTTCGTGCGGATGCCCTTCGCCACCCCCGGCAACCGTTGCATCCGGGTCGGCGCGGGCAGCCCCGAAGACCTCGACCGGTTCGCCGAAGCGCTGCCCGGGGCCCTCGCCGACGCCGATGAAACTCTTTCCTGAGCTTGCACGTTGACGCTCCACACTACTTCACCGGAGCCTCAACATGCCGATATCGAAACCGACCCTCTTCGTCATGCTCATCCTCTACTGGGCTCTCGTGCTCATCTGGCTTCAGGCGGGGTTTCTCGCAGCGCTCGCGCTGGCGGCGCTGGCCGATCTGGCGATCTCGCTGCGGGCGGGCTTCCAGGCGAAGCGACGCGCGCCCAATCTGAAGCGGCGCGACGGATCTTGATTGGCCAACCCCGGAGACCACGCTATCGTCTCACCGGGGTGCAAAGGAGAGATGCCGTGGTCGAAGACTACACCAACGCCTTCCTCTGGTCCTTCGGGGTGCTCGTTTTCATGGCCCTTTTCGGCGTCTGGGTCGTCTGGGGACTGGTCGGGGCGCTGCTTATCGGGGCCATCGCCGACCGGCTGATCACGCGCGACTTTCGCCGTCGGGACCGCTAGAGCGCGGCCTTGGCGATGATGTCCGCCGCGGCATCGACCGCGCCGCGGCCATGATCGATGCCGAGACCGGTGAGTGCGGCCTCGACGGACCCAAGCGCCCCCAGCACCATCTGGCTGTTGAGATGGCCCATATGGCCGATGCGAAAGTATCCCATGTCGCCGGGGGTCTCGGGATCTTCCATCCCGATCCCCAGCCCGAGGGTCAGGCCGGTGTTGTCTTCGACCCAGGCACGGATGTTCTGCGCGTGGGGCTTGGGGACGGTCAGCGTCGTGACAGCCCGGCTCCGCGCGGCTTCGGCCTCGATGTTGAAACCGAGCCGGCCACCCTCTGACCAGGCGTCGACGGCTGCCCAGATCGCGCGGGCGAGCACGTCATGGCGCGCCCATATCTCCTCGACCCCCTCCTCGGCGATCATGTCGAGCGCGGCGCGTAACCCGTAAAGGTGATGGGTCGGCGCGGTGCCGAAGAAATAGAGGTAGAGCTCCTCCGCTCCGACCCGCGGACGCCAGTCCCAGTAGCCGGTCACGCAATTCGCGCGGTCGCGCGCGGCATCGGCACGGTCGTTGAAATAGACGAACGACATTCCCGGCGGGGTCATCAGCCCCTTCTGGGAACCCGCCACCATGACGTCGACGCCCCAGGCGTCCATCTCGAAGCGGTCGCAGGCCAGCGAAGCGATGTTGTCGGACATCAGGAGTGCGGGATGGCCCGCCTCGTCGAGCGCCGCGCGGATCGCGGCCGTGTCCGACAGCGCCGAGGTGGCGGTGTCGACATGGGTGAAGAGCACCGCACTGATTTCGTGGCCCTTATCGGCGGCCAGCCGCTCGGCGACCCGCGCCGGGTCCACGGGCGAGCTGCGTCCGAAATCCATGACCTCGACTTCGGCGCCGAGGCGGGCGGCGCACTCGCCCCAGCCCTTGCCGAAGCGCCCGGTGGCCAGCGCCAGAACCTTGTCGCCGCGCGACAGTACGTTGGCGAGCGCGGCCTCCCACGCGGCGTGGCCGTTACCGATGTACATCGCGACGTCGTGGTCGGTCCGCGCCACCGCCTTCAGGTCGCGCACGATCCCCGGGAGCATCTCGAAAAGCTCGCCGGTATAGATGTTTGGCGCGGCGCGGTGCATGGCGCGCAGCACCCGGTCGGGCATCACCGACGGCCCGGGAATCGCGAGGTACTCGCGGCCTCTGGAAAGGTTCATCGGTGGTGTCCTGCTCTGCTGGCTCGCCGTCACCTAGGCCGGTGGAAAGCCCGCGTCAATCGCCTGCCACCCGCCCCGGAACCCACCGCTCGAGCGAGCCCTTGGGAGGTCGCGGTCAGGCGTGATCCCGTCCGTGAGGTCCGCCAAAGCCAGCCCTCGCGTTCGTGGCGCGCGCTTGGGCAGGGGCCATGGCCTCCATCAGCGAGATGTCGGACACATCGACCCACCTCTTTCAGTACTGCGCGCGAGACGAGCAGCCCTGATCGCCACAGAGCGGCCAGAGGCAC
>CAZPPH010000218.1:0-4389 GCA_964588375.1 uncultured Rhodobacterales bacterium | reverse complement strand
TTCATCACCCCGAGGTCGATGATGTTGCCGTCGAGAAAGACCGGCACGCTCATCAGTTGCAGAAGCCAGACGCCGAACTCCGACGAGACCATCTGCAGCGAGGTCGAGAGCTTGTAGTAGATCACGCCCGGCAGCGGCAGCATGTAGACCAGATGCAGGACCGGCGGCCAGAAGTGCTTGCCGGTCTTCCAGCCGAAGCTCACCAGAAGAATGCCGCCGACCCAGAGGATCGTGGCATAGGCGACGAGATCGTCGATATTCGACAGTTTTCCGAGCGTTCCCAGAGCGATGGCGGCGAAAACGACCGTCACCCCGACCCAGCGGTCGCGTTTCGGCCCGGGGTCGACCGGCACGTCCTTCAACTGGCGCAGGAACAGGAGCGCGGAGAGGACGGGGATGAGCGGGCCGTGACTGTACTCTGGCAACTGCCAGGCCGCCAGAAGCGCATCGAGGCCGTCGATGAAGAACCAGCCGGCCGCGAGCGAGGCGACAGCGAGCCAGAACAGCCCGCGAACGTTGACCCCGCCGTAAGACGGGGTTTGCGAATAGGTTGCGTCACTGGCCATGCAGACAGCCCCGAACTCATACCGGTAAAGACGGGGCCTTCTAGCACAGCTCCCCTGCCCGGCACAGTCCCGCCGCCCCTGCCCGGATATTTTTCGCGGCGCTGCGGCCAATCGGACCACGGCGAACGGATTGTTCGGGCCTCGGGCATTGCGGCGCACGGCGCACCGGCGCGGTCAGGGTCAACGAAAAACAGAGACGGAGGGACCAGGGGGGACGCGCCGCTTCTCGAACGTCCGGTCAGCAAGTTCGCCAACTGATACCGACACCGGCCTTTCCCGCGACCGAAGTCGCGCGCGACGACGCGACGGATCTTCCGAGCCCGACCATCGCGCTCGCCGTCGCGAGCCCCGGCACCGTCCGCGTCACCGCGATCGACGGCCCTGTCGGCGATGTCACGATCGCGCCGGGCCAGGCGTTTCCGCTGCGGGTCGTCCGTGTCTGGGCGACGGGAACGAGCGTGACGGGAATCGTGTGGTCGTTCCGAGCCGCGCGTCCGGCCGCAGGAGCGTTTCCCGAACGGCCACAGCGAGGCACCGGAATCGCGTTTCGTCGAGGAACCGCGCTCCCGGCCGGGGCGGATGTTGCTTTGTGACGGCCGGCAGGCGATAGCTCGTGCCGTCAGGTTACGGGCGCGAGAGATGACCGGTTCGGAAGAGAGCTCCGTGAGGGAACGGGCGAGGAACACTGCACGGCGGCGCCGGACAGCGGTCGTGCGCAATCGGCGTGCATCGCGCGACGCACCGGCCTTGGCACCGAGACGGGGAGCGCGGGCATGACGGGGGCGCCGACGATCCTCGTCACCGGCGGTGCCGGCTACATCGGCAGCCATGCCTGCAAGGCGCTCGCGCGGGCCGGCCATGTCCCGGTGACCTACGACAATCTCTCCACCGGCTGGTCAGACGCTGTGAAATTCGGCCCTTTCGAACAGGGCGACCTTCTCGACCAGGGCAGGCTCGCAGAGGTCATGCAACGCCACCGACCAGCGGCGGTGCTGCATTTCGCCGCCTGCTCCGATGTCGGCGAGGCCACGCGCGACCCCGGAAAATACTGGCGCAACAACGTGCAGGGCTCGCTCAACCTCGTCGAAGCGATGCTCGGCGCGGGGTGCGACCGCATGGTGTTTTCCTCGACCTGCGCGGTCTACGGCGATGCCGACGGGGTGACGCTCGACGAAAGCCAGCCGACGAACCCGCTCAACGCCTACGGCGCCTCGAAACTCGCGATCGAGACGATGCTGCGGGATTTCGGAGCGTCGCACGACCTCGGGGCGGTGATCTTTCGCTATTTCAACGTCGCCGGCGCGGACCCCGAGGGGGAGATCGGCGAGCATCACCGGCCCGAGACCCATCTCATCCCGCTGATGCTGGATGCCGTGACCGGACGACGGCCGGCACTGACGATCTACGGCACCGATTACGACACACCGGATGGCACCTGCATTCGCGATTACGTCCATGTCTCGGATCTCGTGGATGCTCATGTGGCCGGACTGGGCCGCCTCCTGTCCGGACAGCAAGGCGACACGTACAACCTCGGCACCGGCCACGGATTCTCCGTGCGCGAGGTGGTCGCCCGGTCTGGCGCGATAACCAACCGCGAGGTGCCGGTCGTCGACGGCGAGCGCCGCGCCGGAGATGCCGTGAAACTCGTCTCGGGCAGCAGGCGCGCGGGGGAGTTTCTTGGCTGGACGCCGACGCGCTCGACGATGCAGGAGATGATTGCCGACGCCTGGCGCTGGCATCAGAGCCCGGGATACGAAAAGTGAGGGTCGGTCAGGACGGCAAGACCGCCCGCATAGGCTCACCGAGCGGATGCGCCGCGGTCGCACGAAACGCGCCGGACACGCTTGCAAGGGCGGGTGCCCGATGCCTCTCCACCGATCTGCATCGCGCCCGGGTCGGCCGGCGGTCATGCTCCTGTCTTCGCGGGTGAACACCCCGGGACGCGAGCCGGCACGCGCCCCGGAGATCGAGCAGTCCGCCCGCGCCGGCTTCGCACCATCTTTCGTGACGATGCGGGCAGCGGTCTTCCGAGGCCGGATCAGTTGCGCTGGTAGACGTCCTCGTAGCGCTGGATGTCGTCCTCGCCGAGGTAGGCGCCGGTCTGGACCTCGATGAGATACATCGGCACCTTGCCGGGGTTTTCCATGCGGTGCGTCGCGCCGAGGGGGATGTAGACCGACTGGTTCTCGGAGAGGAGCCTGATGTCTTCGTCCACGACGACGCGGGCGGTGCCGGCGACGACGACCCAGTGCTCGGAGCGGTGCACGTGGCTCTGCAGGCTGAGGATGCCGCCGGGCTTCACCATGATGCGTTTCACCTGGAACCGGCCGCCGAGGCAGAGCGTCTCGTACCAGCCCCAGGGGCGGTGGAAGCGCGGGTAATCTCGGGCCTGGGGCACCGCCATCCTGTCGAGGGTCTCGACGACCGACTTGACGTCCTGCGCGCGGTCCATCGGGGCGACAAGAACCGCGTCGCGCATCGCGACGGCGATCATGTTCTCGAGCCCCAGACCCACGACGTGGAGGTTGCTGTCCTCGCTCCGGAGATAGCTGCCGCTGCAATCGATCGCCGTCGCGTTCCCGTCGGTGACGTTGCCGACCTCGTCGGCCGCGCCCGTGGACATGACGGCGGCCCAGGAGCCGAGGTCAGACCAGCCCGCCGAGACCGGGACGGTCATGATGCGGTCGGCCTTCTCCATGATCGCGTAGTCGATCGACTGCGCCTCGGCGGCGCCATAGTCGGCCCCGAGACGGATGAAGCCGAGGTCGGTCACCGCCTCGCGCAGGGCCGCCTCGCAGGGCGCCACCATCGCCGCGGCATGGGTTTCGAAGGCAGCAAGTATGTCGGCCACGCGGAACAGGAAGATCCCGCCGTTCCAGAGATGCCGGCCGCCGGCGACCATCTCCTCGGCGCGGGCAAGGTCGGGCTTTTCGACGAAGGAGACAACCGGCTGGGCCATCCCCGGCACCGGCGCCTCGTCGACGGCGAGGTAGCCGAACCCCGTCTCGGCGCGCTCGGGCGTGATGCCGAAGGTCACGAGCTGGCCATCCCGGGCCGCCTCCGCACCCGCCGTCACGGCGGCGACGAATGCCTCGACATCGGTGATCATGTGATCCGAGGGGGCGATGAGCATCAGCGCCTCGGGATCGTCGCGGAGGCTGAGCGCGGCGGCGAGAATCGCCGGCGCGGTGTCGCGGCCCTCGGGTTCGAGGATGATGGTGGTGTCGTCGAGGCCGACCGCCTCGGCCTGCTCGCGCACGAGAAATCGGAACGGCTCGCCGGTCACGACGACGGGGCGGTCGAATTCGGGACGCGCGAAACGCCTGAGCGTGGCCTGAAAGAGGCTTTCGGTGCCGACGAGTGGAATGAACTGCTTGGGAAACGCCTTGCGCGATGAAGGCCAGAGACGGGTGCCCGACCCGCCGCAGAGTATCACCGGATGAATGAGTGCCATGGACCGCAACCTGATTTCTCGGTCCTGTCTTGCCTGACGATAGGGGCCGGAACAAGGAAGCTTTATGACGAACCCGGCGGGCCCCTCAGCAGCCGCCGCCTCGGCGGGCAGCAAGGTCCAGAAACGGTGGGCTCTTCTCGACAGAACGGGCAACGGAACGCGAAAAGCGGGACGCCTCGCAGCCCGGGCGTTTCGCGACCCATGCGGGAAACCACCGAACACGCCTCTTTCCGGCACGGCTCGCGGGAACCGACCGCGCGCCAGGGTCCTCGATGCCGGCAAGCCAGGTCGAATATTCCTGCGATCGCCCGGTCTGCCGGGAGGCAGGCACGCGACATGCGTCCCGTGCTGTCGGACAGCCACATC
>CAZPPH010000217.1:1870-4402 GCA_964588375.1 uncultured Rhodobacterales bacterium | reverse complement strand
GCGCTCCAGCCGTGACGGGAAGTCCCCGTCATTCTTCCCGCATCCGGTGGCTCGGCGTTCACGCTTCGTGTCGATTTCGAGCCGAATTTGCCAATATTCCCGATTCCGGCACCGATCACGCCATGCTGCAGAAGCGTTCCGCGAATGCCGGAACACCCCCGGACACACCGCAAGATATTACGGAATAAGGGATATTTCGTTGTTGCCTGTCAGGAAATGGATTGTGCGGCAGCTCAACTCGAAAAGACATAGATTAGTCGCACTGATGGTTGATAAGTCTTGCTAATCGGTCGTGTAGCAGATCGAGTGTAGGTTGTGAGTAACGAGTTCAGACTGTTCGAGACGAGTATCCTCAGTACGAGGTTTGCGGGCAACATGTGATTGCCGCACAAAGCAAGATGCCGGGGTCGCTGCGAGGGCGACCCCGGCGTGATAGCTTCCCCCCCACGTCGGGGTCGGTCTATTCGGGGCGGTAGATGTCGGGTGAAAGGTGTATCCTGGCAACCTCGAGGACCAACTCGCCCAGTCTTCTCAGGATCTCGCTCGATTGGGTGCTGGCCTGCCAATGCAGCGAAACCCGAACCGAATTGCCGGGGCTCAGTTCCACCAGCTTTCCGTCCTCGATCTGACCGATCGCCGCGACGCTCGGGACAAGGCCCCAGGCCGTCCCGTTCAGGCAGCATGCGACATAGCCTTCATACGAGGGCACCATGTGTGCCGACACGCCCACGGTCTCGCCAAAACAGTTCATCATCCATTGGTCCTGGATGGTATCCTTACGGTCGAAGGCGAGGCATGCCGTGTTCCGCAGCGCTTCGAGCGTCACCCCATCCGGGAAGTGCTCCCGAAAGAAATCCGGTGACGCGACGGCGATGTAGTCCATCGCACCGAGCGAAACGCGGCGGCACCCCTGCACGGGCGCCTCGATGGCCGTGACGACAGCCAGCGCCTCGCCGGTCTTCAGCCTGTGTTCGGTATGCTCCTGGTCATCGGGAAAGATGTCGAAGCGGATGCCGAGCTCGTCCTTCGCCTTCTTGATGACGCTGGGAAACCAGGTTGCGAGACTGTCGTTGTTCACCGATATCCGAATGGTCGCGGCGACAGGGTCCGTCATTCCCGCCAGCACGTTCATACGGTCGTTCAACTCGTGCTGCAGGAGCTCGACCTGCTCGACATGCCTGCAAAGCTGAAGCCCTGCCTCGGTCGGCACGCAAGGACGGCCGCGCACGATCAGCACCGAACCGACGTTCTCCTCCAGCTGCTTGATTCGCTGACTGACCGCCGATTGCGTCACGTTCAGGGATTTCGCCGCCAGATCGAAGCGACCCTCGCGCACGACGGCCGACAGAGCGGCGATTGCATCGTAATCGAATCTCAAATTTTTTTGCGCCTCTGTATAAGATCAACTGATGGGCAAGTAGGTCGGGCACAACATCTACCACCTCATTCGTCAATTTCCACACGTTTTTCTAACTTTGCATAAGCCGGGCTGATGGGTTGTGCGGGAGCCTCGGTTTCCAATTTGGAAACAGGGTGTTCACGCCCGATCTCCCTGCCTAATATCGGCCTGAGACGGGGTGAGGGAAAAGATGCCAGGACAACAAATTCGAGAGCGGTTCATGCGCCGCTTCGCAGGGATGTCGCGGAACCCGAGGTGGAGGGCGTGGTTCATTGTCTTCGCCTTCCTGGCGCAAGCGCTGGCCGGCGCAGCCTTCGGGCATTATCTGCTCGCCCTCGAGACGTCCGCCGTCACTGTCACGCTGATGGTGTTGACGGTGATCTTTATCGGGACGCGGCTGCGCGGCCTCAACAACATCGTGCATGAGTGCTGTCATTCCTCGTTTTCCGCGCACCGGGGCGACAATGTCGTGCTGGGCAAGCTGTGCTCGTCCCTTCTGACGGGGTGCTTCCGCAGCTACAAGGACGACCATCTTTCGCACCACGCCCACCTTGGAGATTACGAGCACGACCGGGAGCTGGGGGCGATCGAGAAGCTGCGCCTGCACGACCCGCTGACCCTGCGCACGGTTCTGCGGCACATCGTGACCCCGCTCACCGGCCGGCACCTGCGGATGTATTCCGGCGTGAACATGTCTCGCGACGACGGACCGTGGTTCTTCGCCCTGAAAATCGGGATCATGGTATCGATCGCGATGTTTTCCGTGTTCCAGCCGCTGACGGCGGTGCTGTTCGTGATACTGCCGCTCTTCTACGTCTTCCCGACCATCAATTTCTGGACGGACTGCCTCGACCACGCCGGCCTCGTCGGGGAAGAAGACGAACTGGCCGCATCCCGGAATGTCCTTGCCCCCGCGCCGATCCGGCTACTCTTCTTTCCGCGCCACGATTGCTATCACCTCGTGCATCACCTGTTCCCGCACGTTCCGGCGCAGCACCTCCACACAGCGCATGAGCAACTCTGCGCCGACCCAGAGTACCGGGAGCAGCCGGTCGCGGCACGGCCGACGCACCGGGGCCTCGCCGGCCTCATGGTTCGAGCAGAACCCTGACGCCGGCCTCTTGAGGCAACCG
>CAZPPH010000217.1:0-1770 GCA_964588375.1 uncultured Rhodobacterales bacterium | reverse complement strand
GCGCGCCCTGAACGCCGGCTGCGGTCTTCAGTGGCTCGCGCTGAGAGAGATGCGCATGTCGACACTCGGGCCCCGCTCCTCGAGGGCGATGCCGGGCTCGGAAACATTCATCTGGTGACAGGTCTCCTCGACGGCATCGCGCAACATCCTCACGCGGCGGATATCGACGCAAGGGGAGGACCGGTCCCAGGAGAGGTATTCGAGATTCAGGATCAGGACCTCGTCGCGATCGATGTAGCGGCAGAGTTCGAGCAAGGCCTGCAGTGTCTGGGCCGGCTTGCCGCATTCGAGATCCGCGAAATCCGAGGCCATGAGCGTCAACGGACCCTCGGGCCAGCTGAGACTCGCGAGAGCTTGCATTTCGGTTTCTTCTTTTGGAACGGCGCGAGGTTTCGCGCGGCTTGCCTGACGGCCAGTCATCCCCGCGCCATGGAAGGTCCTGTCTTTCGGGTTGCGGCCCAGCTTCGCATGCGTCGTTGCCGGCTCGGTCTTGGCGGGTTTCGCGAGAACAGCTGCTTGGCTCATTTGAGACATTCCTTTCGGCGGCAAGTGTGTGGGCTCATGGCGCCACGGTAGAGTGTGAGTTGGTGGTACCCCGGAATTAGCTCAGTGAATGTGGCGCGAATATGGCCGGTGATATTGTCGCCATACGAGCACAATTACCCGGCAGGGACCGACAGTATCTCTGTCTCCCGATCAGTCTGCGTCAGGAATATGTCATTTCGAAAAGAATGGCTAATGCGCGATTAGGCCGGTCGATCTTACGGCAATCATCTGCCTCAGCGATTCGCAATTTTCGCGAATCAGATGCACCAGAATGAAAGGAGCGCTGCAGCGCGATCCGCACGCGAACGCTCCGTTTCGGCAATGGGACCCTTCCCCGACCACGAGCGCCTTATCAGCGGCATTCCAGCAACGGGCCGGCGCCAATGCGCCCTTGCGGATGACATTTGCGCTGCAATCCGAAAAGGTTGGCTACGGCAAGAAGTGTCACGCTCGCAGGGTCTTCGCAGAAAATTCTTGCGATGACGAGAATTGGTCTCCAGAGAGCATTCTCATGTATGCCGTGGTTTCGGGATTTCTCACCAGTCTTTCGCTGATCGTGGCCTTTGGCGCGCAGAACGTCTTTGTGCTTCGACAGGGTCTGATTGGAAAGCACGTATTCTGGCTGTGCGTTTTCTGCAGTGCTTCCGATGTCATTCTCATTACGATCGGCGTGTCAGGCTTTTCGACAATCGTCAGCCCGACTTCGGAATTCGGTAGACTCGTCGCATTGGGCGCGGCGGCATTTCTCTTTGGTTATGGCGCAATCCGGCTGCGCGCCGCCTGGATCGGGGGGTACGACCTGGCATTCGCGGAGAATACCCGCAGTCTCGGCAGCACCCTGGCCATCGCGGCGGCCTTCACATGGGCCAACCCGCACGTCTATCTCGACACGGTCGTGCTCATCGGGGCAGTCTCGACGACGTTTCCCGACAACGGCCGCTGGCTGTTCGGTGCCGGCGCCATAGCCGGGTCGATCGCCTTCTTCTTCACGCTCGGCTACGGGGCACGCCATCTCGCACCCGCGATGCAATCGCCAGCAGCCTGGCGGGCACTCGATACCGGGATCGGCCTCCTGATGTGGTGGCTCGCGGCCTCCCTGCTCGTTCGATACTGACGCAACGCGACTTCCGCTTCGCGCAGCGACAACGCGCTCGCAGCCTGCTTTCTCGTTCCCTGCCATGTGGACCCGACACGTGACCCGGCGAAATCGAAACCCTGCCTGTC
>CAZPPH010000216.1:0-4434 GCA_964588375.1 uncultured Rhodobacterales bacterium | reverse complement strand
AGTGCAGCCGGCCCGGCCGGCCGCGGCTCGTCACGTAGAGAAGCGCCAGCGCGAGCGCGGCGAAGCCCGCGAGAAACGCCACGCCTCCGGGGCCGCCCGTGTTCTGCACGATGAGCGCGACGAGCGCCCAGACGACGGCGAAGGCATAGGGAGGGTTGGCCGTCCAGCGCACGATGCCGGCGGCGATGAGCGCGGCAAGACCGATCCCGGCCCATGCGGCGGTCACCTCGCCGACAAGGCCGTATCCGGCGACGAGAAGACCCAGCGACACCGCGCTCGCCGCCGTCAGCCAGCCGGTGTAGAGCCCCAGCGGCCAGGCGAGCCAGGCCCGTTCGTCGCGCGGCGCCCGCACGAGGGCCACGAGCCCGGAGACCAGCATCGCCCAGATCAGCACCGTCGCCCAGACCGGGCTCAACTGCGCCACCGGCAGCCAGGCCGCACCGATGACGAGGCTGATGAAGACCGGCCAGCGAGTGCGGTCCCAGACCGGATCGGTTGCGCGGCGAAAAAGGCCGTAGCCGGCCGACACGAGAAGCCAGATATAGATCGGCCCCCAGATCGAGAAGGCATAGCCGGCGGGCTGCACCGGCGGGTCTTCCTGCGGCACGGGGTAGGCGGTGGGGTCGAACCCGTCGAAGGGCACGAAGAAGGGAACCGCGGCGAAGGCGATCGACGCCGTCAGCACGAGAATCGCCTTCATCCGCTCGGTGTCTTTGTCCATCATCTTCTCCATTGCGGAAAAACGCGGGGGCCGTGACCGGGGTTCCGGCTCAGACCAGCGTTCCGGTGGCCGTGATCCGCGTCTTGCCGCCGAGCCAGGGTGCGAGCGCCTCGGGCAGCACCACTTCGCCTGCCTCGGTCTGTCCGTTCTCGAGCACCGCGATGAGGCAACGCCCCACGGCCAGCCCCGAGCCGTTGAGCGTGGCCACGAATTCGGGCTTGCCGCCGTCGGGGCGGTAGCGCGCATTCATCCGCCGGGCCTGAAACGTGCCGCAGGTCGAGACCGAACTGATCTCGCGGTAGGTGCCCTGGCCCGGAAGCCAGACCTCGATGTCATGGGTCTTTTCCGCGCCGAACCCCATGTCGCCCGTGCAGAGGACGATCGTGCGGTAGGCCAGCCCCAGCCGGTCGAGCACCGTCTCTGCGCAGCGGGTCATCCGCTCGTGTTCCGACAGCGCCTCTTCGGGGCGGCAGACAGTCACCATCTCGACTTTCTCGAACTGGTGCTGGCGCAGCATTCCGGCGGTGTCCTTGCCAGCCGAGCCCGCCTCGGAGCGGAAGCACAGGGAATGGGCGGCGTAGCGACGGGGCAGGGTGGCTTCGTCGACGATGAGCCCCGAGACGATATTCGTCAGCGTCACCTCGGAGGTCGGAATGAGCCACCAGCCGTTCGTCGTGCGGTAGCTGTCCTCGCCGAATTTCGGCAATTGCCCGGTACCGACCATCGCCTCCTCGCGAACGAGCACCGGCGTGTTCGTCTCCACCAGATCGTGTTCGGTGATGTGCAGGTCGAGCATGAACTGCGCCAGCGCCCGGTGCACCCGCGCCACGGCGCCCGACAGCACCACGAAGCGCGACCCCGAGAGCTTCGCGGCGGCCTCGAAATCCATTCCCGGTGCCACGCCCGCGATCTCGAAATGCTCCTTCGGGGTGAAGTCGAACGCGGGCGGCTCGCCCCGGCGGCGGAGTTCGACGTTGTCGCCCTCGTCCGCGCCGTCGGGTACCTCGGGCAGCGGCAGGTTCGGCAGGCCCATGAGAAGATCGGTGAGCCGGGCATCCTCCGCCTTCGCGGTCTCCTCGAGGGCCGCGACCTCGTCCTTCTTGGCCGCGACAAGCCCGCGCAGCCGCTCGAATTCCCGCTCGTCGCCCCGCGCCTTCGCGGCGCCCACGTCCTTCGACGCGGCGTTGCGTTCGGCCAGGGCGGTCTCCGCGGCGGAGATGGCGGCGCGACGCGCCTCGTCGATGGCGAGCACCTCGCCGGACACCGGCGCCATCCCCCGGCGGGCGAGAGCGGTGTCGAAGGCGTCGGGGTTGTCCCGGATCCAGCGGATGTCGTGCATGTCTTTCTCCATCGTCCCGGACCGACTCGTCGGCCGCGCCGCCTTATGCAGTGTTTTTCCGGGGCTGTCAGCGGCGCGGTGCGCGGTGGACTGGCGGAAGGTTCCTTGCGCCCCTAGATGGCTGACTATAGGGTGCGCCAACTTTTCGCCGGCACGACCTCCGGAACAATTCAGGGACCGTTCTACGCATGCTCGTCACACCAGCCTATGCGCAAGCCGCCGGTGGGGCCGGCGGGGCCTTCGCCAGCTTCATTCCGCTCATCCTGATCTTCGCGATCATGTATTTCCTGCTCATCCGTCCGCAGCAGAAAAAGGTCAAGGAACACCAGAAAATGGTCGAGGGGCTGCGCCGCGGCGACCAGGTCGTCACCCAGGGGGGGCTGATCGGCAAGGTCGTCAAGGTGAAGGACGACAACGAGATCGAGGTCGAACTCGCGCAGAACGTCAAGGTCCGCGTCGTCAAGACCACCGTGGCCCAGGTCGTCTCGAAGACCGAACCCGCCGAAAGCTAGGCCGCGAGGGCACCCCCAATGCTTCAGATCGAGGGCTGGAAGCGCGCCGCCATCTGGCTGACCATAGCCCTTGGCCTCGCCTTCGCGATGCCCAACTTCTTTTACGGCACCGTCGAACGGTCGAACGATGCCGAGGCCGAGATCGAGGCTCTGGGCGCCACGCCGGAACGGCTCGCGGAGGCGAGCCAATGGCCGACCTTCCTGCCGGGCACCCTCGTCAACCTCGGCCTCGATCTGCGGGGCGGGGCGCATCTTCTCGCGGAAGTGCATGTCGAGGATGTCTATGCCGAGCGGATGAACGCGCTCTGGCCCGAGGTCCGCGACGCGCTGCGCGACGAGCGCGATGTCATCGGCACGATCCGCCGCCAGGACGGGCCGCCCGACGAACTTCGCGTGCGCATCTCGCGCCCCGAGGGCCTTGCGCGCGCCGTCGAGGTGGTGCGCGACCTCGCGACCCCCACCCAGACCCTGACCGGCCTCGCCCAGAGAGACATCGAGGTCGCAGGGCAGGGCGACACGGTCATCGTGACCCTTTCGGAGGCCGAGCGTACCGCGACCGACAACCGCACCATCCAGCAATCTTTAGAGATCATCCGCCGGCGGGTCGACGAGGTGGGCACCCGAGAGCCCACGATCCAGCGTCAGGGAACCGACCGAATCCTGATCCAGGTGCCCGGCATCGGCTCGGCGGAGGAGCTGAAGGCGCTCATCGGCACCACCGCGAAACTCACCTTCCATCCCGTGATCGGGCGCACCTCCGACCCCGAGGCGAGTGGGGGCGGGCGCAACCTCGTCCTGCCGTCGATGGACGAGGCGGGCACCTTCTACATCATCGAGGAGACCCCCGTCGTCACCGGCGAGGAACTGACCGACGCCCAGCCGGCGTTCGACCAGAACGGGCGGCCGGCGGTCAACTTCCGGTTCAATCCGGCAGGGGCCCGAAAGTTCGGCGACTACACGCTCGAGAACGTGGGCTCACCCTTCGCCATCGTGCTCGATGACGAGGTGATCTCTGCGCCGGTGATCCAGGATCATATCCCGGGCGGCTCGGGCATCATCACCGGCCAGTTCTCGGTCGAGGAATCGACCCAGCTCGCGGTTCTGCTGCGCGCCGGGGCGCTGCCGGCCGAGATGACCTTTCTCGAGGAACGCACCGTCGGCCCCGAACTCGGGCAGGACAGCATCGAGGCGGGGCAGGTCGCCACCGTGGTCGCCTTCGCGGCGGTGCTCGTGTTCATGGGGCTCAGCTACGGCCTCTTCGGGCTCTTCGCCAACATCGCGCTCATCATCAACATCGGCCTTCTTTTCGGGCTTCTCTCGCTCATCGGCGCGACGCTCACGCTGCCCGGCATCGCCGGCATCGTGCTCACCGTGGGCATGGCGGTCGACGCCAACGTGCTCGTGTTCGAGCGCATCCGAGAGGAGCTGAAGACGGCGAAGGGTCCGGCCCGCGCCATCGAGCTCGGCTACGAAAAGGCGCTTTCGGCGATCATCGACGCCAACATCACCACCTTCATCACCGCGGTCATTCTCTTCACCATGGGCTCGGGGCCGGTGCGCGGCTTCTCCGTCACCCTTGGGCTCGGGATCATCACCTCGGTCTTCACCGCGATCTTCGTCACACGGCTTCTGATCGTGATGTGGTTCGAGCGCCGCCGCCCGAAGGCGATAGAGGTCTGAGATGCGTCTGAAACTCGTCCCCACCGAGACGAACTGGAACTTCTTCTCGCGCGCGAAACTCTGGCTCGGCATCTCGGGGTTCCTGATGATGCTCGCATTGGTCAGCTTTCTCATCCAGGGCCTGAACTACGGCATCGATTTCCGCGGCGGCACCACCATCCGCACCGAAAGCGCGCAGCCGG
>CAZPPH010000215.1:0-4487 GCA_964588375.1 uncultured Rhodobacterales bacterium | reverse complement strand
CTGCCCGCGCGGTTTCCGAACATGCTCGTCAACGGTGCCGGCGGGATCGCCGTCGGCATGGCCACGAACATTCCGCCCCACAACCTCGGCGAGGTGATCGACGCCACCCTCGCCCTCATCGAGGACCCCGACCTCTCCGCCGAGCGGCTGATGGAGCATGTCCCCGCCCCCGACTTCCCCACGGGCGGGATCATCCTCGGCCGTTCGGGCGCGCGAAAGGCCTATCTCGAAGGCCGCGGCTCGATCATCCTCCGCGCGAAGACCCGGGTCGAGGAGATCCGGAAGGACCGCTACGCGATCGTCGTCGACGAGATTCCCTACCAGATGAACAAGGCCACGATGATCGAGAAGATCGCCGATCTCGTGAACGACAAGAAGCTCGAGGGCATCGCCTCGATCCAGGACGAGAGCGACCGGGTCGGCGTGCGCGTCGTGATCGAACTCAAGCGCGACGCCACGCCCGATGTGGTGCTGAACCAGCTCTGGCGCTTCACCCCCCTCCAGACGTCGTTCGGCGCCAACATGCTGGCCCTCAACGGCGGCAAGCCCGAGCAACTGACGCTTCGCGATTTTCTCAGCCATTTCATTTCGTTCCGCGAGGAGGTCATCGCGCGGCGCACCGCCTTTCTCCTGCGCAAGGCACGCGAGCGCTCCCACGTGCTCTGCGGCCTCGCGGTGGCGGTGTCGAACGTCGACGAGGTGGTCGCGACGATCCGCGCCAGCGCCGATGCCGCCGAGGCCCGCGACAAGCTCATGGAGCGGCGCTGGCCGGCGACCGATATCGCCGATTACATCCGCCTCATCGACGACCCGTCGCACACGATGAACGAGGACGGCACCTACAATCTCTCCGAGATCCAGGCCCGCGCGATTCTCGACCTGCGCCTCCAGCGCCTGACCCAGATCGGGGTGAAGGAGGTCACCGACGAACTCGAGGACCTCGCGGCGAAGATCCGCGACTATCTCGACATTCTCGCCTCCCGCGAGCGGATCATGGCGATCATCTCGGACGAGCTGCGCGAGGTGCGCGACCTCTTCGCCGTCCCGCGCCGGTCGGAGATCGCCGACTGGGAGGGCGACCTCGACGACGAGGACCTGATCGAGCGCGAGGACATGGTCGTGACCGTCACGCAAGGCGGCTACATCAAGCGCACGCCGCTCGACGAATTCCGCTCGCAGCGCCGGGGCGGCAAGGGCCTGTCGGGCGGGTCGCTGAAGGAAGATGACGTCGTCACGGCGCTTTTCGTCGCCAACACCCACACCCAATTGCTGTTCTTCACCACCGAAGGCATGGTCTACAAGCTGAAGACGTGGCGGCTGCCGCTCGGGGCGCGCACCTCGAAGGGCAAGGCGATCGTCAACATCCTGCCGATTCCCACAGGTGTGGGCATCGCCGCGATCATGCCCGTCGACCGGGCCGAGGAGGACTGGGACCAGCTCCAGATCTTCTTCGCGACCTCCGAGGGCTCCGTGCGGCGCAACCAGTTGTCGGACTTCACCAACGTGAAGTCGAACGGCAAGATCGCGATGAAGCTGCCCGAGGGCGTGTCGATGGTGAACGCGCGGATCTGCGCCGAAACGGATGACATCATGCTCGTCACCGCCCTCGGCCGGGCGATCCGCTTTCCAACCACCGAGGTGCGCGTCTTCAAGGGCCGCGACTCGACGGGAGTGCGCGGTATCCGGCTCGCCCCGGGCGACAGGGTGGTCTCGATGTCGGTCATCCGCCATTTCGAGGCCGACCCGCAGGAGCGCGCGGCCTACCTCAAGCAGCGCCGCCTGATGGCGGGCAACACCGACGAGGTCGAGCCCGACGAGGACGAGGAAGCGGTCGAGGAAGGCCAGCTCAGCCCGGAACGCTATGCCGAGATGTCGGCGGCCGAGGACCTCATTCTGACAATCACCGCGAAAGGCGCCGGCAAGCTCTCGTCGTCGCATGACTACCCGGTGCGCGGGCGCGGCGGCCAGGGGGTCATGGCGATGGACAAGGCGATGCGCGGCGGCCCGCTCGTCGCGTCCTTCCCCGTCGAGATGGACGACCAGATCATGCTGGCGACGTCGAAGGGCCAGTCGATCCGGGTGCCGGTCGAGGGTATTTCCTTCCGCTCGCGGACCGCGGGCGGGGTGAAGGTTTTCAACACCGCCGCCGGCGAGGAAGTCGTCTCGGTGGCCTGGATCGCCGACAAGGGCGTCGAGGGCGGCGAAGGCGACGTGCTGCCGGGGACCGATCCGGAACCGGGTTCCGAGTGAGCTTGACGTCCGGCCGTTAACCACTTGATAAGTTTACGCTTATATTAACCATAAGTTTTTCGTATCTCTTCGGGTGTCCGCCGACGGGGGCCGGCGGACGGGCCGTCTCAAGGCTCGTAACCAGTAACGGAGTAGATACGATGTCCCGCCTTTCCCTGATTGCCGCCCTTGCCGTGATGTTTGCGAGTGGTGCGAGCGCTCAATCGAGCCTCGGTGTAACCGGTATCGAAGCGGGTCTGGGCGGGTTCTCCCAGTCGGGGGGCGGGGCATCGTTCCAGGGCGCGATCACCCTTGATGTCGCGGTCACCGAAGCCCACGGGTTGCAGGGCGATCTCGCCTGGGTCGAGACCGGCCGGGGGGCTGTCGGGCGGATCGGGGCACATGCCTACATGACCCCGCTGGCGGGCCGGAAATACGGCCTCTTCGGCATGGTGGGCGACCTGAACGGTCGCTCGCTGACCTATGGCGCGCTCGGAATCGAGGGGATGTTCGAGGTTTCCGACCGGGCGGCATTGGGCGGCTATACCGGGCTGGGCCTCGGCTCGGCGGACGGGCTCGACCTGATCTTCGCAGGCGTCGAAGGCACATACGTCGCCACCGGCGCGCTGCGCCTCGACGGCGGCCTGCAGGTGACCGAGTACGACGAGGCGGGCTTCCGCGCCATCGGCACCGAGGCGCGTCTCGCCCTGCGCTACGCCCCCGGGGGCCAGCCCTTCGCGGCGACGGCAGGCGTGGTTCACGACATGCTCACGGGCCGCGACGGCGCGCCCGGCGAGACCCGGGCGGAGGTCACCCTGTCCTGGCGATTCGGCACGATCAACGGGCGCGCGCCCACCAGCCGGCCATTCCGCACCGCGGACCCGTTTCTTCCCCTCATTCGCCGCGGGCTTTACTGAACCGCCGCCTTCCCGCCCGATTGCCGCCACGGTTTCGCCGGGCGCTCGTGGCAATCTTCTGTGACGGCGCGGGCGGTGACGGCGCGCCCCACGACGGTCGGAACAGGCGGCAGGATGAAAGCACCGATGGCCCCAAGCGCCGAGGCGGCGGTTCGCGCCTGCGTGGCGCTCTACGTGCTCGCCGGGTTGGCCGGTTTACTCCGCTTCCCCGACGCGGGGCCGGTGGTCGACGGCGTGATCGCCGCCTTCGCGCTCGCCCTCGTGCCGTCGGCGTCCGCCCGCATCGCGGTCCCGCTCCTCGCCCTCTGCCTCGTCGCCGCGAGCCTCGCCGGGCCGGCCGACCCCGCGCGCCTGCCGGCCGACCTCGCCCTCGTTGCAGTTCTCGGCCTCGTCCGGCCGCGTCATAGGGTCGGCCTCGCCGCGACCCCGCCCGCGCCCGCCATCGCCGTCCGCCGGGTGACGATCGACCGTCCCGAAAACCCGCGCAGGCTTCGCCCCGAGCCACCCCGCCCGCCGCGCCGCACCCTCGCCATCGGCCCTTACGCGCCGCGGACCCGTGTGGAGGGCAATGTCGTGCTCGCTTTCGAGCGGGCGGCGCTCCAGGAGGATAACCTCTTCCGAGACGACTTCGCGGGCTGACGCGGCGCGGTCGGGGTTTATTCCCGCCCGCCCCCGCGCTATCTCGACCCCCATGGCAGAGACACTTCACATCGTCGGCGGCGGCATGGCCGGCTCCGAAGCCGCATGGCAGGCAGCCGAAGCCGGCGTGCCCGTCGTGCTCCACGAAATGCGCCCCCGGGTCGGCACCTTCGCCCACAAGACCGGCGACCTCGCGGAGATGGTCTGCTCGAACTCGTTCCGCTCCGACGACGACGAGCAGAACGCCGTGGGGCTTCTCCACTGGGAGATGCGCGCGGCGGGCGGTCTCGTCATGGAGATGGGCGATGCCCACCGTCTGCCGGCCGGCGGCGCGCTCGCGGTCGACCGCGAGGCGTTCTCGGCCGCCGTGACCGCCCGGATCCGGGCCCATCCGCTGATCGAAATCGCCCCCGGCGAGATCGACACCTTGCCGGGCGACGGCCACTGGATCATCGCAACCGGCCCTCTGACCTCCGGGGCGCTGGCGGAGGCGATCCGGGCAGAGACCGGTCAGGAGGCCCTCGCCTTCTTCGACGCCATCGCTCCAATCGTCTATGCCGAGACGGTGGACATGGACACCGCCTGGCGGCAGTCGCGCTACGACAAGGGCGAGACCGAGGAGGAGCGTACCGCTTACCTCAACTGCCCGATGACGAAGTCCGAATACGAGGCGTTCATCGACGCGCTGCTGGCCGCCGAGAA
>CAZPPH010000214.1:0-4494 GCA_964588375.1 uncultured Rhodobacterales bacterium | reverse complement strand
GGACAGCCAGTTCGGCTTGATCAGGATTTGCCCGACCTCCACCAGCCCGGGGTCGAAGGGAAGGTTGATCGAGCCGGCTCCGCCGAGGAGATGGAATTGCATGCCGAGTAGTGCCGGCAGACCCGCCAAAATCGCGACGGACCTCGGCATCGCAAAGCGCCCGCGCAGGAACGTGTAGACGTATCCCGGCACGGCACCGGACGCGACGACGTCCGTGATCCCGACGATCACGGGGACTTCCGTTTTGACCCAGAGCACGCCGATGATCGCGGACGAAAGCCCGGTCTCGGCGACCCGGTGGAGAGATCGATCTCGACAAAGGAGCAGGGCCACTCCGGGGGAGATCACACCTGCGACGGCTGCGTCGAACGGCCGGGAAGGCGGTATTTGGGGACGAGAAGACAAGCGTGATGCGCACGCGGCCCACGATGATCGGCAGGACTTCCGGACGGTCGGACTTTTTGTCTTCGGTGAAGGCGCGCCGGGGGGGCTGGCGAGACCCTCGTCGGCCTGGCGGACGCTCCTCCCGATGCCCTGGTTCTTGGCGCCCGAACGGTCGCGACACCGACACCCGTCGATCAGTCCTGTGGGCTGCGCTCCCATGCCAGCATGACGGGGATCAGGATGCTCAGCAGCAAGAGACGAAATACGTGATGCGCCGCGACGAAGGCCGGTTCGAGCGCGGTCTCGACAGCGAGCGCGGCCATGACTTCCACACCGCCCGGCGCGAATGCCAGCAGGAGCGCCGCAGGCGGAAGGCCGAGGAACTCCGCGGCCAGACCGGCCCCGAGCGCCGCCACGGCACAGGCCACGAGCGTCGCGGCCACGCCGGCGACGAAGGCGCCCAGAAGCCCGCGTCGGTCGAGACCGCGAAACCGCGTCCCGATAAGGCAGCCCATCACGACGAAAGCGATGGTCGTCGCCCAGGGCGGAAGCGCGCCGGGAGTGAGGTTCGAGCCGTGACCGATGGCGGAAGCCGCCATTCCGCCAAGCAGAAGCGGCGCAGGCACGCGCAGCCGCATGAGGATGAGCCCGAGGGGCAGCGCGAGGGCGAAGACAATGGCGGCCGCACCCGCTGAAATGACCCCCTGATCGGGCAGATAGGCTGTCCCCTCTGTGCCCCAGAGGGCGATCAGGACCGGAACGAGCAGGGTCAGCAGAAGCACCCGGATCGACTGCACGAGCGCCACGCGCGGCACGTCGGCCTTGAGATCGCTGGAGAGGCCGATCGCATAGCTCAGATGCCCCGGTGTCGCCGCCAGGATGGCGGTCGTGCGGTCGTAGCCGAAGCCGCGCACGAGCATCGCGCGCACGATCACGAGGACAAGCAGAAGGGTCACCGTCAGCACGAAAAACGAGACCGGCCATGCGAGTGCCGTCGCGATCACGTCCGGGGTCACCGTGCTTCCGATGGAGACGCCGAGCACGAGAAAGACGGCATCGCGCAGGCGTACCGGCACATAAGCACGCAGACCGACGAGAGAAGCGACCGAGACCGCCGCCGCCGGTCCGGTCAGCACGGCGGCCGGAAAGCCCACGATCCAGAAGATCGCGGCTCCAAGGGTTCCGACGAGGAGAGTGGGGAGGGCTTCGGTCAGAAGCCTCTCACTCTCCGTCATAGGTCCAGCGATAGGCGGGTGGGGTCGGGCCCTTGTTGCGGCCGCCCTGCTCGGTCTGCTCCCAGGCGTGGGCAAGAATGCCGACGGATCTCGACAGGCCGAAGAAGCCGCGCGCGAGCGGGGGGGGGCAGCCGAGTTCGGCGTAGATCACCGCCGTCGCGCCGTCGATGTTCATCGGCACGGGCTTGCCCCGCTCGGCGGCGAGACGGGCCTCGATGGCCCGCCCGATCTCGGCGTAGGCGCCCGGAACCGCGCCCGCGTCGGCGGCTTCGTCCACCAGCGCGAGCAGTCGCGGCGCGCGCGGGTCGACGGGCTTGTGGAACCGGTGGCCGAAGCCCGGCAGGAAGCGGCCGCGCTCCGCCCGCCAGTCGTCGAGCGCGGCGGCCAGTTCGTCCGGCCCCCTCGTCTCGACGAAACGGTACATCTCCACCGCCTGTTCGCCGGCCCCGCCATGGACATCGCCCAGCATGTTCAGCCCTGTCGCCATCGCAGATTGCAGGCCGACCCCGCAGGTCGCCGCCATCCGCGCGGCCGCGATCGAGGGGGCCTGGGGCCCGTGGTCCACGGCGGCGACGAGCGCGGCTTCGAAGAGCCGCGCGCGGTGGCCCGTGATCTCCTCGCCCATGACCATGAGCCAGATCATCTCGGCGAACCCGGTGGCCCCGATCAGGTCCTGCACGGGCCGGCCGCGAAGGTGGATGCGCCCAGGCTCCATGTCGATGATTGCCGTTCGCCACCAGTCGGCGACGTCGTCTTTCCCGCTCAAGTCACGCCCTCCGCGCGCATCTTCTCGATCTCCTCCGCACTATACCCCAGTCCGGCGAGAATGGCCGGCGTGTCCGCGCCCAGCGCGGGAGGAGGCGTCGCGACGGCGGGGCGCGCGCCGTCGATCATCGCGCCGATCCGCATGAGGTCGATGGGGCGATCGAGGCCGGGCGCGTCGTCGAACCGCGCGAGAAAGTCGCGCCCGGTGATCTGCGGATGCGCAAGGATCTCGGGCACCGTCATGACCGCACCGGCAGGAACGCCGATCGCGTTGAGTTCGCGCGCCCATTCGCGGGCGGGGCGTCTGGTGAGAACGGTCTCGAGTTCCGCCTTCAGCGGCAAACGGTTCCGCTTGCGGTCCTCCCGCGTGGCATAATCGGGCGCGGACAACAGGTCCTCGCGCCCGAGATGGCCGGACAGCGCCTTCCACTGCTCGTCCTTGTTGGCGGCGATGTTGATCAGCCCGTCGGAGCACTGGAACGCGCCCGAAGGGGCGGAGGTCGGGTTTTCGTTGCCCTGCGGTTGCGGAGCGACACCCCCGATCAGGTGGTTCGACACGACCCAGCCCATGGTCGCCAGCACCGCTTCCAGCATCGAGACGTCGATGAAGGCGCCCCGCTCTTCGGCGTTCAGCGCGGCGCAGATCGCCATCGCGGCGGTCAGCCCGCCCACGGTGTCTGCAAGCGGGTAGCCGACGCGCAGCGGCGCGCTGTCGGCATCGCCGGTGATCGACATGACGCCCGAAACCCCCTGCACGATCTGGTCGTACGCGGGGCGGTCGGCCCAGGGACCGTCCTGACCGAAGCCGGAGATGGCGCAACAGATCAGGCGCGGGTTCTCCCTTTGCAGAACGCCGTATCCCAGCCCAAGCCTGTCCATCACGCCGGGGCGGAAATTCTCGACCAGCACATCTGCCTTCGCGACGAGCCGCTTCAGCGCCTCCGTTCCGCGCGGGTCCTTCAGGTTCAGCGCAATCGACTTCTTCCCCGCGTTCTGCGCCAGAAAGCTGATGCCCATGCCCTTCGACGACAGGTCCGGATCAGCACCGAGGTTTCGGGCGAGATCACCGCGACCCACCGCCTCGACCTTGATCACCTCGGCTCCCAGATGGGCGAGCTGATGGCAGGCGAAGGGGCCGGCCAGCACGTTGGTCAGATCGAGCACCCGCACGCCCGAGAGCGGCGCACGCCGGTCAGTCGCCATCGGCGACCCCTTCGGCGCGCCGCCGGGCCCGCCGCGCGCGGTAGCTCGGCAGAAGAACCAGCAGCGCTGCCAGCACCAGAAGCCCCAGCGTCATCGGCCGCTCCCAGATGAAGTCGAGGCCGCGATAAAGCTGCATCGAGCGCGCGAAGTTGTTCTCCAGCATCGTGCCCAGAATGAAACCGATCAGAAGCGGCGCAAGGGGGTAGTCCGCGAAGCGCAGGATCGTCGCCAGCACGCCGAAGCCCACAAGAAGCAGCAGTTCGGTCGCGTTGTTCTGGCCGATGTAGGCGCCCATCAAAGTGAAGAAAAGAATGAACGGTATCAGGTAGTTCCTGGGAATGGCGAGGATCTTCGCGATATACGGAATGAGCGGCAGATTCAGGATCAGAAGCACGAGGTTGCCGATATACATCGAGATGATGACCGCCCAGAAGATGTCGGGCTCGTCGATCATCAGCCTCGGTCCCGGCGTGACGTTGAGCGCGATGAGCGCGCCGAGGAGGATCGCCGTCGTCCCCGACCCCGGGATGCCGAGTGTCAGCAGCGGCACGAAGGAACCGGTGCAGGCCGCGTTGTTCGCCGCCTCGGGCGCGGCAAGCCCCTTGACCGAGCCCTTGCCAAACTCCGCCTGATCAGCGCCCTTGGCGATGTTTCGCTCCACAGCGTATCCGAGAAAGGAGGCGATCGTCGCACCGGCCCCGGGCAGGACGCCGATGAAGAAGCCCTGCACGGACTGCCGGCCGATGACGGGAACGATGGCGCGGCCCTCCTCTTTCGAGAAACGCAGGCCGGTGATCTTGCTCGACCCCCCGGTCTCGCTTCCCCGGCTCGACCGCCCCGGGTTCAGGACGAGAAATATCGCCTCCGGCAGCGCGAACATCGCCATCGCCAGCGTGATGAAGCTGAT
>CAZPPH010000213.1:0-4545 GCA_964588375.1 uncultured Rhodobacterales bacterium | reverse complement strand
TTCCACGCGCTCTGGAACAAGGGCAACGAGAACCATGCCCTGCGCTTCCTCCACGAGGACGATGCGCGGGCCACGGGCCGGAAAATCGCGCTGCCACGGGCCGTTGAAGTTGTTATTTCCAGCGGATTGGGTATCCTCGGCGTGACTCCGGTGGAAGAGATGCGCTGAAGCGCACCGTCGCCGGGGCCGAACGAGCAGTCGAGACCGGCCATCAAGGCCGGCGATCAGTGAGGCAAGGCAATGGCGGATTTTACCTTCGACGGAGGGCGCGCGTCCGGTTGGGACATGGACGACGCGGCCGAACAGACCCGGGTGACCGAGTGGCTGAACTGGGCGGGGGCGCTTCTGTCGCTCGTCCTGATCCTCGGGCTTGCGGCCTGGGGCTGGCAACTCATGAAGCGGGATGTCTCGGGCGTGCCCGTGGTGCGGGCGCTGGAAGGGCCGATGCGGGTGACCCCCGATGACCCCGGCGGGCGGCTCGCCGAACACCAGGGGCTCAGCGTCAACCGGATCGCGGCGGAGGGCACCGCGGAGCCGCCGGTGGAAACGATCGTGCTCGCCCCCGCGCCGCTCTCGCTCACCGAAGAGGACAAGCCCGCGGCCGAGCTGGCGCCGCAGCCCACGACCCCGACCCCGGCTTCGGCGGTCGCTTCCCCGCCCGACACGCCGGCGCCGGACGCGGAGGCGGCGAACGCCACCGACATGGCCGTGGCCGCAGCCCTCGCCTCGATCGAGGCGGGCGAGCTCGATGTCTCCAGCGAGGAACTGGTCGCGACCGGGCCCGAGGGCGGGCTGGCGCGTTCTCCCCTGCCCCGCGCACGGCCGGTCGCGCTCACGAATGTCTCCGCGCTTTCCTCGCAGCCCGACACCGTCGCCGAAATCACGCCCGGCACACGGCTCGTCCAGCTCGGCGCTTTCGAGAATGCCGAGCTCGCCGAAGCGGCCTGGCTCGAAACCGAAACGCAGTTCGCCGACTACATGGCCGGCAAGACGCGGGTGATCCAGGAGGCCGAGACCGGCGGGCGCACCTTCTTCCGGCTGCGTGCCGCGGGCTTTGCCGACCTCGATGATGCAAGGCGGTTCTGTTCGGTGCTGGTGTCGGGCGACCTCAACTGCATACCCGTCGTGCAGCGGTAGTGGCGGCGGGGGCGTATATATTCGCCCCCGAAAGCACGAGTCCGTCCCCCCGCGAGGCGGCTTTCTTCCGCGATGCCGACCCCTGGGGGTTCATCCTCTTCGCCCGCAACATCGAGGCGCCGGGTCAGGTCCGGGCGCTGACCGCGGCGCTCCGCGAGGCGGTGGGCCGCGATGCCCCCGTCTTCATCGACCAGGAGGGCGGGCGGGTGCAGCGCATGGGGCCGCCGCACTGGCGGGACTGGGCACCGCCGCTCGACGACGTGACACGGGCGGGCGCGCAGGCCGAACAGGCCATGGCGCTGCGCTACCGGATCATCGCCGAGGAGCTTCGCGCGGTCGGGATCGACGGCAATTGCGTGCCCTGCGCCGATATCGCCCGCCCCGAGACCCACCCCTTCCTGCAGAACCGCTGTTACGGGTTCGACGTCGAGACCGTCGTGCGGGTGTGCCATGCCGTCTCCGGCGCCTCGCTGCTCTCGGGCGTTCTGCCGGTTCTGAAGCACATCCCCGGCCACGGGCGGGCCGTCGTCGACAGCCACGGCGCGCTGCCGCGCGTCCCGGCCCCCCTCGACGACCTCCGCGAGACCGATTTCGCGGTCTTCGAGGCGCTGGCTTCCCAGCCCCTCGGCATGACGGCCCACGTGGTCTACGAGGCGCTCGACGACCGGCCCGGCACGCTGTCGCCCATCGTGATCGACGTCATTCGCGACGAGATCGGCTTCGGCGGCCTTCTGATGACCGACGATATCTCGATGGGCGCGCTCACCGGCTCGGTGGCCGGGCGGTCGGCGGCCGCGATTTCGGCCGGGTGCGATCTTGTCTTGCATTGCAACGGCGATCTCGATGAAATGAAGGCGGTGGCAGAGGCCGCCGGGCGACTCACGAAGCGGGCGGAGACCCGTGCCGGGGCCGCGCTCGCGGCGCGCAGCGACGCCGCGCCCGGGGATTTCGACGCCGAGGCTGCCGAGGCGATGTTCGAGCGGATCATGACAGGACAGGCTGATGCCTGACGGCGATGCCATAACCCCTCTGGAAGAGCGGCTCGCCGCCGAGGCGCTGATCGTCGATGTCGAGGGCTACGAGGGCCCGCTCGACGTGCTGCTGTCTCTGGCGCGCACCCAGAAGGTCGACCTGCGCCAGATCAGCGTGCTGGCGCTGGCGCGGCAATACCTCACCTTCGTCGAGCGCGCGAAGTCGCTCCGCATCGAGCTGGCCGCCGATTACCTCGTCATGGCCGCCTGGCTCGCGTTCCTGAAGTCGCGCCTGCTGCTGCCGCCCGACCCCGCAGACGACGGACCGTCGGGCGACGAGCTCGCCGCCCATCTCGCGTTTCAGCTCGAAAGGCTGCAGGCGATGCGCGATGTTGCCGCCCGGCTCATGGGCCGCGACCAGAAGGGGCGCGATTTCTTCGTCCGCGGCCACACCGAGACCGTCGCCCGGGTGCGGAAAGTCCGCTACACCGCCACGCTTCTCGACCTTCTGCAGGGATACGCGCGCATTCGCACGAAAGACGAGTTTCGCCCCTACGCGATGGAGCGCGAACACGTCATGACGATGGAACAGGCGCTCGACCGGATGCGCGGGCTCATCGCGTTTTCGGGCGATTGGGCAGACCTCTCGGCCTTCCTGCCCGAAGGCTGGGACGGCTCGCCGGCGCGCCGCCGCTCGGCGACCGCATCGCATTTCGCCGCCGCGCTCGAGCTTGTGAAGGCCGGCGCGCTGGAGTTGCGCCAGTCGGAGATCTTCGGCGCGATCGAGATCCGGAAGGCGCCCGATGGCTGACGCCGGCAAGCTCGACGAGAGCCTCTTCGAGGCCCCGCCCGAGGCCGAACAGGAGCGCATGGTGGAGGCGATTCTCTTCGCGTCCGCCGAGGCCGTCACCGTGTCCGAACTCAACGCCCGGATGCCCCACGGGGCCGATGCGAAGCGGGCTCTGGAAGATCTCCGCCGCCGTTACGAGGGCCGCGGCGTTCAGGTCGTGCGGGTCGGCGAGGGCTGGGCGATCCGGACAGCCCCCGATCTCGGCTTCCTGATGCAGAAGGAAACGGTCGAGACCCGCAAGCTCTCGCGCGCGGCGGTCGAGACACTGGCGATCATCGCCTATCACCAGCCGGTCACGCGCGCCGAGATCGAGGAGATCCGCGGCGTCGGGGTGTCGCGGGGAACGATCGACCAGCTCATCGAGCTCGACTGGGTGCGGCTCGGGCGGCGGAAGATGACCCCGGGGCGGCCGGTGACCTTCGTGGTGACGGAAGAATTTCTTGATCACTTCGGGTTAGAAAGCGCGCGCGACCTGCCGGGGCTGAAGGAACTGCGTGCGGCGGGGCTGCTCGAAAGCCGTCCGCCCCCCGATGCGCCGGCCGATGAGACCGACGACCAGAACCAGACGAAGATGTTCGAGGAGGACAGCGATGAACGCTAACCGCCTGATCAACATGGTGTTCCGCATGGTCCTGCTGAAAGGCATGAGCCATTTCGCCAAGGGGCAGAGCGGGGCGCATTCCAACGCCGCGCGCCAGACGGCGAAGAAGGCCCGGCAGGCCGCCCGGCTGACGCGAAAGCTCTAGCGGCCCCGGCACGCCCCGGGTGACCGGGGCCGACGGGACCTGCCCGCGCCGGGCCTGACCCGGGGCGCCGTGCGGACCCTGGCAGAAAGCCGCAGCGAGGTTGGTCTCCCGCCGGGCGAGGCCCCGGGTCAGGCCCGGGGCGGGCGCGCATCGCCTACCGCCAGGCCTCGAGCACCCCGCCGTTCCCGCCGATCAGCCGCGCGTGGCACTGCAGCGCGAACCGGTCCGTCATCCCCGCGATGTAGTCGCAGACGATGCGGGCGAGCTCGGTCTCGCCGCGCGCCTCCTCGACATCCTTGCGCCACTGCTTCGGCAGGCTCTCGGTATTCCTCATCAGGTAGGGGAAAAGCTCGTCGATGACCCGCGTCACGTCGCGGCGCATCGCGATCACCGAAGGCGCGCGGTACATCCGGTGAAAGAGGAAGGACCGGATCACCTTCAGTTGCCCGAAGACATCGTCCGAGAACCGGATCACGCCCCGGCCAGCATGGCGGACCTCCTCTGGCGAGCCCGGGTCGAGCTCCGCGAGCCGGGCCCGGGCCACGGCGATCACGTCTTCCACCAGAAGCCCGAAGAACCGCCTGAGCGCCTCGTGGCGGCGGCGGTAGTAGTTGAGGCCGGGGTAGACCCGGTCGACCTCGGCGAAACAGCCGTCGAGCAGGGGCAGCTCGGCCAGCTCGTCGGTCGAGAACAGTTCGGCGCGGAGACCGTCGTGCAGGTCGTGATGGTTGTAGGCGACATCGTCCGAGATCGCCGCGACCTGCGCCTCGGCACTGGCGTAGGTCTGAAGCTCGAGATCGTGGCGGGCGTTGTACTCGGCCAGCGCCCAGGGCAGATCGCC
>CAZPPH010000212.1:0-4562 GCA_964588375.1 uncultured Rhodobacterales bacterium | reverse complement strand
GACAAAGGGCGCGACTTTCATGAATGCCGAGACCTTTCGGAACTGGCTGGCCGATCACGGCTGCAGCTTTGAACAGACCGAGCAAAAGCGTGGTCAGGGCGCGGTCTCCATCGTCGCTCGGCGCGAGGGAAGACGCAGCGAAATTCCCCGTGCGGCTTCGAAAATGGATCTTCGGGAAGAAGACGTGCGGCGGATCGTCGATGAACTCGATCTGCCGTTCCATGAGCTTCCGGGACCACAGAGCCGGCGGTGAGACGCTGACGCGTCATTTCGGTCAGGAGAAAAGAATCGAAAGGAGATCGAGAATGCAGCGAAGCTCATGGATCACCGGTCGCGGACTTCGTGCGACTGACGGATCGATCGGGATGATCGACGATCTTCTCTTCGACGACGCTTGTTGGAGCGTCCGCTGGGTGGTCGTCGATACCGGCACCTGGCTGCCGGGCCGCAAGGTCTTGCTGCCGCCCTCGGCGCTCGGGGTGCCGGACAATTCGACAGAGGAGCTCCCCGTCGATCTCACGCGAGAGCGCATCGAGAATGCGCCGGGGCTGGAAACGGACAAGCCGGTCTCGCGTCAGCTGGAAACGGAAATCTATGGCCACTACGCCTGGACGCCATATTGGGCCGGAGGGTACGGCTATCCGCCTGTCGGTGCGGGCCTCGGCGCGGCGGCTCCGCCGGCTACACCCGTCGCGCCCGGTCCCGCGTCCGAAGCGACAGGACGGCGACTGCCGGAGGAGCCCAGGGGCGACCCAAATCTGCGCAGCGTGCGGGAGGTGACGGGCTATTACGTGAAGGCGACGGATGGCGACATAGGCCATATCGAGGACTTCATGATCGAGGGCGATGACTGGGTGCTGCGATACCTGATGATCGACACCAAAAACTGGTGGCCGGGCAAGATGGTTCTCATCTCCCCGGACTGGTTGCGCGACATCGACTGGACCGGTCGCACGGTGTCCGTGAATGTCACGCGGGAGAAAGTGAAGAGCAGTCCCGAATACGACCCCTCCATCGAATTCCAACGCGGCTACGAAGAGGACCTGTACCGTCACTACGGCTTCGCACCCTACTGGGGCGGCAGCTGGGTCTGAGGCCGGAGGCTCACGATAGCGCCTGCATTCCGTGGCATGTGGAAAATGCGGGCGCCCGTCAGCGGTGGGCACCTCGGATACCGGGCCCCGTCCATTGTAGCTGCATGGCGTTCCGCCCCGACCGACAGGCGATCGGATGTTCAGCTGAAGACCCCGGTGGAGGGCGGACTCCGGTGTGTGAGGCTGCTTGCACTCAATGAGGGCCGTCTGAAGGCCAGCAGCCTGTCAAATTCCGATGCCGGTGGAACGCAAGGTCCTCTTGGGAGGTTTGACCGGCATGACTTCGCCAACGGAGAGATCAATGCGTCATCTACTGACAGCCCTGGCCTTCACCCTGCCGGTATCGGCCGTCGGGCAGGAATCCGCCATCGTGGGCGCGATGAGCGGCACGCTCGAGGGCGTCGAGGTGTCCTACATCATCGTGGACGGCGAGAACGCCGGCACATGGTGGCAGGAGACGGACGAGGGGATCGAGGTTTCCCTCACGGCCTATCCATCGGGAAGACCGGTGGATGTTGCCAACGAGGTGAAACTCGCCTTCATCGCCGAGACCGCCTCCCGGAATCCCGCACTGCTGCGCGGCGACATGACATTGAATCGAAATGGCGAGACGCTGACGGCTACGGACGAGGCAATCGATATCGACCTCGAAAGCCTGGAGGTCACCGGCAACTCGCTTCTGTTCATCGGGAACATACTCGCCACGCTGAGCGCGGGAGAAGAGAGCGTGAGCGTCGTGGCCGAGGGGGCCACGACCCTGTCTGCCGACATCCAGGCGACGGTCATCCGCACCGAAGCCGGGAACACTTCGGCCGGGCAATGAAAAACCTGTCAGGAGCCGCGCAGAACGCGTGGAGGGGACGCGTTTTGCTGCGAGGTTCCCTGTGACCGGGCAGGCAGCTCTTCGGGACCGGGGGAGGGTTCGGGCGAAAAATGTACGCCGGCCCCGATGACCAGTATCGGGGAGACCCGAGCAGGTGGTGCAGAGCTGCATCATCCGGCAAGCATCCGTTCACGACGTGTTCTTATCCCGCAGAACTGTCGCTAAGGGTGGCCTGAGGAGTTCGGCACGGCGTTTCTGCCGGCCATCCCTCGCAAGTGTTGCGTCTTGGAACTGCTGCCGGGTTATCGAATGAACGCGTTCATTTCTGCGACGAAGCTATCCCACTCCGTCACACGACCGACCGGACGGGCCGAGGCCCATCAGGCAAACAGCGGATCGCGTGCGCCGGGACGAAGCCGGGCCGACCGGTTTCTCTGCAACGGCTGCGCCCTGGCGGGGGTTGTCTGCGCGATCCTCTTTGTGGTGCTCGTCAGTGCAGCGGGCTTTGATCGGCCCGATCTTCTTGCGGCCCTGTCCGGGGTTCTTCCCTGGGCGGGACTGGCGCTTCTTGCCGCCCTTGCCGTCCTGGCGCTCATCTCGGAAACCGGTGAACCGCGCCAGTCGCGGGAAAAGGATCCCCGTTAGGGCACCTCGCTGAAAGGCGGGAACCGGTTTCAAGCGTTCCGGACATGCGAAATCAGGGAATTGGGGGGATCGCGTGAATGCGACTGACCGCGATCCGCTCCAGGGCACAGATCCGGACAGGGCGACACCGGAAGATGTGCGGGAACGCGGGAAAGTCCCGTTGAATGGTAGTGGCGTTGCTGCGCGAGACGGGAAGCGCCCGACAAGATCCCGAGAACAATCTCCTGCACACCCGACCATCGAGGCGGCCAGCTCAACGTGAGCATGCTGCGAGGGCTCCCACACGCAGGATCATTGCTCGAGAGGGTGCGAAGCGACCGTCTCGGCGCGAGGTCGCGTGAAGTCGGTCTCGTGACATTCGATTAAGACAAGAGCTTCATGGTCCCTGGGGACGACGATCCGGTGCTCCTCTGCGCGCCATGGGTGAGATCAGGGCGCCGGCAAGCGGACGTCGAAACAATCTGGAGAATTGAGCTGGCATTGCACGGGCGAGGGAGACATTGCGCCCCAGAAATCGCCTATTTCGCCACAATTCTGCCCAGATTCCGACGCAGAAATGCCCTGCGCCATCGCCGGATCGTTCCGTGCAGCCGTTTGTTCCTGGCGCTGTGATTGTGTGTAACGAGTGAGAAGTGGCGCCCCCATGATGTCTCCCATCGAGAAAGTGACTGCCCGCAGCGCCGCCCTGGATGCCCTCGGGCTTTCCGGCGCGGCCAGCCCCGAGGACATCCGCAATGCCTGGCGGCGCCTCGCGTTCAACACCCATCCCGACAAGATGGCGGGAGAGGCGACGGCGTTTCTGACGGCGAAGGCCGCCTTCGAGTACCTCGGCGGCAAGGACAAGACCTTTGGCGCGCCCGGCAAGTGGGAGCCTGCCTTCGAGGCCGGACCGGCAGGCGCGGAGCGGCATCCCCGACCCCGCCCCGGCATTGTCGCCCAGACCGAGACCCTCGGCAAAGACGACATCGCGTCAGGGCGCGCGCTTCTGGAAAACGATCCAGTGGAAGGGGCCGCGGACCATGTCGTCGAGGCGCTGGAGAGAAAGGGGCGCAGCCTCGTCTACATGGTTCCGGGTGCGGCGGGGGCGGGGCTCAACCGTGTCGCCCTGCCCGCCGCGATCCTGTCGGGCTGCCGTGGGAAGGTTCGACCGACGGTCGTGACTTTCGATCTGCTCGGGGCGTCGGCCGACGAATACGTCGTCGCCGATGAGACGAGGCACGCGATGTTCCCCGGCGCCAGGGAAGTGCGCATTCGCTTTTGCGGAACCTCCGACTGCAGGGGCGCCGCGTGATGCGTTGCCCCGGATGGGAGGCGCCGGGCACCGCAGCCCCCCGGAGGCCGCTGACCGATGCGGGCGGGGTGCGCAACAGCGACGCGCCCCCTGACCGCGGCAGCGGACTCTGCGAGACCTGGACGAAACACCATCGCGGCGTCGACCGACAAACCATGATGCCGCGGCGCCCGATCTCGACGGCGATGGAGACAGCGACCACGTCTTCACGACCGCCCCCCTCCCCTGACCCTCTTGCGGGCCGGGACCCGGAGCGTTCAAGACTTGCAGTGGATCGCCATCCGGGTATCGTCCGTCGGATGAGAACGCTGCTCGTGCTCGCATTCGGATTCGCTGCCTCGCCAGCGGTGTCGCAAGACCTGAAGGTGCTCCTTTGCACGGCAGACAGTCAGTTGAACCTGAGCTCCGACACGTTGGACCCCGTGCCGTCCGATGAGACCTACACCTGGGAACTCTACTACGAAGACGGCGAGCTGGTCTCGCTTGCCGCGCCCTTCGATTGCCGGGACGGCACGGAAGAATGGACCATCGGGACGACGGTGATATCGCTGGAGTGCCAGCAGGGAATACGCGAGGTGACCTCGGTGCGCATCTTCGCGGAGATCGACCGTTATGCGCAGAGCTTCATGGTGAGCGGGATAGGTGAAGACCTGAACGACCCGGAAGCCGATGCCGCACTCTGGGTCCAGGAAGGACGTTGCGAACTGGC
>CAZPPH010000211.1:0-4607 GCA_964588375.1 uncultured Rhodobacterales bacterium | reverse complement strand
CCCTCTTTCCAGGTTGAAAACCTGGCGTCCTAACCGATAGACGAACGGGCCACTCGGGTCGCGGTGGGATAGTCAGAAGCGGCGCGGAGGGCAAGAGGTAATTTGGGGTTTCCTCAGGCCGGTGCGCCGTCTTCGAGGCGAAGCTGCACCGTCTCCCGTCCGCCCCAGTGGTTGAGGTCGAGCCGGCCGGCGAGGTGGAACCGTGCGCCGCCGTGGGACATGAGCGCCCGGCCGAGGGGGCTGTCGAGAGCGCCGAAGGCGATCGCGTCCAGCCGCGCGCCGAGGCCGTCGCCGAAGCTCACCTTGAGATGGCCCTGGCCGACCTCGCGGGCGTGGTGAATGGCGACATCGGCGAAGGCGAAACGCGGGGCGGAGGCGGCCATGCCGAAAGGGCCCGCCGCCTCGATCCCGCGCACGAGCTCGGGGCTTGCGGCCCCCGGCATCAGAAGCCCCGTCACCGCAAGGTCCGACGGTCCGCGCTGGCCCGCGCCCTGGCGGGCGAGAAGCTCGCCGAGGCGGTCCATCGCGGCTTCGCATTTCTCCCGGGTAACGGTCAGCCCCGCCGCCATCCGGTGCCCGCCGCCCTTCTCGAACAGCCCCTCGGCGGCCACGCGCTGAACCGCCGCGCCGAGGTCGACGCCGGCGACCGACCGGCCCGACCCCTTGCCGATGCCGGCCTCGTCGAACCCGATGACCACCGCGGGCCGGTCGGTCGCTTCCTTCACCCGGGCCGCGACGATGCCGACGACGCCGGGGTGCCAGCCGTCTCCCGCCGCCCAGGCCAGGGGGCCGGGGGGCCGCGCCTCGACCGCGGCGAGCGCGGCGTCGCGCACCGCGGCCTCGATCTCACGCCGTTCGGTGTTGAGTTCGTCCAGCCTGTCGGCGAGCGACCGGGCCTCGGCGGGGTCGGTTGTGGACAGGCAGCGCGCGCCGAGGTCGGCCTTCCCGATGCGCCCGCCGGCATTCACCCGGGGCCCGATGAGATAGCCGAGGTGATAGGCCGCCGGCGGCCGGTCGAGCCTTGCGACGTCGGCGAGTGCGGCGAGCCCCGGGCGCGCGCGCCGGGCCATGACTTCGAGGCCGCGCCGGACGAAGGCGCGGTTGACGCCGACGAGCGGGGCGACGTCGGCGACCGTGGCGAGGCCCACGAGGTCGAGCATCGAGAGAAGGTCGGGGCCGCCCGCGCCTTCGCCCTTCAGCCGCCGCCCGGCCTCGACGAGCATCAGGAACACCACGCCCGCCGCGCAGAGGTGCCCGAGACTGCCGTCCTCATCCTGCCGGTTGGGGTTCACCACCGCGACCGCGGGGGGCAGGGTCTCGCCGCCGAGGTGGTGGTCGAGCACGACGACATCCGCTCCCTTCGCCGCCGCGAGCGCGTCGTGCGAAAGCGTGCCGCAATCGACGCAGATTATGAGATCGTGGTCACGGGCGAGGGCGGACATGGCCGCCTCGTTCGGCCCGTAGCCCTCGTCGATCCGGTCGGGGATGTAGAGCGTCGCCGCGCGGCCCATCTGCCGCAGCCAGTCGAGAAGAAGCGCCGCCGACGCGCCGCCGTCGACGTCGTAATCTGCGAAGATAGCGATCTGCTCGCCGCGCTTCACGGCATGAAGAAACCGCTCCGTCGCGGGCCCCATGTCGCGCAGGTGCATCGGGTCGGGCAGGAGGTCGCGCAGCGACGGGGCGAGAAACCCCTCCGCCTCCTCCGGTGCCACGCCGCGCCGCACGAGCACCCGCGCCACGGCGGCGGCGAGCCCTGTCGCCTGCACCATCGCCTCGGTCAGACGGTCCTCGCCTGCGTCCGGGCCGACCCACCGGCGGCCCGACAGCGACCGCTCGACACCGAGAAAGGCCGCGCCGGCGTCTGGAAGTGCCGCGAGGCTCACATCGCTTCGATGGGGTTGCGGTAGCTCATCCGGCGTACCGACCCCGTTTTCGACCGCATCAGGATGGTCTCGGCGGTGAAATGGCTCACCTCGCGCTTGATACCGGGCAGCATCGAGCCGTCGGTCACGCCGGTCGCCGCGAAGATCACGTCGTCGGTCACCATGTCGTCGCGGGTGTAGACCCGGTGCGGGTTGGTAATGCCGGCCTTCTTCGCGCGCCCCTCCTCGTCGCCGTTGCGGAACAGCAGCTTGCCGTAGATCTGCCCGCCCATGCATTTCAGAGCCGCGGCCGCCAGCACGCCTTCGGGCGCTCCGCCCGAGCCCATGTACATGTCGATGCCCGTGGCCGGTTCGGCGCAGTGAATGATCCCGGCGACATCGCCGTCGGTGATCAGCCGGACCGCGCAGCCGGTCGTCCTGAGTTCCGCTATCATGTCCTCGTGGCGCGGCCGCTCCAGCACGCAGACGGTGATGTCCTCGGTCGAGCAGCCCTTCGCGGAGGCCAGTGCCGCGACGCGCTCGGCGGCGGGCATGTCGAGGGTGACGATACCCTGACGAAAGCCCGGCCCGATGGCGAGCTTTTCCATGTAGACGTCGGGAGCGTGCAGCATCGAGCCCCGCGGACCCATGGCGATGACGGCAAGCGCGTTCGGCATGTCCTTCGCCGTCAGCGTCGTGCCTTCGAGCGGGTCTAGGGCGATATCGACTTCGGGCCCCTCGCCGGTGCCGACCTTCTCGCCGATGAAGAGCATCGGCGCCTCGTCGCGCTCGCCCTCGCCGATGACGACGACGCCGCGGATGTCGAGGCGGTTGAGCTGGGTGCGCATCGCGTCCACCGCCGCCTGGTCGGCGGCCTTCTCGTCGCCCCGGCCGATCAGGCGGGCCGAGGCGAGGGCGGCGGCCTCGGAGACGCGGGCGAGGCCCAGGGAAAGCATACGGTCATGAAATTCGGGCTTCTCGGTCATCGCTTGTCCTCTGAAAGGCGGTCGGTCCCTCCCTAGCCCGGCGGGCAGGGGGCGACAAGTTCGGTAGCGCCGGACAGGTCGGAGGGGAAAAGCGGTTTTGCCCCGCCGCCGCCGCCGCTATGAGGGGCGCGCGGTTCGAAGAAAGGTCCTGCAATGGCAAACGTCGTGGTCGTTGGCGCCCAGTGGGGCGACGAGGGCAAGGGAAAGATCGTCGACTGGCTTTCGGAGCGCGCCGATGTCATCGCGCGCTTCCAGGGCGGGCACAACGCGGGCCACACGCTGGTCATCGGCGGGACGGTCTACAAGCTGCACGCGCTGCCCTCGGGGGTCGTGCGGCCCGGCAAGCTCTCGGTGATCGGCAACGGCGTGGTGCTCGACCCCTGGCATCTCGTCGAGGAGATCGCGACGGTGCGCGGGCAGGGGGTCGAGATCACCCCCGAGACGTTGATGATCGCCGAGAATACGCCGCTGATCCTGCCGATCCACGGCGAGCTCGACCGGGCGCGGGAAAGCCACACCACGGTGGCGAAGATCGGCACCACCGGCCGCGGCATCGGCCCGGCCTATGAAGACAAGGTGGGCCGCCGCTCGGTGCGCGTCGCCGACCTCGCCGACCGGGCGACGCTGGAGCGCCGTGTCGACCGCGCGCTCGTCCATCACGATGCGCTGCGGCGCGGCCTCGGCCTCGAGCCGGTCGACCGCGACGGGCTGATCGCGCGGCTCGCGGAGGTCGCGGGCGAGATCCTGCCCTTCGCCGGCCCGGTCTGGAAGGTGTTGAACGAAAAGCGCAAGTCCGGCCGGCGCATTCTCTTCGAGGGAGCCCAGGGCGCGCTTCTCGACATCGATTTCGGCACCTACCCCTTCGTCACCTCCTCTAACGTCATCGCGGGCCAGGCGGCCACCGGGACCGGCCTCGGGCCGGGGTCGATCGATTTCGTGCTCGGTATCGTCAAGGCCTATACCACGCGGGTCGGCGAGGGGCCGTTCCCGACCGAGCTTCACGACGAGACCGGAGAACGGCTCGGCCGGCAGGGCCACGAGTTCGGCACCACCACGGGCCGCAAGCGCCGCTGCGGCTGGTTCGACGCGGTGCTGGTGCGCCAGACCTGCGTGACTTCCGGGGTCTCGGGCATCGCGCTCACCAAGCTCGACGTGCTCGACGGCTTCGACGAGTTGAAGATCTGCACCGGCTACACGCTCGACGGCGCGCCGCTCGACTACCTGCCCACCGCGTCGGAGGAACAGGCCCGGGTCGTCCCGGTCTACGAGACGTTTCCCGGGTGGTCGGAGAGCACGGCGGGCGCGCGAAGCTGGGCCGAGCTTCCGGGCAACGCGGTGAAATACGTCCGCCGGATCGAGGAGTTGATCCAGTGCCCGGTGGCGCTACTTTCCACCTCGCCCGAACGTGACGACACCATCCTCGTGACAGACCCCTTCTCGGACTGATCCCCATGGCCCTCTCCTGGAAAGCGCGCCGCCGCTGGAGCCTCGTCATCCTCCTCGTGGGGCTGCCGGTCTACATCGTCGCCGCGGTGACGATCCTCAATGCGCTCGACCGTCCACCTTTCTGGGTCGAGCTCGTCGTCTATCTTGCGCTCGGAATCGTCTGGGCGCTGCCGTTCAGGGCGATCTTCAAGGGGGTTGGCAAGGCCGACCCGGAGGCGGACCACGGGGAGTGACGACCTGTCCGCCCCGCCGCCGGCGCCTCTCGCCGGGATGCTGCCTCGTCGTTCCTCGAGACCCGGCCGCAGGAGGCGCC
>CAZPPH010000210.1:0-4646 GCA_964588375.1 uncultured Rhodobacterales bacterium | reverse complement strand
TTTCCGTTCTGCACCATCGAGCCCAACGTGGGCGAGGTGGCGGTGCCCGACGCGCGGGTGGACGTGATCGCGGAGATCGCGAAATCGAAGGTCACGATCCCCGCGCGGATGACCTTCGTCGACATCGCGGGGCTGGTGAAGGGGGCGTCGAAGGGCGAGGGGCTCGGCAACCAGTTTCTCGCCAATATCCGCGAGGTCGACGCCATCGCCCATGTGCTGCGCTGCTTCGAGGACCCCGACGTCACCCATGTCGAGGGGCGGGTCGACCCGATCGCCGACGCGGAGACGATCGAGACCGAACTCATGCTCGCCGACCTCGAGAGCATCGAGCGGCGGCTGCAGAACATCGTCCGCAAGGTGCGGGGCGGCGACAGGGAGGCGGTGCAGCAGGAGCGACTGTTGAAGGCCGCCGCCGAGACGCTCGGGGCCGGCCGGCCGGCGCGCACCGTCGAGGTCGCCGAGGAGGATGCGAAGGCCTGGCGGGGGCTCCAGCTTCTGACCACGAAGCCCGTGCTCTATGTCTGCAACGTCGACGAGACCGAGGCGGCGACGGGCAACGCGCATTCCGACGCCGTCGCCGAGATGGCGGCGCGCGAGGACGCGGCCTCGGTGGTGATCTCGGCCAAGATCGAGGAGGAGATCAGCCAGCTCGAGCCCGACGAGGCGGCGGAGTTTCTTCAGGAGCTGGGTCTGGCCGAGACCGGGCTCGACCGGCTCATTCGCGCCGGCTACGAGCTTCTGGGCCTTCAGACCTATTTCACCGCGGGGCCGAAGGAGACGCGGGCCTGGACGGTCCGCGCGGGCACCCCGGCCCCCCAGGCGGCCGGGGTGATCCACGGAGATTTCGAGCGCGGATTCATCCGGGCCGAGACGATCTCCTACGACGACTACCTCGAATACGGCGGCGAGCAGGGCGCGCGGGACGCCGGCAAGCTGCGCGCCGAGGGCAAGGGCTACCTCGTAAGGGACGGAGACGTCCTGCATTTTCTCTTCAACGCGAGTTGATTCAGTGGTTGGCGCATGGTTTGTTGACCTTACGGCAGGCTCGGAGCGCGAAGGATGTGCGAAGGCTTCGCATCGGCGGTCGATCCGCCTTTTTCGGAGGGGGTAGAGTTGCTGTTCGAGCGCCTCTTGGCATTGCCCGAAGGCCGGCGGACGCTCGTGGCGATCGCGGGCGCGCCGGGGTCGGGCAAGTCGACGCTTGCCGACGAAGTGGTCATCCGGCTCAACGATGACGAGGGCCGGAAGGCGGCGGTGTTGCCGATGGACGGCTACCATTTCGACGACGGGCTCCTGCGGGCGCTGGGCCTGCTGGAGCGCAAGGGAGCGCCCGACACGTTCGACGTGAGCGGGTTGTGGCATATGCTGCGCCGGCTGAAGGACAATACCGAGGAGGCCGTCGCGGTGCCCGTCTTCGACCGTGAACTCGAGATCGCGCGGGGTGCCGCGCGGCTCATTCCGCAATCCACGGACATCATCGTGGTCGAGGGAAACTACCTGCTATCGGACGAACAGCCGTGGGCGAGCCTCGCGCCGTTGTTCGACCTGACCGTCCTGCTGGACGTGCCGGAGCCCGTGCTGCGACAGCGGCTCGTCGGGCGGTGGCGCGAGCATGGACATTCCGGGTCTGAGGCTCTCGCCCGGGCCGAGGGCAACGACCTGCCCAACGGCAGATATGTGCGCGAGAAGAGCCACGCCCCGGATATCGTGCTGCGCAGCGCGGCCTAGAGCGTCGCTTCCCCTAGTGTCTTCTCCGGCAACTATCGTGAAGCGCACCGGATCTCATCGGTCGGGCCCCGCCGTCGTTCGTGTCCCGGCTCAGGCTTCCGGAGAGCCTGTCGCCCGGCTGAGGTCGCGCGCGGCCACGACCACATGGTCGCCGAAAGCCCTGACCGCGGCGTCGGAGATGCGGCTGACCGGGCCGGAGACCGACAGGCCGGCGACCGGGTCGCCCGCGGCGTTGCGCACCGGGGCGGCGACGCAGCGCATGCCGGTGGTGCGCTCCTCGTCGTCGATGGCGTAGCCGCGTTCGCGGATGCGGGCGATATCCTCGAGGAGCCTGTCGGTGCCGGTGAGCGTCTTCGGCGTGAACCCCTCCAGTCCCGCGTCGCGCACCAGCCGGCGGATGGCGTCGTCCTCCATCGCCGCGAGGAGCGCCTTGCCGATGCCGGAGGCGTGGAGCGGCGACAGGGTGCCCGGGGGAAAGAAGGCGCGGATCGACTGGTGGGTCTCGACCTGGGAGAGAAACAGCACCTTGCCGTCCTGGCGGATGCCGAGGTTCGCGGTCTCGCCCGTGAGATCGACGAGGCGCTGCATGAAGGGGCGGGCGCGTTCGAGGGTGTTGGTGCGGCGCAGGAAGGCCGAGCCCATGCGGAAGGCGCCCGCGCCCACGTGCCAGGTCTGCTGGACGGGATCGAGTTCGACCATGTCGTGGGTCGCGAAGGTCGAGAGGACCCGGTATACCGTTGCCGGAGACTGGTCGAGGCGGGCGGCGATCTCGGACAGGGTGAGCCCCTGGGCCTCGGCGATGTGGGCGAGGATCACGCAGGCGCGGTCGAGCGACTGGATGGTGTTCTGGCGGGTCGTGTCGTGGAAGGCGCGGGGGCGTCCGCGGCTACGTCTTTCGGTCATCGTCTGCGGCCCTCGCCGATGGCAAATGTGGAGTTGGTGAAAACCACTTCGCAATGTGAAAAAATCATCTGCTTGTAAAGCCTGGATTTTCCAATTTTTTCTTCTTGAGAAAAATCATTTCAAAAAACTTGCCGAAGTCGGCGTAACCAAGTTAGGCACGGCGTCAGAAAAAAGGGAGGTCGCCATGTCATCGCAGAACCCCGTCTTCATACCCGGGCCCACCAACATGCCCGAGGAGATCCGCAAGGCCATCGACATGCCGACGATGGACCATCGCTCGCCGGCCTTCGCCGGGATCCTCCAGCCTGCGCTCGCGGGGGTGAAGAAGGTTCTGAAGACGGACGGGGGCGAGGTCATCGTGTTTCCCGCCAGCGGCACCGGCGGCTGGGAGGCGGCCATCGCCAACACGCTCAGCCCCGGCGACAAGGTCATCGTCGGGCGCAACGGGATGTTCTCGTCGCGCTGGATCGACATGTGCCGCGACTTCGGGCTCGACGTGACCGTGATCGAGGTGCCCTGGGGCGAGGGCCTGCCGGCGGACCGCTACGAGGAGCTTCTCGCGGCCGACACCGGCCACGGGATAAAGGCGGTGCTCGCGACCCACAACGAGACCGCGACCGGTGTCGTCTCCGACATCGCCGCCATCGGGCAGGCGCTGCGCGACACCTCCCACCCCGCGCTCTTTCTCGTCGACGGGGTGAGTTCGGTGGGGTCGATGGATTTCCGGATGGACGAGTGGGGCGTCGACATCGTCGTGACAGGCTCGCAGAAGGGCTTCATGCTGCCCGCGGGGCTCGCGATCGTCGGGGTCTCGGATAAGGCCCGGGCCGCTTACCAGACAGCGATGCTGCCGCGGTCGTTCTTCGACTTCCGCGCCATGGAGACGGCCTATGGCAACAACGGCTATCCTTACACCCCCGCCGTGGGGCTTCTCAACGGGCTGAAGCTCGCCACCGAGATGCTTCTTCACGAGGGGCTCGACAACGTCTTCGCGCGCCACCGGCGCATCGCCGACGGGGTGCGGGCGGCGGCCGGGGCCTGGGGGCTCGACCTCTGTGCGGTGCGCCCCGAGTTCCACTCCGACAGCGTGACGGCGGTCCGGACGCCCGAGGGGGTCGACGCCACCGCCATCGTCACCCGCGCGGCGGAGGAATACGGCATGGCCTTCGGCGTGGGGCTCGGCGAGGTCGCGGGCAAGGTGTTCCGCATCGGCCATCTCGGCCAGCTTTCGGATGCACTGGCGCTTTCGGGTCTCGCCACGGTCGAGATGGTCATGGTCGATCTCGGGCTGGACATCCGGCTGGGAAGCGGTGTCGCGGCGGCCCAGGAGGTCTACCGTCACGGCGCGCGGACCAACAGCAAGAGGGAGGCCGCCTGATGAAGGACGCGCTCGATCTTCCGACCTATGACGACGTGGTCGCGGCACATGACCGGATCGCGCCCCATATCCACCGCACCCCGATCCTGACGTCGAGCTATTTCAACGGGCTCACGGGGGCGGAGCTGTTCTTCAAGTGCGAGAATTTCCAGAAGGCCGGCGCCTTCAAGGTGCGCGGGGCCTGCAACGCGGTCTTCGGGCTCTCCGACGAGATGGCGAAGAAGGGAGTGGCGACCCATTCCTCGGGCAACCACGCCCTGTCTCTGTCCTACGCCGCCGGGCGTCGGGGCATTCCGTGTTACGTCGTGATGCCGCGGACGGCGCCCCAGGCGAAAAAGGATGCGGTGCGGGGCTACGGCGGGATCATCACCGAATGCGAGCCCTCGACCTCGTCGCGCGAGGCGGTCTTCGCCGAGGTGCAGGCCGAGACGGGCGCCGAGTTCGTCCACCCCTACAACGACCCGCGCGTGATCGCGGGGCAGGGGACGTGTTCGCGGGAAATGATGGAGCAGGTCGAAGGGCTCGACGCGGTGATCGCGCCCATCGGCGGCGGCGGCATGGTGTCGGGCTCGTGCCTGACGCTCTCGACCATCGCGCCCGACGTCGAGATCTATGCCGCCGAGCCCGAGCAGGCCGA
>CAZPPH010000209.1:0-4668 GCA_964588375.1 uncultured Rhodobacterales bacterium | reverse complement strand
GATTTCTACCAGCTCGACATGGAGATGAGCTTCGTCGAGCAGGAGGACGTGTTCGCCACCATCCAGCCGGTGATCCAGGGCGTGTTCGAGGAGTTCGGCGGCGGCCACAAGGTCGACAGCGTCTGGCCGCGCATCGCCTACCGTGACGCGATGCTGTGGTACGGCACCGACAAGCCCGATCTCAGGAACCCGATCAAGATGGAGGTGGTCTCCGAGCATTTCCGGGGCTCGGGCTTCGCGATCTTCGCGAAACTGCTCGAGCAGGAGGGCACCGAAATCCGGGCCATTCCCGCCCAGGGCGGCGGCAGCCGGAAGTTCTGCGACCGGATGAACGCCTATGCCCAGAAGGAGGGCCTGCCGGGAATGGGCTACATCTTCTGGCGGGACGCCGAGGGCGGCGGCGTGGAAGCCGCCGGTCCCCTGGCGAAGAACATCGGCCCCGAGCGCACCGAGGCGATCCGCCGGCAGCTGGGCCTCGGCAAGGGCGACGCGGCCTTCTTTCTCGGCGGCCGGCCCGACAGTTTCGAAGGCGTGGCGGGCCGCGCGCGCACCGTCATCGGCGAGGAACTCGGTCTCACCGAGACCGACCGGTTCGCCTTCGCCTGGGTCGTCGACTTCCCGATGTACGAAAAGGACCCAGAGACCGGCGTGGTGGACTTCTCCCACAACCCGTTCTCGATGCCCCAGGGCGGGCTCGAGGCGCTGGGCGGCGACCCGCTCGACGTGCTCGGCTTCCAGTACGACCTCGCGTGCAACGGCTACGAGCTCGTCTCGGGAGCGATCCGGAACCACAAGCCCGAGACCATGCACCGCGCCTTCGAGGTCGCCGGCTACCCCCCGGGCGAGGTCGAGGCGCGGTTTCCGGGCCTCTCGACCGCCTTTCGCTTCGGCGCCCCGCCGCACGGGGGCTGCGCCGCCGGCATCGACCGGATCGTGATGCTTCTGGCCGACGAGGCGAACATTCGCGAAGTGATTCTCTTCCCGATGAACCAGCGCGCGGAAGACCTGATGATGGGCGCGCCGTCGGAGCCTTCGGGCGAGCAGCTTCGGGAGCTGGGGCTGAGGGTGTTGCCGAGGGAAGACTAGGCACGCACCGGACCGGAGCGAGCCCGGCAGGCGAGTGACGTCGGGGGGAAAGCCACCCCGACCGGGCCGGGACGGGGCCCGTGACGAGCCGGGTTTCCCCTGAAGAAATCAGACAAGGGATTCCCGCCTCAACCTGTCCTCGATGAGCCCGACGAGATGTGCCACGGCGGCGGCGGTCGCCTCGCCCGAGGCGCGGCGGCGATCGAGGTCGGCGACGGCCCGCATCAGGGCTCTGTCACCCGCCGTTTTCGCCACGCCAGAGAGGAAGCGGCTCGCATAGTCGTACACCCTGGCGCTGCCACCCTCGACGAGAAGCTCGGCGACATGGGCGAGATCGTCGCGATAGGCGATGTGGTCGGGGTCGACGTCATCCTTCGGAACCATGCGCAGCCCCTTCGGGCGCAGGTCGTCGGACAGATGCGACAGGATCGTTTCCTGAAACTGGCCGATGTTGACGAGCGGCTTGGCAAGAAATTCGTCCGCCCCCCTGGAAAGCGCCGCCTCCGCGAGACCGTCCTCGCCCGATGTGGCGATCATGACGGGGATGCGGGGCGTCTTCGCGCCGAGTTCCTCGATCAGGTCGAGGCCGGAGCCGTCCGGCAGGCCGAGATCGACGATCAGGATCGACGGCGAGTAGGTGCAGAGGTGCCGTGCCGCCGCGCGAAGGCTGTCGGCGCGCCGAATGCGCGCACCGGAGCGCAGGCAGAGAAGCCGCACCGCTTCGGAGGCGAACCGGCTGTCTTCGACGACAAGCACGGTCTGGCCGAGAAGCGGCCGCTCCGGCGTCGGCGCCCGCGCCTGCAGGAAGTCCTCGAACGTGTCGGCCATGCCCGGTTCCCCACGGATTGCACGGGTCTTGGTTTACGGGGCGATTACCTAACACGGTGTTAAGCCGCGGCGCTGCGCGCGCCTGCGGCGTGAGGCGCCCTTGTGGCCGGACATCCGGCTTTGCATAAGCGGGCGTCGAAAAGGAGTGACCAATGATCGGACGCCTCAATCATGTCGCCATCGCCGTGCCCGACCTCGAGGCGGCCGCGGAGCAGTACCGCGGGACCCTGGGCGCGAAGGTGGGCCCGCCTCAGGACGAGCCCGGTCACGGGGTGCGGGTGGTCTTCATCGAGCTTCCCAACACGAAGATCGAGCTTCTGCACCCCCTTGGAGAAGACTCTCCCATCGCGGGATTTCTCGCGAAGAATCCCTCGGGCGGCATCCACCACCTCTGCTACGAGGTCGAGGACATCATCGCGGCCCGCGACACCCTGAAGGCTTCGGGCGCGCGGGTGCTCGGAGACGGCGAACCGAAGACCGGTGCCCATGGCAAGCCGGTGCTGTTTCTCCATCCCAAGGATTTCGCGGGCACGCTCGTCGAGCTGGAGGAGGTCTGATGGGTCCCGTTTCCGGCATCGTCCTCTTCGCCGTGATCTGGTTTCTGGTGCTTTTCGTGGTCCTGCCGCTGCGGCTCGAGACACAAGGCGACCGGGGCAAGGTCGAGCCGGGCACCCAGGCGGGGGCGCCGGCGGAACTCAACATGTGGAAGAAGGCGCGGGTGACGACCTATGTCGCGGTGGTGATCTGGGCGATCGTCGCCGGCGTGATCTGGACGGAACTCGTGACCGTCCGCGACCTCGATTTCTTCAACCGAATGCGTCCTCCGTCGGAGCGCTAGCCTCCCAACGGTGAAAGAGATGGGTGAAGGTCGCGGCCCCGAGGATCGGCACGAGAAGGTTGATGATGGGGATCGTGAGCGGCACCGCCATCAGCGTGCCCGCCAGCCAGATGGCGCCTGCGTGGCGTGACCGCGCCGCTCTGGCCCCCGCCCGTCCGAGCCGGCGCATGGCGACGACCTGGAAGTATTCGCGGCCGAGCAGGTATCCGTTGAGCGCAAGGAATATCAGTGGCGCGAAGGGCACGAACAGGATGTAGAGGACGAGGGCGGCGAGATTGGCGAAGACCAGAACGCCGAGGAATGACAGCGAGTCGCGCACCGCCTCGCCGAACGGAAGCCGCGGCGCGGGCGGCAGGTAAGGGTAGTGCTCGGCTTCCACCGCGTCCGCCACCTCGTCGAGGAACATCGAGGTGAAGGCCGAGGCCACCGGCACCATCAGGAAGGCCGACAGCACCACCATCAGCAGGATCGAGGCGCCGGAGGCGAAATCGTCGACCCAGTCGAGCTCCCCGACACGCGGCAGGGTCAGCGTGTCGGGGATGATCCAGTCGACGAAGTAGAACACGCCTGCGCCGAGGCCGATCAGCAGCGCCAGCGTCAGCCCGATGCCGCGCAGGAGCACGCCGCGGAAGCGCGGGTCACCCATCTGACCGATCGCGCGGAGAAAATCGCCGATCATCTCACGCGTCCATCCAGGTGGTGAGCGCCGCGACATCCGGCCGGGGGCGTTCGGGCGGCGCCGCGCTCTCGGTTCCGATATGGATGAAGCCCGCGATCGTCTCGTGATCGGCGAGGCCGAGGCCCCGGCGGACGAAGTCGCGGTCATGGGCGGCCCAGCCGGTGAGCCAGTTCGCGCCCCATCCGCTTGCGAGGCAGGCGTTGAGCAGGGCGAGACAGACCGCGCCGGCCGAAAGTATCTGCTCGATCTGCGGAATCTTCTCCGATGGTTTCGGAGAGGCGACGATGGCGACGGCGAGATGAGCGGTGCCGAACTGGCCGGCCATCTTCCGGGTTTTCTCCGCATCGAGCGCCAGCTCGGCGCCGCGGGCCCCGGCGGCGTCGGCGAGCCTCAGGCAGGCATCGCGTTCGAGCACGATGAAGCGCCAGGGCTCGAGCTTGCCGTGGTCGGGCGAGCGCGCCGCGATCGTCAGAAGGTCCGCCAGCTCGTCCCGGCCGGGCACGGGCAGGCCGAGCGTCTTCGCCGGACGGGACCGGCGTGTTCTGAGAAACGTCAGGGCTTCGGGGGTCGGCTGTGGCATGGCATCTCCTGATGCTTCATGTCGGGGACGGCGCAAGCGGGGTCAAGGGCAAGCGGCCGCCGCTGCCGGGATGAGCGGTCCGCCTCAGAGCGCCGCGGCCATCGCCTCGATGCGCTGGAGCAGGAACCGATCGACATCCGCCGCCGGCTGGCGCGCCTCGACCGCCGCGCCGAACGGGTCTTCGAGCCCCTCCGCTCCCGCAAGCGCCGCAATCGCGGCGTGCCCGCAGAACGGGGCGTAGACCTCTGAATAACCGCCCTCGTGGACGAGGACGAGCCGGCCCCGCGAGACGCGGTCTGCAACGGCCATCGTCGCCTCGGTCATCGCCCGGAAGCTCGCCGCCGACAGCACCATCCGCCCGAGCGGGTCGACCAGGGCGGCGTCGTATCCCGACGCGACGACGATGAGGTCGGGGGCGAAGGACTCGATGGCCGGCAGGGCGAGCCGTTCCATCGCCGCCATCCAGGCGACGTGGCCCGCCCCCGGCGGCAGGGGGATATTGAGGTTCGCGCCGAGGCCGGCGCCCTCCCCGCGGTCGTCGAACGCCCCCGTGTCGAGGGGATAGTTTCGCTCCTGGTGGATCGAGACCGTCAGAACCTCCGCGCGGTCGTGGAAGATCGCCTCGGTTCCGTTGCCGTGATGCACGTCCCAGTCGAG
>CAZPPH010000208.1:0-4675 GCA_964588375.1 uncultured Rhodobacterales bacterium | reverse complement strand
TGTCGAAGTAATGGTCGACCGTGGTCACGCCCAGTTCGACCGATTCGAGGTTCTGGTAGGCGAGGTCGACGTCTTTCAGGGCCTTCTGGAGAAGGGCGGACTGCTTCGCCGCCTTGCCGTCGCGGCCGTAGGCGAAGGATTTCCGCGCCTCGTAGGCGTCGGCGAGCTCGTCTTCCTCGGCGAAGGCCGAGCTGTCGACGAGGACGTTGACGTTCGAGCCGTAGGCCCCTTCGGCGTTCGAGAAGACACGAAGGGCCGCGGTCTCGATGTCGACCCCCATGGCCTGCGCGTAGGCGAGCGAATGGGCGCGGATGAAGTTGGCTTCGGCAGGCTCCTCCGCGGTCGCCGCCTTCCACGCGGCCTCGGCGAGCATCCGTGTCTGCAGGGGCAGGAGGTCACGGAATATCCCCGAAAGGGTCATCACCACGTCGATCCGGGGCCGGCCGAGCTCTTCGAGAGGGATGAGATCGGCCCCCGAAAGGCGGCCGAAACTGTCGAAGCGGGGCTTCGCGCCCATGAGGGCGAGGGCCTGTCCGATGGGCGCGCCGTCTGACTTGATGTTGTCCGACCCCCAGAGCACCAGCGCCACCGTGCGGGGCAGGTCGCTGTGGGTTTCGAGCAGAAGATCGGCCTGTTTCGCGCCTTCCGCCAGCGCGAAGGCCGTGGGCATGCGGAACGGGTCGAAGGCATGAATGTTGCGGCCCGTGGGCAGGATCTCGGGGGAGCGGATGAGGTCGCCGCCGGGCACCGGCGGGATGAAGCGGGCGCCGAGGGCGCGCATCAGTGCGGGAAGCTCGTGGTCCTCGGAGAGGAGTTTCTCGACGCGGGCACGTGTCTCGGGGTCGGTCTCGGCCATCACCGCCATGTGCTCGGTGCGCTCGGCGTCGGTCATCGGCTTGCCGACGATGTGCAGGCCGTCGGGAATGAGGGCGTCCTCGGTTTCGAGAAGCGTGAGCCAGAGCCTGTCGGGGTCCGATCCGTCGAGATCCACGGCTCCGGCCTGATCGCCGATGAGGGCTGCGAGGTCGTCGCGCTCGGGGGCATCCGGCGCGAGGCCGCGCCAGCGCGTGAGCGTGTCCTTGAGTTCGGCGAACCCCTTGTAGAGCCCCGAGGCTGCGAGCGGCGGGGTGAGGTGGGTCACCGTGACCGCGTTCGACCGACGCTTCGCGAGCGTCGCCTCGGAGGGGTTGTTCGCGGCGTAGAGATAGACGTTCGGCATTTCGCCGATGAGCCGGTCCGGCCAGTCCCGCGCGCCGAGGCCCGCCTGCTTGCCGGGCATGAACTCGAGCGCGCCATGCATCCCGAAATGCAGGATCACGTCGGCCTGCAGCGTGTTCCTGAGCCAGAGGTAGAACTGTACGAAGGCATGGGTCGGCGCGAAGCCCTTCTCGAAGAGAAGCCGCATCGGGTCGCCCTCGTAGCCGAAGACGGGCTGGACGCCGACGAAGACGTTGCCGAATTGCTGGCCGAGCACGAAGACGCCGCGCCCGTCGGACTGGATGCGCCCCGGGGCGGGCCCCCAGACGTCCTCGACGGCCTTCAGGGCCGGGGTGTTCCGCACGATCGAATCGGCCATTACCTGGTCGGCGACATTCGCTTCCTGGCCATACGTTTCGGCATTGCCGTGGAGAATGGCGTTGCGCAGCGCATCCACGCTTTCGGGAACCTCGACCTGGTAGCCCTCGGCCTTCATGGCGTTCAGCGTATTGAAAAGGCTTTCGAAAACCGAGAGGTAGGCAGCCGTTCCGACCGCCCCGGCATTGGGCGGGAAACCGAAGAGCACGATGCCGACCTTCTTGTCGGCGTTTTCCTTCCGGCGAAGTCGCGCCAGCCTGAGGGTCTTTTCGGCGAGACTCTCGATGCGTTCCCGGCACGGCGCCATGGTGCGGTCGCTGCCGACCGCCGAGCAGCCCAGTTCGCAACCGTTGCAGCCTTCCGGGCCATGCCGGCCGGCGAACACGGTTGGATTGCTCGCACCGTCGATCTCGGGCAGGGCGACCAGCATCGTCGTCTCCACCGGCCCGAGCCCGCCTTCGGAGGCGGCCCACTGCCCGAGCGTCTGAAACTCCAGCGGCTGTGCGGCGATGTAGGGCAGATCGAGACCGGAAAGCGTCGTCACGGCCGCATCGCTGTCATTGTAGGCGGGTCCGCCAACGAGGCTGAAGCCGGTGAGCGACACCAGCGCGTCGACCCGCCCTTCGGTGAAATAGCGGTCGATGGCGGGCCGGCCGTCGAGGCCGCCGGCGAAGGCGGGCAGGCAACGGATGCCCTTCGCCTCGAACGCCTCGATGACGGCGTCGTAATGCGCGCAGTCCGACGACAGGATGTAGGAGCGCAGCATCAGCAGGCCGACGGTGGCCACCGGCTCTTTCGGCCCGGGCAGGTCGGCGGGATCGGTGACGATGCGGCCCTTCGCCCGGGGGTGGTAGAGACCGACATCGGGGTAGTCGATGGGGGCTTTCGCCTCGCGCGACACGAACCCGGTGGCGGTGCCGTAGCGGGTGACGAGGAAGCGGATCATCTCTTCGATGTTGTCGTCGGACCCGCCGAGCCAGTACTGCATCGAGAGAAACCAGGCGCGCAGGTCCTGCGCCTTGCCGGGGAGAAACCGCAGGATCTTCGGCAGCCGGCGCAACATGCGCATCTGCTTTTCGCCCGAAGAGGCAGACGGCTTCGAGGAGCCGCGGAGCCTTTTCAGAATTTTCGAGATGCCCGTGGCGGGCTTTGCCATGTCGAGATCGCCCATTTTCGTGAGCTTCACGATGGCGGGGTCGGCGATGACGCCGATCACCGCGTCGGCGGTCTCGCGCGCCGCAGCGATTTCGGGCTCGATGGCGCGGACATGCTCTTCGATGAAGAGGAGATTCGCGACAACGATGTTGGCGTGGCGGACCGCGTCCTTGGCGGCTTCGAGGGCCTTGGGGCACTCGCTCCACTCGGCGGCGGCATGCACTGTCACCGACAGACCGGGGAAATCCGCGGCCAGCCGCTCGGTCACCCTCCGGGCCGGCCCCGCCGCATGGGCGTCGAGGGTGACGATGACCACCCGGTAACCGGGGATATACCCGTCATCTCGCATAATGGGCCTTCGCTTCGTAAAGAGTGTCGACGCTGATTTCGGCGAGGCCGCGCTCGGCGGCGAAGCTCTCGGTGTTGCGCCGGGCCTTGCCGCGCACGAAGAAGGGGATCTTCTTCAACTCCTTCTCGGCGTCGGCGAGCCAGGTCGCCGTTCCGTCCATCACTGGCCCGGAAATATCCCGGGGGGGCTGATCGGCACGATCAGCGGGGGGCTGGCCCCCCTCCGTCTTCGCCGCGGGTGCGTGACCGCCATGGTGGCTCGGCCCGGCCTCGTCGTGGAACTCGAAGTCTTCGCGGAACATGTGCAGAAGGTGCTCCTCGAGGCCCATCACCAGAGGGTGGACCCAGGTGTCGAAGATGACGTTGGCGCCCTCCCATCCGGCCTGGGGCGAATAGCGGGCGGGGAAGTCCTGGACGTGGACGGGGGCGGAGATCACCGCGCAGGGGATGCCGAGGCGCTTGCCGATGTGGCGCTCCATCTGCGTGCCGAGGATCATCTCGGGGGCGAGCGCCTCGATGGTGCGCTCGACCTCGAGGTAGTCGTCGGTGATGAGGGCTTCGACGCCGAAATCCTTGGCCATCGCGCGGATATCGCGGGCGAATTCGCGGTTGTAGCAGCCGAGACCCGCGACCTCGAAACCCATCTCGTCGCGGGCGATGCGGGCGGCGGCCTTCACGTGGGTGGCATCGCCGAAGACGAAGACGCGCTTGCCGGTGAGGTAGGTCGAATCGACCGAGGCCGAATACCAGGGCAGCCGCAGGCGGGAGGTGTCCGCGACGACGGGCCTGCCGGTGATCTCGGCGATTTCCGCGAGGAAATCGTGGGTCGCACCGACACCGATGGGCACGGTCCTGGTGAAAGGCATGTCGTGGGTGCGTTCGAGCCAGCGGGCGGCGGCCTCGCCCGTTTCGGGGTAGAGAAGCACGTTGAAATGGGCCGCGGGCAGGCGGGTGATGTCGGCGGGGCTCGCCCCCATGGGGGCGGTCACGTTCACCGAGATGCCCATGTCCGACAGAAGTGCCGTGACTTCCTCGATGTCGTCGCGGTGGCGGAAGCCGAGACCGGTGGGGCCGAGGATGTTCGCCGTGACCTGCGCGGTCTTTTCCTGCTCGGTGGCGAGGTGGCGCACGATCTGGAAGAACGTCTCGTCGGCGCCGAAGTTCTCCTTCCTCTGGTAGGAGGGAAGCTCGAGCGGAATGACCGGGATCGGCAGGCCGAGGGCCTCGGCGAGTCCGCCCGGGTCATCCTGGATGAGTTCGGCGGTGCAGGACGCGCCGACGATCATCGCCTGCGGGCTGAAGCGCGCGTAGGCGTCCTGAGCCGCCTCGCGGAAGAGGTTCGCCGTGTCCGAGCCGAGGTCGCGGGCCTGAAATGTCGTGTAGGTGACCGGCGGGCGGTGGCCCCTCCGCTCGATCATGGTGAAGAGAAGGTCGGCGTAGGTGTCGCCCTGGGGGGCGTGGAGGACGTAGTGAAGACCCTTCATTCCGGTCGCGACGCGCATCGCGCCGACATGGGGCGGGCCCTCGTATGTCCAGACGGTCAGCTTCATGTCGCCGCCTCGAGCTTCAGCCGCTCTTTCCGGCGCAGCGGACGGGC